>NZ_JBRBAU010000001.1:0-358203 GCF_053480195.1 Corynebacterium guaraldiae | reverse complement strand
CACACTACGACCACCTGAAACCAAGCAACATAGCTGCTCCACCACATCCGGCGAAGGATCCCAACGACTCGACACCACAAACACCACCAATCAAGGTCAGGTGTTTCCACGATCCTTAGAATCCGCGTTACCCCTACTGCACCCTACCGAACGTCCTGGCTAACAGGGTGCCACTACCCCCGTTTATAGTAGCGACTTGACATTAATTTACCACTGACTATAGCCAAACAGGCCATGTGGTACTAGAATTACGGTTAGAACACAGCTTCTAAACCAGTATCTGTCTCGGGGGAGACTTCCATGACCACCACTGTCACACGCCCACCTACCTTTTCTTCTCAACGACCAACCCTAATAACCCACACGCGGTTGCTCGCGCTAAAGCCCGCCGTGCCATCTATGACACCTGGCAGGCTGCCATGCCCAGCCTGCAAGCCGATATCAACACCACCGCCCTATCTTTAGTGGCGGCCTGGTCACTTCCGGAAGGTCACATCAAAGCAGGTCTGCGTGCCATCCACCGGCTTGATAGCCTGCCGAAAGTCAAAGCCATACAAGACACCTTGTGCTTGCTCGACATCGAGTCCTTGATTGCTATTGACCAACCCATGTCAGCACTAACCGCCTTGACTGCTGAAACCCTGGATTTCATCGACACTATCCTGGCTGACTTTTTCACCCCCACTAAGGCGAATCAGGCTTTTCCCACCCGCAGCCAAATCAGACGCAAAGTCCGCGACATCTGTAAAACCCTGGATGACTCCATCGCATATCGCGACACCCGCCCCAAAGACACCTACCGCTTTTCTTCCAACGGAACCTCCGCCTGGCTAGAACTCCAAGTTACTGAAGATACCGGCATTAAACTCGATGCCTTCATCCACCAAACCGCTGCCAAGCACGACCTGACGATTCCGGATGCTGTCAAGAAACTGCTGTCCGGTGAGATTGAGCCTCCAGCCGCTGTGGTGCTACACACCTATCAGGCCTGCGATATTGAGAATGCCCCAACCTTTATTGAAGGCTTCGGCTGGCGGCAAGAAGCCATGCCGCATGATAAAACCCGGGATCTAACCGGCGAGGTAGCCGAAGCAGACGGCTACCAACCAGGTGTTGTCATGCGCAAACACGTCGAAGGCCGCGACGGAACCTGCCGGGTCGGCGGGTGTGAGGAACCTGCCTTTCTTACCCAGCTTGACCACCGGCACAACTGGGCTGAAGGCGGGCCAACACACCCGAAGAACCTGGCATGTTTATGCCAAGGCCATCACAACATGAAAACCGATGGCACCCTCAAATACTTGCTGGACCCCTACAGTGGGGATGCTATCTGGCTTTTCGCCGACGGTACCTGGACCATCAACGAAGCAGAAGGACCCCTGGCACCAAAACAGAAACGCTGGGCACAAACAGTCGCCCAACACATCACCGCCACCAGGAAACGTGTGCGCGAAGAAGCCCAACAGCTCAAACAAGAACTCGACGACTACGCACAACAACAAGCCAAAGCCAAAGCCGAAACCCAGACCAACACCGACACCGACAGCGGCGAGGACATCCCCTTCTAAACCCCGAGTCGTCGAATCAAACGACGAGCCACAGCTGCGAGAAAGGGAACAACTACAAACCCAGGAACGTACCCACCGTCGAATAAAACGACGAAGACCGGTGGCCTCCCACGTTTCCGTGAAAGGTCACCGGCCGAGGCGCACTACAAGGTGCAGTTCTGCGCGCTACTTTCGTCCCGCTTCGTAGGCGGCACCAACCTTGTACAGGCGGTCATCCTTGAACGCCGGAGCCATGATCTGCAGGCCGGTCGGCAGATTGGTGTCAGACGCCAAGCCGGAGGGTACAGACATGCCGCACACGCCGGCAAGGTTCAGCGGCAGGGTGCAGAGGTCGAAGTTGTACATCTCCATCGGATCCTCAACCTTCTCCCCCAGCTTGAAGGCCGTGGTCGGCGTGGTCGGGGAAACAAGGACATCGACCTGTTCGAAAGCGCGCTCAAAGTCCTGTGCAATGAGGGTGCGCACACGCTGCGCTTGAAGGTAGTAGGCGTCGTAATATCCGACGGATAGCGCGTAGGTACCCAGCATGATGCGGCGCTTAACCTCAGGACCAAAGCCAGCAGCGCGGGACAGAGACATAACCACTTCCGCGGAGTGGGTTCCGTCATCGCCCACACGCAGGCCGTAGCGCATGCCGTCGAAGCGGGCCAGGTTGGAGGAGACCTCACACGGCATGATGAGGTAGTACGCAGCTAGTGCATCGTCGAAGTGCGGGCAGTCAACCTCGACGATCTCCGCGCCCTGGTTCTTCAACTGCTCAACCGCAGCGTGGTAGGCCTCCATCACGCCCGGCTGCCAGCCGTCGCGCTCGAATTGCTTGATCAGGCCAACCTTGACGCCGGAAAGGTCGCCATTGGCGCCTTCCTTAGCGGCGGCGACTACCGGGGCAACCGGCTTATCCACGGAGGTGGCATCAAAAGAATCGTGTCCGGCAATGATTTCGTGCAGCAGTGCGGTATCCAGAACCGTGCGGGCAGTCGGACCTGCCTGGTCCAGAGAGCTTGCAGCTGCGATGAGGCCGTAACGCGACACCGTGCCGTACGTCGGCTTGACACCAACGGTGTTGGTCAGTGCAGCAGGCTGGCGGATCGAGCCACCAGTGTCAGTACCGATTCCCAGCGGAGCCTGGCCCGAGGCGAGAGCCGCAGCAGTGCCGCCGCCGGAGCCGCCCGGGGTGCGCTCGGTGTCGTAGGGGTTGTGCGCGGGGCCATAAGCAGAGTTCTCGTTAGAAGAACCCATCGCGAACTCGTCAAGGTTTGTCTTACCCAGAATCGGGATGCCGGCCTCGCGCAGCTTGGTCACCAGCGTGGCGTCATAAGGTGACACCCAGCCCTCCAGCATTTTGGAGGCGGCGGTCGTGGGGGCGTCGGTAGTAACGAGGAGATCCTTGAGCGCTAGCGGCACGCCAGCCAAGGCAGAGGCGGGTTCTTCGCCGGCGTCGAGGGCCTTATCGACGGCGTCGGCAGCCGCCAGTGCTTCCTCCGCGCCAACATGGAGGAAGGCGTTGAGCTCGCCATCGGTCTCCGCGATGCGATCCAAGAATGCCTGAGTAACTTCGCGGGAGGTGAGCTCACGGGAGTGAATCTTCTCAGCCAGCTCGGCGGCGGTCAGTGCGGTAATGCCCTCGGTGGGCGCAATGAATTGTGCCATTCTTATTCGTCTCCTCCACCCAGAATCTGCGGAACCATGAAGCGGTCATCTTCAGCTGCCGGCGCTTGGTCCAGGGCCTGTTCGGCGGTGAGGGTGCGCACAATAACGTCCTCACGCATTGGAGCATGTACGGAGTGCGGGTGCGACATTGGCTCCACACCTTCAGCCTCGACCTTGCCCACCGCGGACACCGAGTCCACGATTTCGTCGATCTGCGCGGCGAACTGCTTCAGTTCTTCCTCGCTCAGGGCCAATCGCGACAGCTTTGCCAAGTGCGCGACCTCGTCACGCGAAATATCAGACACGCGAACTCCATCCTTTTATTCATTGAGACGGTTGATAGCTAAGCACCCATGGTACTGCACAGCTGTTGCCGCGCCACCACCACTCCTCCCCTAAGTGAAGCTCATACTATTGAATAGTATTCGACAGGTTGGGTAACATCGATCGAGTTAGAAAGCCAAATATCCCCTCCCTACTTATTCACCTTCCCCAGAAAGAACGATATGTCGTACCTCGTCCGTGTCCTTCTCCCTGACACCCCCGGCAGCCTTGGCCTCCTTGCCAACGCGATGGGCAGCATCGAGGCCAATATCCGCTCCGTCGACATTGTGGAGAATTTCCCAGACGGTACGGTCATGGATGACATCGTCTTGGATCTCCCCCAGTCCACCATGGCGGATGAGATCATCACGGCAGCACAGACCGTGGAAGGAGTCGAGGTCGACTCCATTCGCCCCTTCAGCGGTCGCGTTGACCGCCGCGGGCAAATCCACGTGCTGGCCAAGGTTGCCGCACAACGCAACGTGACGGCCGCAATGAGTGAAGTCTGCGCCGCCATCCCCAAGGCGCTGACGTCCAATTGGGCCATTGTCATCGCGAACGACGAGAACATCAGCCGCATCGCCGCGTCGGACGCCGCGCCTGCCGACGACGGCTCGATCCCCACCGACCTCAACATCACAACGGCTCGCGTGCTCAACCCTGAAAAGGACACGTGGATTCCGGAATCCTGGACGCTCATCGAATCCGCGCTGGCCGCTGCTCCCCTCGTGGGAACGAACTACGTGGTGGTGATGGGCCGCGTTGGTGGACCCGATTACCTCGCCTCCGAAGTTGAGCACTTGGGTGACTTGGGTGCCATCTTGGGTGCGTTTCTTACTTAGCGGGCAAGCAACGAGTTGAGTCCCGCGGCGACATCGGGGACCACGTGGTCCACCTCTTCGGTGATCTTGGTCCCCGGGAACGTGAAGGACTCGGTGGCGATGGAGTGCATCGAGAGATCATTGAAGCTATCGCCGAAGGTGTAGAGTTCAGCTTTTTCGTGGCCGAGATGATCAAGCAACCGCGTCAAGCCCTCACCCTTGTTATGGCCAGGTGGCATGATGTCGTAGAAATCGCAGTTAAAGGATGATTCGACGGCACAATTCTCGCGGACCCACTCGTCCACCTCGCGGCGCAGCTCAGGGTTGCCAGGGATCCACAGGGACAACAACACAGTGCTGCGCTTGGCGACGTCCCCCGGATCCACCACTTCCGTATTCGCCACCATGGAGGACTCGCGTCCTGCGAGGCCATCCCACGCTACCTGGTCGGCTCCAGACAAGCCTGTGAGGTAGATATTCAACGGCAGGCCGGTGAAACGAGCGACAATGGACTGCACAACCTCACTCGGCAGATGCTCCTCGTGCAGGATGGAATAGTCGCCGCCGGTGATGACTGTCCCGTTGTAGAGCACGTGGTAGTCCAGCTCCACGCCGAAGGGTTCGAGTGTGTTGCGCGCATTGGCGATGGACTTGCCCGTCACGGAGACGGCCAAGTTGCCTGCGGCACGCCACTCAGCGATGGCTTTTTGTGTGGCCTCTGTTATGTCTTCGTTGACGTAAACAGTGCCATCCATGTCTAAAGCCGCAATCTTCATGAACCGTAGTGTATTAGACCTTCAACGGCTGAGTCCACCACCGCGGTGCACGCCTTGTGGATGTCGGGTTGTGCCCAGGGGAAGGTGAGGGAGACGTCGGCAAGCGCATGCATGGGCAGGTCATTGTGCCCGTCCCCGAAGGTGATGAGCTCAATGTCAGAGCGCTCAACTTCCAGGTGACGAAGCAGCCAAGTCAAGGCAAAGCCCTTGTCGTGACCGGGCGGCATGATGTCGAAGAAGTTGCGGTTCATCGCGGTACCTACCAGAAAGCGGTCCGTGACCCACTGCGCGATCTTCCTCTGCAGGTCTGGGTTGCCCGGGGTCCAGGCGGCAACAAGCGGGAAGACCTCTTCCTCAATGCGTGACGGCGGGACCGGCACGGGCTCACTGATGATGGGGTTGTGCACGCCCGCCACGTTGCGCACGAGGTAGCCGTCCGGGCCTGTCAAACGTGTGCAATAGAGGTCGAGCTTTGGTGTGTCATGCACCCGCTCATACACGGCACGAACCACCTCGGGCGGTACATGGTTTTCGTAGAGCAACTCATAAGAGCCATCCATGATGACGGTGCCGTTGCAGAGCAGGTAGTAGTCAAAGTCAACGCCAAAAGGCTCTAGTGCACGCCGAGCAGAATGAGGAGACTTGCCCGTGGCCACGACAGCAAGGTTGCCCGCAGCGCGCCAACCGGCAATCGCCTCCGGCACGTCTTCGGGCATGTGGCCATCAAAGTAGATAGTGCCGTCCAGGTCGAAGGCGGCTAACTTCATGCCTCGCCCGTTTCAAGGAGGCGGTTGAAGCCTTCCTCATCCAAGATGGTCAAGCCAAGGTCGCGGGCCTTCTGTTCCTTTGAACCGGCGTTTTCTCCGACGACGACATAGTTGGTCTTCTTCGACACCGACCCGGAGGCCTTGCCGCCACGGGATATGATGGCTTCCTTAGCGGAATCGCGACTGTAGTTCTCTAGGGTTCCGGTCACCACCACGGTGATTCCCTCCATCGTTTGCGCGGGCTTATCGCTGGATTCTTCCTCCATGGTCACCCCGGCGGCGGTCCACTTCTGCACGATGTTGTCGTGCCAGTCCACCTCAAACCATTGCTTAAAGGATTCCGCGATGATGCCGCCCACGCCATCGGTATCCGCCAGCTCCTCCACCGATGCTGCGCGCAGCGCCTCCATGGAGCCAAACCGCGTGGCTAACGCACGTGCGGCAATGGGGCCAACGTGGCGGATGGACAGCGCTACGAGCACTCGCCAGAACTCAGCCTGGCGGGCGGTTTTGAGGTTCTCCAGCAGCTTCTTGCCCGAGGCGTTGAGCGCGCCCTTCTGGGTGGTGTAGACCGAGGATTTAAGGAGTGCTTCTTCATCGAGATCAAAGAGTTCTGCCTCGTCCACGAGCACTCCGGAAGAAATCAAGTCCGCCGCCGCCTTCTCCCCCAGCTCACCAATGTCGAGCGCCTTGCGGGAAGCCAGGTATTCCAGACGCGCCGCCAGCTGCGCTGGGCAGCTGCGGGTATTCGGGCAGCGCCAGTCCTGGTCGCCTTCCTTCTGCGGAGCCAGCTTCGTGCCGCATGCAGGGCAGTTCTCCGGGAAGACCCATTCGGTCTCGCTGCCATCGCGCTTGTCTAGAACGGGGCCGAGTACCTCAGGGATGATCTCTCCGGCCTTGCGGATGACAATTGTGTCCCCGATGAGGACGTTCTTGTTCTTGACCTCGAACTGGTTGTGCAGGGTGGCCATGGAAACCGTCGAGCCGGAGACAAAGACTGGTTCCATGATGGCGAAAGGCGTCACGCGCCCGGTGCGACCGACGCCAACCTCAATGTTGAGCAGCTTGGTGGTGACTTCCTCCGGTGGGTACTTATACGCGATGGCCCAACGTGGCGCACGTGAAGTCGCGCCTAAGGAGCGCTGGCTGGCCAGGTCGTCGACCTTGATGACGAGCCCGTCCATCTCGAAGTAAGCATCGTGGCGGTGTTCCTCCCAGTAGGCCACGCGCTCTTGAACCTCCTTGGCGGTGGTGACCCGCTGGGTATAAGGCGACACCGGGAATCCCCACGCTTCCAAGGCCTGGTAGGCGTCGTGTTGCGAGGCTGGTTGGAATCCTTCGCGCGCGCCAATGCCGTGGCAGACCATGTGGAGCCGGCGCTTCTTGACGTCCTCCGGGTCCTTCATACGCAGCCCGCCCGCGGCCGCGTTACGGGGATTGGCAAAGGTCGGCTTGCCATCCTCGCGGCGTGCGGAGTTAATTTCCTCAAATTCATCCGGGCGCATGTACACCTCGCCACGGACCTCTACCAGGGAGGGAACCGGGTATTCTTCGCTGCCCGTCAGCTCACGTGGGATATCGGGAATAACGCGCGCATTAGCCGTGATATCCTCGCCGACGCGACCATCACCACGCGTGGCGGCCGTGGCAAGCTTGCCATCACGGTAGACCAAGTCGATGGACAGGCCATCAATCTTGAGCTCGGTGAGATAGGCCTTTGCCGGGGTGCGGTCCAGCCAATCCTGCAATTCCTCGGCGCTAAAGACGTTGTCCAAGCTGTACAGGCGTTCCAGGTGCTCAATGTCAACGGCGCCCTCCGGGGCAGCGCCCACCTGCTGGGTAGGCGAATCCGGAGTTTGAAGCTCCGGGTGTTCTGCTTCCAAGGCCAGCAAGCGCTGGAAGAGCGCGTCAAAGTCCGCATCCGGAATCGACGGCTCGCCGTTGTAGTACAGCTCGCGGTGCTTGCGCACTTCTTGGGCAAGCTCGGACCATTCGCGTTGGATATCTACTGCATCACTCACGAGTCACTAGTGTAGCGGGGCTGCCGGACATGCCTATGACCTGCGGATGGTCATTCTGCAAGGGTTCGTCCGTCATTCTGCAGGACTTCCACAGTGCGTGTCCGAGACGGGCGCTAGAGTGTTGTCCATGAACTTCGACGCCACCCGTATGCTCTCCTTCGACCTCGAGACCACCTCCGTAAAGCCCAAAGAAGCCCGCATCGTCACCTCTGCCCTGGTTCGTATCGACGGGCGCGAGGTAGATAAGCGGGAGATGCTCGCCGACCCCGGCGTGGAGATCCCCGAGGAAGCCGCCAAGATTCACGGCATCACTACTGAGAAGGCCTGCGCGGAGGGTCGCCCGCACGAAGAAGTCCTCAAGGAGACGGTCGATGCCATCTACCAGGCCTGGGAGGAAGGTCTTACGCTCATTGTCTACAATGCCGCCTACGATCTCTCCGTACTGCGTGCGCTGACCGGGGAGTTCACGGTCAATGGTCCGGTGTTCGATCCTTTCGTCATCGACCGGGTGAAGGACAAGTGGCGCAAGGGCAAGCGCACTTTGGAGGAGGTCTCCGCCCATTACGGCGTGGAGTTGAGTAACGCGCATGAGGCTACTGCCGACGCCCTCGCGGCCGCCCGCGTGGCCTGGAAGCAAGTGCGCCAGCACTTCCCCGAGCTAGCACAGATGGATACCAACGAGCTCATGGAATACCAGGCCGTCGAGTGGTACAAGGACCGCGAGTCCTTCAAGAAGTACCTGGAAGGACGCGGTCGGGATGCCTCGGATGTCTCCACCGCGTGGCCGATGATTTCTTAACTCCAGTACCCAATCCTCAACTAGCTCTTGCCACGTTTCTAGAATTCTGGAATTCTAGATTCCATGGACACAACAGTCGAAGCACGCCTCGCCGAGCTTGAAGCGCGCGTCGCCGCGCTCGAGAGGCGCACGAACACTGCCGACGCCAGGCCCACACCCGCCAGCAATGAAGAAGACTCGACCTACTGGCTGGTCGACGCCCTCGCACCCAACGAGCAGTTGCCCGACGGTTCCGTCATCTTTGGCGGCAACATAAACGTCGGCAAGCGCTCGTACGCCTATCAATGGCAGCGCCCCACCACGTTCGTTACCGATGAGAGCTGGGCGGAGAATCTCGAGCGCCTCTCCGCGCTGGCCCATCCCGTCCGCGGCGAAATCCTCCGCCGCCTCCTCGCCGCACCCGCCACCGCCGCCGAGCTCGTCGAAGAAAACATCGTCTCCTCCACCGGCACCGCTTACCACCACTTGAGCGCCCTAACCCATGCGGGCTGGACCACGAAGTCTGGCGGCGAATACTCCATTCGCCCGCCCCGCGTCATTCCCCTGCTCACCATTATCACCGCAAGCGAGGACCATTAATGCGCAAAATTGTCTTAGCCGTCATCACTGCTACTGCCGTTGCCGCCGTCCTGCTTGTCGCAGGCCCACAGAGAATTACGCTGGCACAAGACAAGACTGGCGACGAAACCCTAGCCACCCAGCTGGAACAGCACTCAGAGTCCGGCTTCCACAACCTCACCGCCTTCACGATCCAAGAAGGTAAGACCACCTTCGCGGGACTAGGCAGCGACGAGCACACGGAGGTCGAAATTGGCTCCGTCACCAAGATGTTTACCGGCGAGCTGGCCCACCAGCTCGTTGAAGAGGGGAAGCTGAGCCCCGACACGACCGTCGGCGAAGTCCTCAAGGTTGGCGATGCACCCGTCGCCGATGTCACCGTGAGGGATCTGCTCGATCACACTTCTGGCCTTCCTCGACTGGCCAGCAACGATGTTCTAGGCAGCCTCATTTCGGCCATTACCGGCGCCAACCCTTATGAGGGCGAAACCACCGAGGACATCATGGATGCAGCCACGAAGTCTAAGTTGAAGGGCCGCGGCGAAGAGTCCTATTCCAATCTTGGGTACGGACTATTGGGCCACATGGTGGAGACCGTTGCCGGGCAGCCTTATGAGCAGATGCTCAAGGAGCGCATCTTCAAACCGGCCGGCATGACGGAGACCTACCTCATGACGCCGGGCTCTGTGCCTGCCGACGCTCCACGGGGACTTACCGCCACCGGCCGCCACGCTGACCCCTGGGAGATGGAAGGCTCCGCACCTGCGGGAGCGATCCGCTCCACGGCGAGTGACATGGCCAAATTCGCTGAGTGGTTTATGAAGAACGGCGATATCGACTACGGCTGGCAGCCTCCCAGCAAGGACAATGCTGGGTACTGGCACAACGGCGGCACCTACGGTTACTCGACCATGCTCATCATCGATCCGGAAACCAAACGCGCCGCCTTCGCCAACAACGATTCCCTTGTCGGCACCGAAGATCTTACCCAAGCTCTATTCGACGAGCTCGCATCTTAAGGAGTAACCATGTTCCTCACCGTAGCGCTCGCAGTCATCACCGCTTCGGAGCTCTGGGCCGCATGGAAGGCCCTGAGAAAGCGCCATTCCATTGCTCAAAGCATTGGCACCACGACGATTACGATCCTCGCCATACTCTTCATCGGCTACGCCATGCCCTGGCATACCTCGGTCAGTTTTGGTTGGTGGTACGCCCTTGTAGCAGCCTGCTCGCTACACATCGGGGCGGTAGCTTGGCAGGCCGTGCAGCCTTCTAGCCACGCAGACGCTGGTCAAGAAGCTCCCGTACGATAGCACTATGAGCTCCTCCCCTACCTGCACCGTTGAAATTCAGGACGTAGACAGTACAACCATCGCAACTCTTCAGCACCGCGCCGCTAACGCTGGTGTTTCCCTCGAAGACTACGTGCGCAACATCCTCACTATGGCCGCGTCATCCCCATCCACTGCCAACAGAAAGCCCATCGAAGAAAAGGCGGCCGAACTCTCCCGTCGCGCACCTATCGATATGAAGGGAGACTTCGACGTCGTCGCCGCAATCCGCGCCGGACGAGACGCATAGAGGACTAGGGAGATCGTTGGTCTCACTAGTCGCCGCCCTCAGAAAAGTCTCCCAAATCTCCACTTTCTGAAAAGTCTCCCAAATCTCCCGATGTTCTAAGATGAGACTATGCCCCCACATGAAAACCCCTTCCGCCCCACCTTCGGCGTTCCGCCACTCTTTTGGGTCGGCCGCACGGCAGTCCTCGACACCTTCCGGGCTGCACTCGACTCCCAGCCGGGCAGCCCGGGCCGCTCGCTCATCATCAGCGGTGCCCGCGGCATCGGTAAGACGGTGCTCCTCAACGAGCTCGAAGATGTCGCCTCTAGCCGCGGGTGGATTACCCTGCGGGCCTCAGGCCGCAGCTCCATGGTGGAGGAGCTCGTTGACACCACCATCCCGCGCATCATGGACAAGCTGGCCCCGGCGGACAAGCACAAGGTCAACCGCGTCGGCATTGGTGGTGTGGCAACCATTGGCATCCAGCACAACACTGAGGAAGCCTACAAACCCACGTTGAACACCCGCCTGCGCGAGCTTTTAGGCATGCTCAAAGGCACTGGCGTGCTGCTGACCATCGACGAGGTACAGGACGCCGACGCGGAGGACCTAACTTCCCTGGCCGTGACCTACCAAGACTTGGTGCGCGATGAGCTCGACGTCGCCATTGTCGCTGCGGGCCTTCCACAGGGAGTCAACCACCTGCTGGATCTGCCTGGCGTGACCTTCCTGCGCCGCGCGCAGAAGTTCGTTCTGGGGCCGCTCTCCCCCGCGAACGCCGAGGTAGCGTTCACCGAGACCGCCGCGCAGTCGGGGCTCGAGTTCACCGACGATGCTGTAGCGGCTGCGGTGCGACTGTCCCGCGGTTACCCCTACATGGTGCAGCTAGTGGGTTCACTGGCTTGGGGAAAGGCGCAGCGTGAGGGCGGCAGCCGCATCGAGGAACGTGACGTCGCGGCGGTGTCAGCCGAGGCGATCTCAGTTCTAGGGGCCCAAGTCCACCAGCCCGCTACCCTGACGCTTCCGCCGGCGCAGCGGCTCTTCCTCGAAGCGATGAGCGCGGTTATGGAGGACGGCACGGCGGAAATCAAGAACATTGCGGCGCACCAGGACCGGACGGTGCGCTCACTATCGGCCACACGCCAAAGGCTTATCGACGCCGACCTCATCGAACCCACCGCCCACGGCAGGCTCCAGTTCGTCATCCCGTATATGGAGGCCTACTTCACCGCTACGGACAGCCTGGGACGAGTCGATTAACAACTGGGTTAAAGGTCACCGGCGTCGCGAATCAGGATATCGGCGGTCTCGGATACCGAGCGCAGTGAACGAGCGGAGGCCTTGACTGGGTAGACGTCGAAATGATCGATGAGCAGCTCGCGTGGCATGCCGATGCGGTCAAGGTGACGGGCCAGCGTGATGGCCTCCGCGCGGGAATCGGAACCTTCGATACCCAGAGCGATGCGGTGGCCGGCATTCAAGTGCTCACCCAGGCCGTCGAGGTGACGCGGGGTGTCTAGGCCGCGGAAAGTCGTGAGGAAGGTCTTTGCGGCACGCGCGAGGGACCACAGCGGCGGGGCGTGCAGGTAATCTGCGTCGAAGGACTGCAGGAGGTCAAACGCGACCTCGTCCGGGACAGCAGGGATGGTATCGAAGTCGGTGGTGCCAGGAATGCGCCCGGCCACAACGTCGGCAAGCAGGGGCTCGTCGAGCTGGACGACGACCTCCCCGTGTAAACGGCGCGCGACATCCGCGGCGTGGGCGTGGACACCATGAAGCAAAGACTCGGCCAGCTCGTTGAAGGCACCGCGGTCGGTGAGGACGCGGTGGCCGTTGGAAAGCTCAATGCTTGCCCCCAGCGACCAGGGGCCAAGTGCTTGCACCTTGACGCGCGGCACGCTCTCACCCCAGACCTCTTGAACCTCGTCGAGGTCACGCTCCAAGCGGTCCCATGTGCGGCGGGTAAGCAACTGCGGGCGCGCCGTCATGCGCCAGGAGCGCGGGCCACGGTCGATGGAGATAGCCTCCAGCATGCTGGCCGTGCGGCCCACCGCGTCGGAACCGAGGCCACGCTCGGGCAGCTGCGGGATGGCAGGGAGCTCGGTCTCCCCCATGATGATGTCCGCGGCCTCCGCCATGGAGGTACCGGGCATGGGGCCAAGGGCGAATCCCGTCATCTACTCGGTCCCACAGATGGTGCCGGAGCCCAGCACGATATCGCCTAGCTCGTCCGGGCTCGGCAAGTAGAGCACGGCAGCCTGGCCACGAGCCACGCCGGAGAGCGGCTCCTTCAGTTCCAGCGTCATGCGGTCGGCTTCGCGGTCCACGTGAGCGTGGCAGGGAACGACGGAACCGTGGGCGCGCACCTGCACCTCGCAGTCGAAGTCACCTTCCATCGCTGGGTGCAAGTACTTCAGGCGGTCGGCCTCGATACGGGTCACGGCCAGGTCTGCGCGCGATCCGACGGTGACGGTGCCGGTGGCCGCGTCGATGTCGGTGACGTAGCGCGGGGAGCCGTCGGCAGTCGGCGTCTTGATGTCCAAGCCCTTGCGCTGGCCGATGGTGTAGTTCCACGCGCCATCGTGTTCCTTGAGCTCATTGCCCTCGGTATCCACGATCATGCCCGGACGCAGGCCGATGGAACGACCCAAAAAGGCCTGGGTATTGCCGTCCGGGATGAAACAAATGTCATAAGAATCAGGCTTGGACGCAGTGGAGAATCCATGGCGCTTGGCCTCCTCGCGGATTTGCGGCTTCGGGGTATCACCAATCGGGAAGAAGCAGTGGTCCAGCTCCTCCTTGGTAATAACGCCCAGCACATAGGACTGGTCCTTGTTCTCATCGAGGGAGCGGCGCATGTAGCCGTCGTCGTCGATCGTGGCGTAGTGGCCCGTGGCCACCGCATCAAAGCCGAGTGCCATGCCCTTGCGCAGGAGGGCTGCGAACTTGATCTTCTCGTTGCACCGCAGGCAGGGGTTCGGGGTTTCGCCGCGGGCGTAGGAGTCCACGAAATCACCGATGACGGCTTCCTTGAACTCCTCGGAGAAGTCCCACACGTAGAAAGGAATGCCGAGCTTGTCACAAATACGGCGGGCATCGGCGGAATCCTCCAAGGAGCAGCAGCCGCGCGCTTTCTCACGGGTCTGCTGCGCATCCTTGTGCAGGGCCAGGTGCACACCAATGACCTCGTGACCCGCCTCCACCGCGCGTGCCGCGGCGACCGAGGAATCGACGCCACCGGACATGGCTACCAATACTCGCATGCTTTCCCCTTCTTCCTTCTTTCGTCCACTTAGGCTAGTCGTGGTGTACCCCATACCCCAACACACTGAACTCACGCTCTATTCCCTAAGCTAAAAGGCATTATGGGAAGAAAGCGCAACAAGACCGATTCAATCGCGGGCACCTACGAGATTTCCACGGGGGAGCTTGTCGTCGAAGCCGACCCCTTCCGCGATGGCGCCTTCATCCTCAACATCAACGGCGTGCCCTCCTCACACCTCATCCCCGAAGACCCACGTACCCTCGAATTCGAGTACATGCGTTGGATTGCCGCTGCGGTGGAGAACCCGGCGCCCGGCAAGCGCCTGCTCCACTTGGGCGGCGGTGGCTGTTCTCTCCCCCGCTACTTCGCTGACCTGTGGCCGGATTCCCACAACACGGTGGTAGAGCTCGACGCGAAACTGGCCGAGCTCATCCGTGAGCTGGCCGATATCCCTGCCGCTCCCCGCGTGAAAATCCGCGCCGGTGAGGCACGCGCAGTGACGGAAGGCTTCCCTCCGAATCGCTTCGACGTCATCATCCGCGACGTCTTCGCCGGCGCCGTCACGCCAAAGCCTCTCACCACCCAAGAGTTCTTCCAGCACGCCCACGCCACGCTCACTCCGGGCGGGCTTTACGTTGCCAACTGCGGTGACCACTCCGACCTGCAAGGGGCGAAGGCAGAACTCGCCGGAATGGCAGAAGTCTTTGCACACGTTGCCGTTATTGCCGACCCTCCCATGCTCAAAGGCCGGCGCTACGGCAACATTATCCTCATCGGCTCAGACACCGAGCTGCCTATCGACGGCTCCCCGCAAGCCGCCGCGCTTGCTAAACCGCTGCTCTCCGGTGCGATGCCCGCGCACTTTCGCGACGAGTCCTGGACCCGCCGCTTCTTCAAGGGGGCTAATCCGCGCCACGACGCCCCATCACCGCGTAGCGATTAACGCAGACTATTGAGCAGGTCCGCCACCTGCTTGGCGTCGAGATTCGGCACCGCAACGCCTGCGGCGTGACCAGCGCTGCGTGCGGCACGGTCGGCGTTCTCCACGTCCTGCTGGCTGACGTTATCGGCGTCAACGTCCTGGAGGTGCTGCGCGTTATCAAGGAAGATGGCTAGATCGCCGATGCTGGCGTCATTGTTGGCCATGTCCTTGAGGTCATCAGTGCTGATGGCGCCGTCGTTAAGCAGCTTTTCCGCCTGCTCAATGAGGCCGGTCGCATCGACATCGAGGCCCGCGTTCTTGGCGGCATCGGCGACGGCCGGAACGGCTACAGCACCGGCTGCCAGGGCCAGGATTCCAGCGATCAGCACGCCGGCGTCGTCGCCCAGGTCAACGCCCGGGATGACCATGTCATCCAAGATTCCGCCGAAATCAATGTAGTTGCCGCCGGAGAAGGACTGCAGCTGTGCCTCAGTACCGTTAAAGAGGTTCATGTCAACATCGGTTTCGATGCCAGCAACGCGGCCGCTACCGGAGCGCTGCCAGAAAGCCAACTTGTCCCAGCCACCGACTGGGTCCGGCGCGGTGTCCTGGTAGGCGGCCAGCCACAGAGGGTACTCGGAGAATCGCGTGGAATTGCCCATCTGGCCCATCCAGAAGTATTTGTAGGTGTACAGCATCGGCGTGCGGCCGGTTAGGGTCTTCACCTCAGTCATGAAGGTGTCGATCCACTCCTCCAGCTGAGCAGTACTCAGGCCCTCATCGACCTCAATGTCGAGCACCGGTGGGAGAGTTTGCGTCGGCACCAGCGCAATCTGGGAGGCGAAGCTGGCCGCCTGCTGCTTGGCGTCACCAGCCGGGCGCGCGTAGTGGTAGGCACCGACCTTCAGTCCAGCAGCTGCGGCGGCATTGGCATCGCGTACGAAGTGGTTGTTAACAAACCCAACGCCCTCAGTGGCCTTCACAAAGGCATAGGACTGCCCATCGGACTTCACGGCATCCCAATCGATTCCGCGAAGGGACATGTGGTTATTGCCGGAGACATCCACACCGGAAGGTGCGGTGGACGGGATGGCAACGGCGGTGGATACGGACAGTGCCACGGCCGCTACTGCGGTAACGGCGGCGGTAACAAGGCGACGTGCATGGCTCATGCGCGTCACACTACCGCTTTAACAACATGAGTAACAGATGCAACACGCGCAACACTGAACTCTTTTGTCACATTTCCCACGCAGCGTGCCCTCACCGGCACCACCACACCCACTTCCCAGGCAGGGGCCACTGGTTTGCGTTGTCGGGTGCTACAACTGCTAGTACTTGGGCAGTGCTTGGCGACGCCCCCACCGCTACTCTTTCGAGCTCACCCCGACGACGTGTAGTCGCTCATTTCGCTTAACACGTGACAAGAGGTGCTCGAGCGCAAGATCGGGTTCCCGCAGTGGAACCATGTGTTCGATGTCGGGTGTGGCAATAATTTCGTACGCTCTCGATCGTCTCCGCGAAGCGGGGCGCGGGTCTGGAGAAAGGCAAGCCTAGAAGTACTGGTTCATGTAGTCGCGAGAACCCAGGCCGATGGCGTCAAAGCACTCTGCCATCCTGGCTTCTTCTTCGAAGTACTCTAGTTCGTCCCCCTCGGCACCCCCAGCTCGCGCTTCCTCGAGTTCCTCACGGGCATCGGCAAGCGCGTACGGTTGCCATACGCTAAGCCCCAGTTTCTCGAAAGCATAAGACTCTGGAGCTTGATCTTCGTCAAGCCGAGACCCGTCGTTGAGCCTCTTCAACAGCTCGGCGCACTCGATGGCGTTCATGTGGGAGAGGGTATGGCCTTCCCATTCCACCGTGACACCGTCTTTTTCAGGGTTGGTTGCGAACTCAATGAATTCGACACCGTTGTCACCGATGTGAACCTGAATATTTGCTTGGGAGTAGTACAAGGGGCTTTCACTCGGGTGATTCTCCGGCTCCCCGAGGACCGCTACCACCTGCTCAGCATTGTCACCGAAACGGATAGTCCCTTCGCCAAACGGTAAAGCGAACTGAGCACCTTCATGCGAGGTCAACGTTATTGAGGAAGTCATCAGTATCTCCAGTAATTGCTGACTAGGCTCCGCGAGTCTGAACCAATCGTTGCGCCCAGAATAAGACGGGTTGCGTGAAAGCACAACAGGTAGTTTTCAACCAGCGTCGAATCGGGGTACGTCGCCCGAGCGTCGGGTACAACTTAGGCATGCTTTTCGACGCCCCGCCGCCACCATGCCCTCCAAGCTGTAGGGCGACGGCCACGAGTCCACCGGATTCCTCCGCACCGGTACTGGCCGGGAGCTGTTGTGTCCTAGACCGAGCGTGCTCGGCGGATGATTTCAGGAAGCTCTGCCAACACGGCGTCAATGTCCTCGTCGGTGGTGAGGCGCCCCAGGCTGAAGCGCAGGCTGCCGCGGCCGTGTTCCTCGTCGATGCCCATGGCTTCGAGCACGTGGGACATGCGGTTGACACCGGCGTGGCAGGCGGAGCCGGCGGAGGCTTCGATGCCGGCGGCGTCAAGAAGCATGATGAGGCTGTCGCCATCCGTGCCCGGGAAAGACACGTGCAGATGCGAGGCCAAGGTGGGCTCGACGGAGTTGATGATGACGTTGTCGATGCTCGACTCGATGCCGGCCTTGAGCTTGTCGCGCAGGGCAGTCAGTCGAGCGGTCTCCTGCTCCATGTCCGCGACGGACTCGTGCAGAGCTGCGGCGAGGGCGCTCGCACTAGCCACGTCCACGGTACCGGGACGAATGCCGCGTTCTTGGCCGCCGCCGAAGGCGATGGGTTGGGGTGCCGGGGTGCGGCGTGCGAGCAGCAGGCCAATGCCGCGGGGCCCGCCGAACTTGTGGGCGCTGGCCGCCAATGTGGTGGCACCCAGCTCATGGAAGTTGATGGGCAGCTTGCCGGCGACCTGTACGGCATCGATGTGCACTGGGGTGTTCTGCGCGGCGGCGCGCTCGGTGATATCCGCGACCGGCTGAATGGCACCGGTCTCGTTGTTAGCCCACATGCAGGTGGCCACCGCGGCCGGGGTATCCAAGGCGCTTAAGTCGCTGACGTGGCCAGTGGAATCAACCGGAAGCAGGTCAACGGTGGCACCATGCTCAGCGCGAAGCTTCTCCACGGTTTCGAGCACGGCGGGGTGCTCGATGGGGGTCGAAACGATTCGTTTCTCCGCCTCCGGTTCTGTGCTTTGCGCAGCGCGAAAGAGGCCCTGAATGGCGATGTTGTCGGCCTCCGTGCCGGAGGAGGTGAAGATGACCTCGATGGGTTCGCAGCCGAGAAGCTCGGCGACGGTCTCGCGGGCGTCGTCCAGCACGGAGCGTGCCTTGCGCCCCGAGGCATAGGACGCGCCCGGGTTGAGGGAACTGGCTGCCTTTGTCCACGCGTCGATCGCGCTTTGGCGCATGGGCTGGGTGGCTGCGTAATCGAGGTAGCGAGGCATTAGTTGCCGGCCCCCTTACGGGCTTCGAGCTCCTTGACCAGAGCCGGGGCGATCTCGTGGAGGTCGCCCACCACGCCGAGGTCAGCGATCTGGAAGAAAGGCTCGTCTTGATCCTGGTTGACCACGACGATGGTCTCCGAGGTCTGCATGCCGGAGGTGTGCTGGATAGCACCGGAAATACCCAGGCCGATGTAGAGCTTCGGGGAGACGGTCACGCCGGTCTGGCCCACCTGGTGGGCCGGGTCGTAGAAGCCTTCGTCCACGGCGTCGCGGGTAGCGCCGACGGCGCCACCGAGGGCGTCGGCAAGCGGCTCCACCACGTCGGCGAACTTGTCGCCCACGCCGCGGCCGCCGGCGACGACGACCTTCGCGGAGGTCAGCTCCGGACGGGCGGTCTTCTCTGCCGGGGTGAAGGAGGTGACGGTGACGTCCTTCGCGGTGGCGGCTGGCAGCTCGAAGGGAGCCGGTGCAGCGGTAACCGGCTGGGGCTCAGCAGCCACGGAGCCAGGACGCAGGGTGTAGACCACAGAGCCGGTAGCCGTGGAGGAGGTCTCGTAGGAGCCGCCGAAAATGGTGTGGTGAGCGGAGCCGTCAGCATTGATGGCGTCGACGTTGACCAGGGCGCCCGAGCCCAGGCGGGCGGCGAGGCGGCCGGCGATCTCGTTGTTGGTCGGGGTGGCGGCCAGCACGATGGGCGCCGGGTTATTGGCGGCCAGGGCGTGGAGGGCGTCGACCTCCGGGGTGACGATGCGCTGCTCATAGTCCGCAGCGGTGGCCTGGACCACCTGGGCGGCGCCCAAGTTGCCCAGCTCGGCGTCGAAGGAAGCTGCGGTGGCGGCGTCCTTGGCCACGACCACGGCGGAGACGGTACCGAGTGCGCGGGCGGCGGTAATCAGCTCGCCGGTAACGGGGCTGAGCTGCTCTGCTTCGTGCTCAACTAGGACATAAACGTGAGACATGTGTTTTCTCCTTTAACCCTCGATGAGATTCTTGGCGGCCAGGAAGTCCGCGACCTTGGCGGCAGCCACGGCTGGATCAGGATCGGTGATGACCTCACCGGCGGTGCGGGCCGGGCGCTGCGCTGAGGCGGTCACCGTGGTGGTGGACGGCACGCCGTCGATGCCCAGGTCCGCCACGGCGAGCGTGGTGACCTCAGCCTTCTTGGCGGCCATCAGGCCCTTGAAGTTGGGGAAGCGCGGCTTGTCGGCCTTATCCGTAAAGGACAGAATGGCCGGCAGGTTGGCCTCAAGTTCCCAATGGCCGTGGGCGTCCTCGCGGGTGCCGGTGGCGGTGGCGCCGGCCAGGGAGGCTGCCTTGAGCTCCGTGAGCGCGGGCAGTTGGCGGTACTCGGCCAAGAGCCCTGCGATAAGCCCGGTGGAGGCGTCCGAGGAATTATTGCCCAAGGTGATGACCTGGACCTCACCGAATTTCTCAGCCACCTTGTTGATCGCGGCGTTAAGAACCCAGGCGGTGGCCAGGGCGTCGGCGCCGGCGAGGGCGTCGTCCGTCACGTGCACGGCGTGGTCCGCGCCCATGGCCAGGGCCTTGCGCAGGGCCTCGTCGGCAGCCGCCGGGCCCATGGTAAGCGCCACGACCTCATAGCCGGCATCAGCGTTATCGTCGCGCAGGCGCAAGGCCTGTTCGACGGAGTACTCGTTGACCTCATCGATGACGTTATCCACCGAGGTGCGGTCCAACGTGTGGTCCGCCTCGAGGGTCTTCGTTGACCACGTATCCGGTACGTGCTTGACCAGAGCCACAATGACTGGCATGTGGGCACTTCCCCTTCCGTAAATTTTGAAACTATTAGGGTGCGTAATTACCTTCGGACGATACTACTCGCGGTCCACACAACACCGCGACTCCCTTCGCACCAATGCGCGTGACCACGAGGGTTTTGGCCGTTGAACCCTTAAGCTTGAGCTTCTTGCGCAACTGATCCGGGTTCACGTCTTGCCCGCGTACCAGGATTTCCAGCGAGCCAACATCATGGGCAACCATGGCCGCCTTGAGCTTCTTCATGGGGACCAACTCGATGAATTCAAATCCGGAGGTGCCGTTAGGCAGGCGGTCACCAGTGAGGTAGGCAATGCGCGGGTCCAGCTGGTGCAGGCCTTCCCGCGCGGCGTAGTGGCGCACCAGCCCGGCGCGCACGATGGCGCCGTCGGGGTCGATGAGAAAGCGGCCGATGGGGCCGGCGTCGGGAAGCTCGTGCTCTGCGATGCCGTCATCAATGACGTCCGTGGTCACTCCTTCGGGCGTGGTGTTGAGGACCACTGCCCTCTTCCCCGTTCCCAGGCCCGGGGTGTACAGGCAGGTTTCCTTCACCCCGCCGTCGAGGCTGACCACGCAGGCCAGACCTTCCCATTCGGAGTGGTCGATTCCCGGCGCGCATTTGATGGCCATCTCACCGTGGGTGTCCAGCAGATCTGCCGGTGGTGGTAGCAGTTGGTCAAGCCGGGTGATGCGGTTGCCGCCTTGGCGCCGGGCGGGATCGGCGATGCAGACCTGGGCGGTCGTCGTTGTTGTCAGCGCATCTGCGCGAAAGACGGGATGCTCAATGTTGTGCCGCGCCATGGCCACGCGCGAGGCATCCAGGTCGCTGCCCACATAAGCACCGGGGCGATAAGCCTGCCCCTCGGTGCCGATGGAGCAGGTGAGGTCGTGGACTAAGTCCACGTTGCGCTCCTGGAGGAATTGCGCGCGGTAAGCCGCCACCGCGGGTGGAGTGGCCTGTTGTGCAGAGTCGTGGTCCATAAGCCAGTCTTGCGGCAGCTTTCCGGAGCTGCGGGCTTGAATGAGCTCGGCTACGGCGCGCCCATAATCACCGAACTGGGCCTGCAGCTTGGCGACGTCCCTCAGGTGCGCCTTCTTTGTTCCCTCCAGGTCCGCCGCGGCGGCGTCGATGGCGGCTGCATTCTCGCGCAGAAAGGCGACTTCGTCCAGGGTGTAGCTCATGGTGTGCTTTTCTAGATGCGGTTGACGGGGAATGTGGTGAAGTACTCGCGGTAGCGTTCATCGTCCCGGGGATCCCCGATGATGGGGCGCAGATCGGAGAAGGAGGCATCGTCCAAGACTTCCTTGACGCTGGAATAGGACGTGAGGCGCTTGAGCTGCGCCCAGGTGGGGATGGCTAGGCGTACCAGCCCGGCGCGCCAGCCGTCGAGAACCAGTTGTGGATCGAACCAACCGGCGTCATCGGCCTCCCCTGTTTCGCCATCCGGTTCTTGGCCCTCGGGAAGCACACCGATGAAGAAGAAGGTGTCGAACCAGTGGTCATTGTCCTCACCTGCCCAGCGGGACCAGGGAAGGAACATGTCGGCGTCGACACGCATGCCGTTGTGTTCCAGGAATTCGGTAAAAGAAATCTCGTGGGATTCCAGTAGCTCGCGCTCGCGGTGATAGCGCGAGGCATCGGAGACTAGGCCGTCTTCGCGGATGGCCAGCAGCGTGCCGGCCTCTTCGAAAAGTTCCCGGGCCGCGGCGAAGACAAGGGCGTGGGCCTTGTACTTGGTGACACCCATGCGGCGTGCCATGGACACCACTGAGCGGCCTGCCCACAGTTCGCCGGAGTCCCAGGTGCGGGGTGGGAAGTCACGCGGGTCTACCCCGCCGCCGGGAAACACGACGTGGCCGGGGTAATTGCGCATGGTGCGCACGCGTTCCTGGATCCACACGCGCAGACCCTCTGCGGTATCGCGCAACAGGAGGACGGTAGCGGCCAAGCGTGCCCCATTGAAGCCGGTGGTTTCGCCAGGGTCGATGGCGTCAAGGCTGTCGTGGATGGACTGGCTCATGCAACTTTCCGTGCCCGCGAAGGAGCAGAATTCTTGGGGTGAACTAGAGATTAGCGGGTGCGCCGGGCGAAGTACCGCTCCCCAATGCGATCCACCTGGATGGGCTGGTGGAAGGCCTTGGAGAGGTTTTCCGACGTCAGGACAGAATTAATGAGTCCTTTGGCCACGACCTTACCCTCATCCAAGAGCATCGCATGCGTAAACCCGTAAGGTATTTCCTCCACGTGGTGGGTGATCATGACAATCGCCGGGGCATCCGCATCGAGCGCTAGGTCCCCGAGGTAGCCCACCAGGTCCTCGCGTCCACCCAAGTCCATGCCGGCGGAGGGCTCATCCAGGATGAGCAGCTCCGGGTTGGCCATGAGCGCGCGGGCGAGGATGACGCGCTTCTTCTCGCCTTCGGAAAGGGTGCCCCAGGTGCGCTTGGCCAAGTGGGATGCGCCGACTTGAGCCAGGATGTCATCGGCGCGGGAGAAATCCATGTCTTGGTAGTCCTCACGCCAGCGGCCGAGCACGGCATAGCCGGCGGAGACCACGAGGTCATCGACGCGCTCATTGTCCGGGATTCGGTGTTGGACGGCGGCGGAGGAAATGCCGATGGCGGCGCGCAGATCGCGCATATCCGTCTTACCTAGGCGCTCTCCCATCAGGTATGCCACGCCGGCGGAGGGAAACTCTTCGGCGGCGGCCATCCGCACCAGCGAGGTCTTGCCCGCACCGTTGGGGCCGATGATGACCCAGCGTTCGTCGAGCTCCACCTGCCAGTCGATGGGCCCCACCAGCGTGCGCCCACCCCGTCGCAGTTCGACGCCGCGGAAGTCAATCAACCAATCTTCGTCGGTGTCCATAAGTTCAGGGTTTTGCTGGCTTTGTTGCTCTGGAGTGTTCACACGCACCATTGTGGCCGAAACCTTCCGCCCCCGGTGAAACTGACACAGCCTTCCCCGGTGAAACTGCCACAGCTGCATTATTCTATGGGCATGACTCAACGCCTTGGTATCGACGATGTCCGCCCCTCCCTCTCCGGTAATGCAGCCTCGAAGGCCGTTGTCGGAGAGGTCGTTCCTGTTACCGCGCTGGTGTGGCGTGAGGGCCACGATGCCGTCGCCGCGACGCTGTCGGTGTGGAACACTGACTCCCCGTCCACTTCTGCCGTGACCATGACGGTGGACCCGGAGAACCCGGATCGGGTCCACGGCGTGTTTAGCCCGGCCACTGCCGGCCGCTGGTTCTTCCGCGTCGACGCCTGGTCCGATCCGATGTCCACCTGGCGCAACGCGGTGGTCAAGAAGATGGAGGCCGGTCAATCCGCACAGGAGCTCAGCAACGATCTCTTGCACGGCGCCGAGCTCTTCGAGGAGGCGGCAATCCAGTGCCCGAGCGACAAGGCGGATCTGCTCTTTAAGGCGGCGAAGGAGCTGAAGGATGAAACGGGGGACGTCGACAAGCGCGTGCGCACCGCGCTGTCCGACGAGGTCGCGGACGTCCTCCACCACCACCCCCTGCGGCACCTGCTGGTGGAGGGTGACATTCACGAGGTCCTCGTGGAACGCCACAAGGCCCTCTACAGCTCCTGGTACGAGCTCTTCCCACGCTCGACCGGTGGCTGGGATGACGAGGGCAACCCCGTGCACGGCACATTTAAGACCACGGCACAGGCACTCGAGCGAGTGGCAGCCATGGGTTTCGATACCGTTTACTTCCCGCCCATCCACCCCATTGGCAAGGTGCACCGCAAGGGCCGCAACAATTCGGTGGTGGCTGAGCCCGATGATGTGGGCTCGCCGTGGGCCATCCAAGATCACTCCACCACGCACCCGGACCTGGGCACCATGGAGGACTTCAAGGAGCTGGTCAAGAAGGCCGCCGACTTGGGCCTGGAGGTGGCCCTGGACCTGGCTCTGCAGGCCTCCCCGGACCACCCGTGGGCCAAGACCAACCCGGAATTTTTCACCGTCCTGGCCGATGGCACCATTGCCTACGCGGAGAACCCGCCGAAGAAGTACCAGGACATCTACCCGCTGAACTTCGATAACGACCCGGACGCCATCTACGCGGAAATCTATCGCATCGTCATGATCTGGATCGAGGCCGGCGTCCATACTTTCCGCGTGGACAACCCGCACACCAAACCGGCTAACTTCTGGAACTGGCTGATTTCCAAGGTGCATGTGACTCACCCGGAGGTCATCTTCCTCGCCGAGGCCTTCACCCGCGCTCCGCGCCTGTTCGGCCTGGCCAAGGCAGGATTTACGCAGTCCTATACCTACTTCACGTGGCAGACCTCCAAGCACGAGCTCACCGAATTCGCGCAGATGCACGTGGAGCAGGCCGATATCTGCCGCCCCAACCTCTTTGTCAATACCCCGGATATTCTCCACGAATCCCTGCAGACCGGTGGGCGCGCCATGTTCGCCATTCGCGCTACGCTGGCTGCGACTCTCTCCCCGCTGTGGGGCGTGTACTCGGGCTTCGAGCTCTACGAGCACCAGGCCGTCAAGCCGGGCAGCGAGGAATATCTCGACTCGGAGAAGTACGAGCTGCGCCCGCGCGACTTCCAGGCCGCCGTCAAGTCCGGTGATTCCCTGGAATCCTATATCCGCCTGCTCAACCTCATCCGCCGCGAAAACCCGGCCCTCCAGCAGCTGCGCACGCTGCGCTTCCACAACACGGATAACGAGGCCATCATCGCCTACTCCAAGGCCGATCCTGCTACCGGCAACGTAGTGCTGGTGGTGGTCAACCTGGATCCGCGCAATGCTCAGGAGGCCACGGTCTTTGTGGATCTGGCCGCGGTGGGCCGCCATCCGGGTGAACACTTCACGGTGCAAGACACCATCAGTGGTGCCGCCTACGAGTGGTCCGACCGCAACTTCGTGCGCCTGGAGCCGCTGCGTGACGTCGCCCACATCTTCATCCTCCCGCCAGCCCACCATGACCTACAGGAGCGCATTGCCTGGCGCCGAGTGAACGACTACCGCGCCTAGGTTCTTAGGCCCCTGAAACCCCGCGCTGAACCCGTACCCCCTTCATGGGTAGCGCGGGGTTTCTTTTCTGCCCCGCGAGCGGGTGTTGTTCGGTAATTTGGTCTTTATGAACATCCCGGCCTCAGACCTCGAACGCCTTAACAACTGCCGCCACCACGCGCCCCATGATTTTTATGGCTGGCACGACGGAACCGTCCACACTCGCCGCCCCGGTGCCGAAGCCGTCGAGCTCGTCACCGCTTCCGGCACCACCGCGATGCGCGCGGTTGGGGATGATATCTGGGAGGCCCCGCTTACCGAAGAAGCAGACTACCGTCTGCGCATCACCTACCCGGGCCAGCCCGCCATCGAGGTAGCGGACGGCTATCACTTCCTGCCCACCTTGGGAACATTGGATCAGCACCTCATCGGGGAAGGCCGCCACGAGCGCCTCTGGGAAGTACTGGGCGCAAATCTCAAGAGCTACACCACCGACCTGGGTGAGGTCGAAGGAACCGCGTTTGCCGTATGGGCGCCCAACGCGGAGGGCGTTGCCGTGGTCGGTGACTTCTGCGGCTGGAACCCTACCCAGTACCCCATGCGCAGCCTCGGCTCCACGGGCATTTGGGAGGTCTTCATCCCCGGCGTGGGCGAAGGCGAGCGCTATAAGTTTGCGGTCCACGGCAAGAACTCCCCGCGCATTGATAAGGCGGATCCCCTGGCCAAGCGCACCATTGCCCCGCCGGAGACCGCCTCCGTGGTGGCCCGCTCCAGTTTCAAATGGAGTGATGAGGAGTGGATAAGCAAGCGCACCGGGGACCTCGACGTCCCGATGAGCGTCTACGAGCTCCACGTCGGCTCCTGGAAGGTAGGCGCCAACTACAACAGCTTGCGCGAAGAACTCATCCCTTACCTGGTTGAGCACGGCTTTACCCACGTGGAGCTGCTGCCCGTGGCCGAGCACCCCTTCGGCGGTTCCTGGGGTTACCAGGTCTCCGGCTACTACGCTCCCTCCGCGCGCTGGGGCTCCCCGGATGAGCTGCGCGCGCTTATCGACGACTTGCATAACGCTGGCATCGGCGTCTTCATCGACTGGGTGCCCGCGCACTTCCCCAAGGACGAATGGGCGCTGGGCCGCTTCAACGGGCAGGCACTCTACGAGCACCTGGACCCGCGCCGCGGTGAGCAGGCCGATTGGGGCACCTACGTCTTCGACTTCGGCCGCAACGAGGTGCGCAACTTCCTCGTGGCTAACGCCCTGTACTGGGCCGAGGAGTTCCACGTGGATGGCCTGCGAGTCGACGCCGTTGCTTCCATGCTCTACCTGGACTACTCCCGCGAGGAATGGCTGCCCAATATTTACGGCGGGCGCGAGAACCTTGAGGCAGTCCAATTCCTCCAGGAGACCAACGCCACGCTAAACCGTAACCACCCGGGCGTGCTGACCATCGCCGAGGAATCCACCTCCTGGCCGGGCGTGACCGCACCGACGCACGAGGGCGGACTGGGCTTTAGCCTGAAGTGGAACATGGGCTGGATGAACGACACCCTGGAGTACTTTAAGCACGAGCCGATTCACCGCCGCTACCACCACGGTGAGCTCACCTTCTCCATGGTCTACGCCTACTCGGAGCGCTACGTACTGCCGTTTAGCCACGACGAAGTGGTCCACGGCAAGGGCTCCTTGTGGGAGCGCATGCCGGGCGATGACTGGAATAAGGCCGCGGGCCTGCGCGCGCTGTATGGCTACATGTTCTCCCACCCGGGCAAGCAGCTGATGTTCATGGGCCAGGAGTTTGGCCAGACCACCGAATGGGCAGAGGGCCACTCCGTGGACTGGTCCAATTTGGAGGGCTGGGGCAACGAGTGGCACCACGGCATTAAGCGCCTGGTGCGCGACCTCAACGCGGTGTACAAGCAACAGCCGGCCCTGTGGACACAGGACTTCACGCAGGATGGCTTCCAGTGGGTCAAGGCTGACGACGCCAACAACAACATGCTCGGCTACGTCCGCTATGGCAAGGACGGCTCCGCCTTGTTGGCAGTGTGCAACTTCTCCGGCAGCTCGGTGCCAAACTATGACCTCTGGGTGCCGCGCGATGGCGAGTGGGAGCTAGTCATCAACACAGACGACGCCGTCTACCAGGGTGCCGGCAACGACCTTGCCCACCGCGTGCGCTCCGAAGGCAACCACGTACAGCTGCACCTGCCGGCCAACTCGGTGCAGTGGTACGCCTTCCGTGGCTAAGCTGCGCGGCCTAGCGCCGAGCCTGGCTCGGCGCGTGCTCACGCTCGTCGCAAGCAAGGCCTGAGAAACACAACTGCCCCAGTTGCCAAAGTTCTGGCCAGATCTTGAATCTCGGCGGGGATCTTTGGCAACTCGGGCAGTTTTAGTTTTCAGTCCTGCGCGTGAACATCAAGGAAAGCTCGTACGCGAGCATCAATGTCATCGCGCAGCGCATCCATTCGCTCATCTCCCTCTAGGCCGCGTACGGACGGGTCCTCAATCTCCCAACGCTCAGCCACTCCGTCATAGTCGGCATCACCGACGACGATGACGTGGTCCACCGAAGATGCGAGGTCGGAATCAATCAAGGTCGGCGTACCTGCCATGTCGGCGCCGACCTTTGCAAGGGAGGTCTGCGCCTCAGCATTAACGCCCTGCTCACGATGCTGTTCAGTGGTCTTTACTCCAGCGGAGTAAATCTCCCAATCGGGGGCGTGCTTCCTGGCTAAGGCAGCCGCCATCTGGGACTTACCGCGGTTGGTATTACAAAGAAAAAGTACGGAGGTCATGCCACCCTACTGTAATCGTGTTGCGGTGTGCCAGTAGGACCAGAGCGCTAGTTCTTCTTCACCGCGTAGTACACCGGCAGGGACTTCCAGTTGAACGTCACGTCCTCGACGTTCTCGGACCAGCCGCCGACCACGTTCGGGTAGAACAGCGGGATCGAAGGAAGGTCACGCAGCAGCAGCTCTTGTGCCTGGTTGTAGAGCTTCGCGGCTTCCTCCTCATTTGCGGCGCCGTTGGCCTTGACGATGAGCTCATCAAACTCCGGGTTGGAGTACTTCGAGTCATTGGAGGCCACGCCCGTGGTGAAGTTCGGCCCTAGGAAGTTGCCCATGGAGGGATAGTCGGCGAACCACGCCGTGCGGTAGGCGCCATCCATCCGCTCGGTGCGGTAGGCATCGCGGAAGGACTTGAAGTCCGGGTAAGGGTTGCCCACGGCCTGGATTCCCAGCGTGTTGCTGATGTTGTTAGCCACGGCATCGGCCCAGTCCTTGTTATCACCATCGGTGTTGTAGTTGATCGGGAACGAGCCTTCAAAAGCACCGTACATCTTATCGGCCTCCGCCCACAGCTTCTTCGCCTCCTCCGGGTTATAGTCCAGGTTTTCCGAACCGGGCAGGCTGTCGTTGTATCCGTTCAGCACCGGTGACGTGAACTCGCGGGCCGGTGTGCGGGTGCCATGGAAGATGGTCTCCGCGATCTCCTCACGGTTGATAGCCATCGAGATTGCCTTGCGGCGCAGCGTGCCTTCTTCCCCGCTAAAGTGCGGGGTCTCCATGTGGATGGTCATCTCCAGATAGGTAGCGGCCGGCTTGGTCTCCTGACGGCCGGCCAGGTCCTGCTCATAGCTGCCGAAAGCGGACGACGGGATCGCTTCGAGCACGTCGAGGTTATTCGCCAACAGGTCCATGTAGGCCGCGCTGGAATCGGCGTAGAAGGCGAATTCGATGCCGTCGTTCTGCGCTGCGCGGTCGCCCTTGTACTCCGGGTTCGGCTCGATGATCAGGTTCTGGTTGTGGTTCCATTCCTTGATCTTGTAGGGACCGTTGGACACCGGGGTCTCGCCGAAAGCCTGTGGGTCCTCCAGCGCGGCCGCCGGAACCGGGAAGTAGGCGTTGTAGCCCAAGCGGCTCGGAAAGTCGCTCTCCGGTTGGGTGAGTTCGATGGTGAAGGTGCGCTCATCGATGACCTTGAGGCCTTCCATTTCTTTGACGCCTTCCCCGTAGCCCTTGATGGAGGAGAAGAAGCTCTCATTAAGTTGTTCATTGGCCACCGCGTAGTTCCACGTATCGACGAAAGAATCAGCCGTCACGGCTGAGCCATCAGAGAACTTCAGGTCAGGCTTGAGCGTGACCTTGTAGGTCTTCTCCCCTTCCTTGTCGATGGACTCCGCCATCTCGTTGTGCACGTTGCCGTCGGCGTCGTAGTACACCAATCCGGAAAACAGCATGTCGACGATGCGTCCGCCGCCGTTCTCATTCGTCATCGCGGGAATGAGCCCCTGCTGCGGTTCGGTACCGAGCACGCGAACATAGTTTGATCCGCCGGCACTATCGGAGCTATCGCTTCCGCAGGCGGCAAGGGTAAGAGCAAGAGAGGCGGCGCCAACAACGCCGAGGAGCTTGCGCATGAGAGTCCTCCAGAAAGAGTCAAACAACCATTGTGCTGTATCGCACAAAAAGCAATTTAACATGCCATACGTCACCTCATTGCTTGAACGCAAAAAAGACCCTCAGGAGAAGACTCAACTGAGTCATCCTGAGGGTCCAGCCCGCGACAGTCCGGGAAGGTCGCTCTCGGGCCCGGCACAAGCTGGGCACTATTTCTACGCCGTCTTTAATACAACGCGCTGGCCAGCTTCGTGCGTGCGGCCAGTACGCGCGGGTCACCGGAATCAAAGAGACCAAAGAGCTCCAAGAGGCGGGTCTTGAGCTGTTCCTTCTCATCCCCAGCGGTGCGCTTCATGGCCTCAATGAGGCGCTCGAAAGCTCGGTCAGGGGCACCGGCGACGACCTCCGCGTCGGCGGCGTCGAGCTGCTTTGCCACGTCCTCTGGGGCGGCATCGGCGGCGGCGATGGGGTCCTCGCTACGGTTAGCCGGGTCCAAACGCTTGAGCAGCAGAGTGGTGTCGCGCGCCTGTTTAATCTCGGCATTGTCCGGCACGGCGGCCAGAATCTCCTCGTAGGTAGCGATGGCAGCGTCGAAATCGCCACGGTTGAGCGCATCCTCAGCCAGGCCCAGGCGCGGATCCGCTGCTTCTTCCTCGGGGTTGTCCCCCACCACATCTTGGTCAGGCAAGCCCTTGAGCTGGGGGCCGAGCTTATCGACGATCGCCGCGATCCACTGCTCCAGGTTCTCGCGCGGCTGCTCGCCTTCGAAGTTGGTGACGGGCTGCCCGGCAGCGATGGCAACGGTAGTCGGCAGATTCTGCACACCGAAGACCTGCGCCACCTGGGGCACGACATCAGCGTTGATATAGCCCACGATGAATTTCAGCCCACCGGCGGCCGCCATCTCCTCGAAGTCCTTCTTGAGCTGCTCGGAGGCCGGGGAGCGAGGCGAGCCGATCAGAGCGATAACCGGCACCTCCGCGGAACGGCGCACCAAGTCATTCTCAAAGTTCTGCTCGGTGACCTCGAAGAAAGGGGCAATTCCTCCGCCGGAGTTAGCAGCTCCGGCAGTTGCGGATTGAGCTTGCGCCCGCGCCTCCGCCTGCTGTTTGATGGCGCCGAGGTCGAGGGCTCCTCCTACGTACGGTCCGGTCACTTATTCTCCTCCAGGTAACGATTAACGGAATCTACTTTTTGGGTTATCTGCCCGGTCACGCCTTCGCGGATATCGGCTTTAATCACCAGGCTCGTGCGGGGCGAAACCGCGCGCACGGCATCGGTGGCTTCCTTGATAACCGCGAAGACCTCATCCCACTCGCCTTCAACAAGGGTAAACATGGCATTGGTCTCATTGGGTAAGCCGGAAGCACGGACAACACGCACGGCTTCGGCGACGGCCTCGGACATCTCAGCGCGTTCATCGCCCACGACGGAGGGGGCTACGGAAAAGGCAACAATCATGCCCGCTATCCTACCGCCGCTCCCAGCAGTGCCGGTGCCAATGGCGACGGTCGTCAGCGCGCCCACCGGTATCCCGCGGCCACGCCACAATGTGCGCTACCCCAGGAGGGATGTTGTGGTTGCATCCCGGACACACGTAATACTTCTGGGCGGCGGCACTACCGACGTGCCGCATGAGAAATGGTTCGCCATTGGTCCAGCTCGGCCCTGGTACCGTCTGCGAGCCGAGGAACGAGCTTCCATCGCGCGGCAGGGAGCGCGGCTCCTCACGAATTCTGCGGTTGCGGCGTGGCACTAGAACAACCGCAGCTCGTTGGACTCGATGCCGCGCAGCTCTTGGTAGTCCAGGACGACGCAACGGATACCGCGGTCTTCCGCCAAGGTCCGCGCTTGTGGCTTGATTTCCTGCGCTGCGAACACCCCGTGGACCGGCGCTAGCAAGTCATCGCGGTTGAGCAGCTCAAGGTAGCGCGTGAGCTGCTCGACGCCATCAATTCCGCCGCGGCGCTTGACCTCGACCGCTACGAATTCATTCTTGGAGTTCTTGGCCATGATGTCCACCGGCCCGATGGCCGTGGGATATTCGCGGCGCACCAGCGAGTACTTCTCCCCCAACGTTTCGATATGTTCCGCCAACAGCTCCTGCAAGTGGGCTTCCACGCCATCCTTGACCAAGCCGGGGTCTTCTCCCAGATCCATGTCAATCTCCTGGTGGATCTGGGCGATGGTGATGCGCAGCTGCTCACCTTTCGGGTTTTCTACCAGCCACAGTTTCTCTCCTGTGTCCTCGCCGTCGATATCCTCAATCGCCGACTCCTCAAAGGTGCACGGCGGAGTCATCCAGTTCAGCGGCTTATAGGCACGGTCATCCGCATGGATGGACACCGAACCATCGGCTTTGATGAGGATGAGACGGTCCGCCATGGGAAGGTGGGCGTCGAGACGGCCTACGTAATCTACCGAGCATTGGGCGATGACAACACGCATGCCCTCTACCCTATCGTTGGGCGCTACTTCTTTGGTAAGCGGGTAGCTCGCTGGCGCATCTGGCGATAATCCAACTTCTCTTGGCGCTTCGACGGCGCCGATTCCACCCACGCATTCAAGGCCATGATTCCGTGCGCATCGGAAGCAATCTCATAGTCCCGCCCATCGATGCTAATCCGGATGATCTGGTGACCAGAGGGCATAAAAGAAGCCTCGTCATCATCCATTGGGCGGGTGCTGCCCAGTTCGATGTCGAGGCGATTAAAGCGTTTGTTGGCGCGCGGCAATACGGAGCGAAGCTTGAAGTACTCCATATACTCGCCGTCATAACGCACGAGGCCGTGGCGCCACGTATGGGAATCCTTCGAAGGAAGCCGGCGCAGAAGGATGCTCGTTCCGCGGGAACGCACCGTAAAAAACCGTACTGCGGCCAGAATGACGACAACCAGAAGAATCAGTGCGCACAGACCTAAAAGAATAGATAGCCCTTGGAGCACCTGAGAGTTCATGGGTTGATTTCCTTCACCGCGAGTAAGAAACGTTGCGTTGATTCTACCGCTCGCGGAGGAGACAATGCTAGTCCTTGCTTGACCTTGGCGCAGATCACGAAGGAACCCCACCCCCTCTTAGCGAGGGTGTGGGGTTCCTAGGTGAGAGTGGGAAGGGCGGTCATTGCTGCCCGTCGTTTCCCTCTCCGCTCATCCGTTAGCTGTTGAAGCGGCGGGCGGCGCGCAATGCGGCATCGCCACGGGACCTCGTCAGCTCGCGCTCAGACTTCAGGTCTTCCTGTGCCTGTGCTTCATCGACCTCCGAGGCCCAGATGGCCCAATCGGCGAGGACGGTGATCTTGTTCTCGGACACGGAGAGGAAGCCACCCTGGACAGCGGCGACGCGACGCTCGCCGTCGGCCGGGTGGATGGTCACTACGCCATTGTCGATCAACTGACCAACCATGGGCTCATGGCCAGGAAGCACGCCGATCTCACCCTCGGTGGTTTCAGCCGTCACCATGGTGGCCTTTCCGGTCCACAGCAGGCGCTCGACGGAAACCAATTCGGCGGTGATGTCAGCCATGTGCCTCTCCCTACTTCTTCTCGGTCAGCTTCTTGTACGCAGCCTCGACGTCGTCCAAGCCACCCAGGCCGTTGAAGGCCTGCTCCGGGTAGTGGTCGAATTCGCCGTTGCAGATGCGCTCGAAAGCATCGATGGTATCGGCCAGCGGCACGTAGGAGCCCGGCAGGCCGGTGAACTTTTCTGCGACGAAGAAGTTCTGGCCAAGGAAGCGCTCGATGCGGCGAGCACGCTGAACGGTGATCTTGTCTTCCTCAGACAGCTCGTCCATACCAAGGATGGCGATGATGTCCTGGAGCTCCTTGTTCTTCTGCAGGATACCGATGACACGCTGTGCCACCTCGTAGTGGCGCTCGCCCACGATGGACGGCTCCAGAATACGAGAGGTAGAGGTCAGCGGGTTCACTGCCGGGTAAATACCCTTCGAAGCAATACCACGGTCCAACTCGGTGGTGGCATCGAGGTGGGCGAAGGTGGTCGCCGGAGCCGGGTCGGTGTAGTCATCGGCCGGCACGTACACGGCCTGCAGGGAGGTAATGGACTTACCCTTGGTGGACGTAATACGCTCCTGCAGCACACCCATCTCATCAGCCAGGGTCGGCTGGTAACCCACGGCAGAAGGCATACGGCCCAGCAGGGTCGACACCTCAGAACCGGCCTGGGTGAAACGGAAGATGTTGTCGATGAACAGCAGCACGTCCTGGTTCTGAACATCGCGGAAGTACTCCGCCATGGTCAGGCCGGACAGAGCCACTCGCATACGGACTCCTGGCGGCTCATCCATCTGGCCGAAGACAAGTGCGGTGTCTTGAAGAACGCCCATCTCCTCCATCTCGAGGAAGAGGTCGGTGCCCTCACGGGTGCGCTCGCCGACGCCGGCGAAGACGGAGGTACCGGAGAACTCGCGTGCGATACGAGTAATCATCTCCTGGATAAGAACGGTCTTACCCACACCTGCACCACCGAAGAGGCCGATCTTGCCGCCCTTCACGTACGGGGTCAGCAGGTCGATGACCTTAATACCGGTCTCCAGGATCTCGGTCTTACCCTCCAGCTGGTCGAATGCCGGCGGCTCGCGGTGGATGCCCCACTGCTCGCCGTCGCGGCCCAGACCCGGCTGGTCAAGACAGTCACCGAGGGCGTTAAAGACGTGGCCCTTGACCACATCGCCCACCGGGACGGAAATCGGCTTGCCGGTGTCGGTCACGGCTGCACCGCGGACGAGGCCGTCGGTCGGAGCCATGGACACGGCACGGACGAGGTTGTCACCGAGGTGCTGAGCGACCTCAAGGGTGACGGTCTTTGCAACAGCCTCGAGGGAAACCTCGACGGTCAGTGCGTTGTACAGTGCCGGCAGCCCGCCACGCGGAAACTCCACGTCGACGACCGGACCGATGACACGCACCACACGGCCGGCGGTAGCCGACGACTGTGTGTTCTGCTCTTGCAGAGCTGTAGTCATAATCTAGTCACTTTCTGCGCTTTCGGCGAGCGCCCCAGCGCCACCGACGATCTCTGTGATTTCTTGGGTAATCTGCGCCTGACGGGCCTGGTTGGCCACGCGCGAGAGGTCCTTGACCAGCTCGGTTGCGTTGTCAGTTGCAGACTTCATTGCGGTACGGCGTGCGGCGGACTCGGAGGCCGAGGACTCCAAGAACATCGCAAACAGGAGGCGGGAAACGTACTGCGGAAGCAGTGCGTCCATGAGGGTGTCCGCATCCGGCTCGAAGTCGTAATCAGGAGTGATCTGATTGTTCGGCTCGGCGTCGGAAAGCGCGGACTCACCCATGTTGTAGTCCTCTTCCTCGATAACCGGTACCACCGGCAGCAGCTGCTGCACACGCGCGGTCTGGGTCAGCATGGACTCGAACTCGGTGTACACAACGTGGACCTGGTCGAAACCGCGAACGGTCTCGCCTTCCACGTGAATACCCTCGCGGGTCTTGGCCTGGCCATTGGAACCGGCAACGAAGCCGTCGATGATGTGGCGGCGCACGTCGTGCGTCTTCTCCCAGGTCGGATCCTGCGAGAATCCAGTCCAGCTGCCTGCGACCTCGGCCTCACGGAACTTGTAGAAGCCAACGCCCTTGTTGCCGGTCACGTAGCGGACGGTCTCGAAACCCTCACTCTTGAGCAGGGCTTCCAGCTCGGCCGCCTTCTTGAAGATGTTGTTGTTGTAGCCACCGCACATACCGCGGTCCGAAGAGACCACGAGAATGGCGGCCACCTTTGCATCTTCGCGTTCCCGGAGCATCGGGTGATCCAGGGACGTGTGCGCCGCCAGCTTGTTGAGCACGTTGGACAGTTCACGTGCATAAGGCTGGGACGCCTCTACCCTGGCCTGAGCCTTGGTAATGCGCGAGGTAGCAATGAGCTCCTGTGCCTTGGTGATCTTCTTGGTGGAATTGACGGACCGGATACGGTCACGCAGTTCACGAAGATTAGCCATGGTGTTCGCTCCTCCCTTCTTTATCTAGACGGTTAATTCTTAGAGCGTGCGAAACTCTATTTGGCCGTCTTGCGGGAGACGTTGAGCTCGGTCTTATTCACGTCATCCGCGGCGAGCGGGTCAACCGGTGCCTCGGTGCCGAGGTTGTTGCCCTCGGTCGTGCGGAAGGACGGAATGAAGTCCTTAGCAGCTGCAACAAGTGCATCCTTGGACTCGTCGGTCAGAGCGGTACCGCCCTGGATCTGCTCGAACACCTGCGGGGTTGCAGAGTTGAGGTGATCGTGCAGCTCCTTCTCGAAGCGGCGTACGTCCTCGACGGGAACGACGTCGAAGATGCCCTGGTCTGCGAGGAAGATGGACACCATCTGGTACTCGACAGGCTGCGGGGAGGACTCGGACTGCTTGAGCAGCTCGACGAGACGCTCACCGCGCTCCAGCTGAGCCTTGGAGGCCGGATCCAGGTCGGATGCGAAGGCCGCGAAGGCCTGCAGGTCACGGTAGGCAGCCAGCTCAAGACGCAGGTTACCGGCGACCTTCTTCATACCCTTGGTCTGTGCGGCACCACCAACACGGGAGACCGACACACCGACGTTAATTGCCGGACGGACGCCCTGGTTGAACAGGTCGGATTCCAGGAAGACCTGGCCGTCGGTAATAGAAATTACGTTGGTCGGAATGAAGGCGGAGACGTCGTTCGCCTTGGTCTCGATGATCGGCAATGCGGTCATGGAACCTGCACCCATGTCGTCGGAGAGCTTCGCAGCGCGCTCCAGCAGACGGGAGTGGAGGTAGAAGACGTCGCCCGGGTAAGCCTCGCGGCCCGGCGGACGGCGCAGAAGAAGGGAAATCGCACGGTAGGCCTCAGCCTGCTTGGTCAGATCATCGTAAATGATCAGGACGTGGTTGCCCTGGTACATCCAGTGCTGACCCAGAGCTGCACCGGAGAACGGTGCCAGCCACTTGAAGCCAGCGGCGTCGGACGCCGGAGCCGCCACGATGGTGGTGTACTCCAGTGCGCCGTGCTGCTCCAGGGTGTGGCGCACACCAGCAATGGTGGAGCCCTTCTGGCCGATGGCGACGTAGATGCAGCGAACCTGCTTGTTCTTGTCGCCAGATTCCCAGTTAGCCTTCTGGTTCAGAATGGTGTCGATACAGACAGCGGTCTTACCCGTCTTACGGTCACCAATGATCAACTGACGCTGACCGCGACCAATCGGGGTCATCGCGTCAATAGCCTTGATGCCGGTCTGCATCGGCTCTTCCACCGGCTGGCGCTGCAGCACGGACGGTGCCTGCAGCTCGAGGACGCGGTCCTCTTCAGCGGTGATCGGGCCCATGCCGTCGATCGGCTGGCCCAGGGGGTTAATTACGCGGCCGAGGAATTCCTCGCCCACAGGGATGGAGAGAACCTCGCCGGTCCTCTTGACCTCGTCGCCTTCTTTAAGCGACTCGAAGTTGCCCAAGACCACGACACCGATGGAGTTGGTGTCAAGGTTCTGTGCGACGCCAATCACGCCGCCGGGGAACTCGAGCAGCTCATTCGCCATGACGGACGGCAGGCCCGAAACCTGCGCAATACCGTCAGCTGCCGAAATGACCACGCCGACCTCCTCACGGGAGGCCTCCGCGGAGTAGCTCGAGGTGTAGTTCGCAATCGCGCTACGGATCTCGTCGGAGGAGATCGTCAGCTCCGCCATGTTCTTCCTGCTCTCGGTAGTATCTTCCAGCAATTACTTAATCGTTTCTGTCGTTTCGGCTTATGCCATCTGCGCACGAAGGCGAGCAATCTTGCCTGCCGTCGAGCCATCGATGACTTCGTCGCCGACGCGGATGGTCATACCACCGAGGAGGCTGGTGTCAACCTCAGAGTGGATGGACATCGCACGACCATAAATTTTGCCCAGCTTTTCAGCGAGTGCTGCCCGCTGGCTATCGTTCAGCTCACCCGCGGTGGTCACTCGCGCGATGGTACGGCCCTGCAGCTTGGCTGCGGTGTCCGCCAAACCGGCGAGATCATCAATCGGGTTCTGCTCCGGGCGGCCAATGGCCTGCAGCGCAAGCGCCTCAGTAACCATCGTGACCTTGCCGTAGAGCACGCTTGCCAGCAGCCCGACCTTACGATCGGACGTAGCAGTACGGTCTGAAAGCAGCTGGGTCAGTTCGCCTTCGCGGTCAAGCACGCGCGACAGGGAGAAGAGCTCGTCTTCCACCTGGCCCAGCTTGCCCTCAAACTCAGCGCCACGCAGCAGTGCGCGGCGGCCGAGGATGATGAGGCCACGGGCGATATCACGCGGCGTCGACCACTGTGCGGCGGCGGCCTCCTGCAGCACCTGGAGTGCAACCGGGGTGACCTTTCCGCCGAAAAGGGTCTGGGCCAGGGACTTGCGCTCCTCGGAGGTAGCGGCGTCGTCGGTCAGCGCGACACGCAGTTCGCGGTCACCGTCGAGGACGCGGACAACCTCGAAGAGGTCCTGGCCTGCCTGGGTAGCAGTCGCCACCGAGCGGTCGCCGGAGAGGAACTCATCCAGCTTGGACTCAACGGTAGCGAGTGCTTCGCGGCTAGCTGCCTTCATCGTTGCCTACTTTCCGGCCGGTGCCACAGTGTCGAGCTCGGACAGGAAGTTATCAATCGTGGAGGACTGCTTGGTGGCGTCCGAAAGTTCGCCGCCGAGCAGCTTCTCTGCCAGGTTGATGGAGTTCTGTCCGATGTCGGAACGCAGCTCAGACACGACCTGTGCACGAGAAGCTTCAAGCTGCTTCTCGCCGGCGGTCAGGATGCGACGAGACTCTTCCTCTGCAGCTTCCTTAGCCTCTGCCTCGATCAGCTTGCCGCGCTCGCGCGCCTGCTCGCGGATCTCCGCAGCCTCTGCTCGAGCATCAGCGAGCTGAGCATTGTACTTTTCCAGAGCGGCCTTTGCTTCGGCCTGCTGAGCCTCCGCACGCTTAAGGCCACCTTCGATCCGGTCTTCACGCTCCTGCAGCATCTTGTTGTATGCCGGAAGAACAAGCTTCCAGAACACAATCAGGATGATGGCGAACGGAATGATCGACCAGACCAAGTCGTACATCTTGGGCAGAAGGATGGAGTTGCCGCTCTCCAGCGGCAGGTGCTCACTTCCCTCTGCTGCAAGGTAGTAAATGACGTTGTTCATGGGGCTCCGTTCTTAAAGTTCGATTTACTTTGTGTAAAGCGCTCTTTAGAACAGGAAGCCTGCAACGAGGCCAATCAGGGCGAGGGCCTCAACGAAGGCGATACCCAGGAACATGGTGGTACGCAGCTGGCCGGCCATCTCCGGCTGGCGAGCCATGCCCTCGACGGTCTTGCCGACGAGGATACCGATGCCCAGACCCGGGCCGATGGTTGCGATGCCGTAGCCGATAGCGCCGAGGCCCTTGAGGGTGGACTCGTCAGCAGCCTGAGCAAGAATGATTTCGTTCATGATGAAAGTCGTTCCCTTTCAATGTTTTCCCGCGAATTGTTCCGCGGGGGAAGTGGTGATTTCTGGGGTATTTAGTTAACCGCGAGGTTCGCGTTGTTGTTAGTGCGAATCTGCATGCAGCGACAGTTCGATGTATACCGCCGTCAGCAGGGCGAAAATGTATGCCTGCAGGAAGATGACGATAATTTCGTACAGCGTGAACAGAACCGCTGCGACCAGAGTGAGGCCACTCAGTGCGGTCCAACCGTTGAACTGGAAGAAGAAGAAGTTCGTTGCCGAGTACAACAGGACCAAAATGAGGTGGCCAGCCAGGAAGTTCGCCATAAGACGAAGAGCCAGCGTGACTGGACGCATGACAAACGTAGAGAAAGCCTCAATCGGTACAACAAGCACGTGCAGCAACGGCGGAAGGTTAGGAATAACCACCGAGGACTTGACGAACTTGCCGAAGCCAAAGCGCTTTGCGCCGGCGTAAATCATGGCGATGTACGCAACGACTGCCAGCACGATTGGCATACCAATACGAGCATTCGGAGAGATGTTTAGGGCTGGAACAATAGTTGCTACGTTCCAGAACAAAACACCGAAGAAGATCGTGGCCAGGATCGGAAGGAAACGACGTCCTTCCTTACGGCCCAAAATGTCTTCTGCGATGTGAATTCGTACGAAGTCAATCGCATGCTCCGCTACGTTCTGCAATCCTTTAGGAACCAGCTTCGGGTTCCTGAAGGCGACAACAAAAAGGAGCACCAAGATAGCCGCCATAAACAGGCGGACCAGCATGATGCGATCCAAAGCGAACCAACCGTTGGCGAAATCGGCGAAAAGAAGATCGACGACTCCACCATCTTCGGTTACGTGCCCCGGGAAAAATTCTGGATCCAGTTCGGGTGCGTGAAACTCACCCTTCATGGCCAATGTCGTAACGCTCAGCGTTCTCTCCCGTGTTCGGGCCACACAGCTTGTCGAAGGCTATGTGGTGCGATGGACGTCTCAAGCTCTTTGCCCTGCTCACGGACTCCGTCGCACATCAGCGTAAACAGGGCAAGGATAAACCGTACTTTTTCGGGATAGCATGACGCTAACCCGCGGTAACCCGAAGAGAATGCTATCAGTTCGCCCTCAAGTTTTCGCACGTGGGGGCAGCGTTGTGAACCTAAAGGCACAGCCCAGCGCCGTGCGGCCGCATAAAACGCCCACATTCTGCCAAAACCCTACTAAGTGTATTTGGTCACACACCCGCGTTTTCCCACCTTGACGGGGGTAATGAGCGCCCGAAGCGGCGTCATTTCGCTACACAAAAAGCCACCCTCCCGGGGTCACCGGGAGCAGTGGCTCACTGAAAAAGGTCGAGAAAGGCTAAGACACGTAAGTCACGTTGGAGGTGACCACGCCCCATACCTCAGTTCCCAACGTCACCGCCAGCGCCAGCAGCACGGTGACGAAGAGGGCCATCGTGTCGTAGAACTCTAGGTCCTTGATCAGCAACAACACCATGATGAGGATGACGACCTTAAGCAACCAGCCACCTAGGACCACAGCCATCGTGGTCGAGGGTGTCGTGCGTGCGGTAATAAGCACCGAGGCCGCGGTAAAGAGCACGAAGCCGCCGCCGATGGCCGCGCCGACGAGTACTCCCCAAATTCCGGGCACTCCGCGAACGCCACCCCAGATGGACAGGGACGCGATGGTTACGACGATAAGGCCGATGACCCCGAGACGCAGGGCGCGCTTGAGGGGGCGACGATGATCGTCGTAGGGCGAAAGCTCTTCGGAGGTCGTTGAATCAGTCACAGCCCCATACCCTACCTCAGGAAGGATCAGTTTCCAGCACCACACTGGTAGCCCGCGGCCGACGCCCAATCTTGCCCTGGCGCAGCGGAATCAGGGTCACGCCGAAGGCCACGCCAAGCGCGAGAACCGCCAAAGCCACGGCCGCAGGGGCCGGAACGATAGAAAAGGAGACGGCCCCAAACGCCACCGCGGAGACCCATAAATAAAGCACCAGTACTGTGCGTCGGTGCGTGTGCCCCAAGGAGAGCAGCCGGTGGTGAATGTGCGCCTTATCCGCAGCGAAAGGCGAGCGCCCCTGCGATACGCGGCGAATGACGGCCCAGACAAGGTCCAGGACTGGAATAAAGACCGCGGCGACCACGACGATGACGGGTGACATCAACGCCACAATGTCCACGGTGCCGTACAAAGACATGTTGATCTTGCCGGAGGCAGACGTCGACGCCGCCGCAAGGAGCAAACCAATGAGCATCGCACCGCTATCCCCCATGAAGATGCGGGAGGGCTCAAAGTTGTGAGGTAGGAACCCGGCACACACACCAACAAGAGCGGCGGCGATAATCGCCGGCGGATACGCGGACACTGCACCGCCCTGGTCGTGCAAAACCGTCAGCGAGAAGACCAAGATGGCGCCGCCGGCGATCATGCCCAGCCCGGCCGCCAAACCGTCGAGCCCGTCGACGAAGTTAATGGCGTTAATGAGCAACACGGTAAAGAACGTAGTCAAGAGTGTCCCCTGGACCTGGTCCAGGATGACCGTAGTTCCATCGCCAAAAGGCAGGAAGAGAAGCGTCCACGTCAGCCCCAATCCGCTCATGATGGCTGCGGCGACGAGCTGACCGATGAGCTTGACCAGAGCGCTCAGCTCCACCAAGTCATCCACCACGCCCACGAGGACGATGGCTGCGGCTGACCACAGCACAGCATTCATCTCAGGCGTGACGGGCATAAAGCCGCGAGTCAAGGCTGGAAGCTGGCCCGCGAGATAGACGGCGGCCGCAAATCCCGTGAACATCGCCACCCCGCCGAGCTGCGGTGTGGGCTGGGAGTGGCTATCGCGCAGGCGAATCTCCGCCACCTGTCCGCTGCGCACTAAGAAGGTGCGCACCAGTCCGGTGGTGAGGTAGGTAAACGCCGCCGCGACAAAGATCACCAACGCTAGCTCGCGCAGCGGCACTCCGGTTCCAGCCACTGAGGTCTCCTTAAGAGGATTGGGCGCCCGGGCGGGTGCGCAAGGACTCTGCGGATACTCCGATGACCTCACCGATCTGCTCAGCGCTCAATGCGCCTTCGCGCAAAAGATAAGGGCGGGAGCCAGACAGGTCGATAATGGTGGATGGCTTGCCTACCTTTGCTTCTCCCCCGTCGAGGTAGACGGTGACGGCCTTACCCAGCTGCTGCTTGGCGGCAATCGCCGTGGTGGGTGGGGTTTGGCCGGAGATATTCGCGGAGGATACCGCCATGGGACCGACCTCGCTCAGGAGCTCGATGGCGATGGGATGCAGCGGCATGCGCAGCATCACCGTACCGCGGGTATCGCCCAAGTTCCAGGGAAGCGAAGGCGCCTGCGGCACGACGATGGATAGTCCGCCCGGCCAGAAGGCCTCGATCAGCGTTTGGGCGGTATCATCCAACGACGCGACAAGACCTTTGACGGTATCCCAGGAGCCCACGAGCACCGGTACCGGCATGTCTGGGCCGCGGTGCTTGGTGGCCAGCAGGCTAGCCACGGCGTCGTTATCAAAGGCATCGCAGCCCAGCCCGTAGAGCGTATCGGTGGGCATCACCACAAGCCGCCCCGACTTGGCCGCCTTGACGGCAAGAGCCATTCCTTCTTCGCGCTCGGCGGCGTCCGCACAGTTATAAATCTGTCCCTGCATTGGTCTCTCCTTTAATCCCGTTCCTGTCGGCTTGTCGACCAATCTTCGACCAATCTACTGTACTCCCCGCTGTGCCGTGACAAAGCGGGCGGTGCCAGTGAGATCCTTGAGTACCTCGATGTGGCTAAATCCTCCATGCGCGCGCAGGGCTTCCTGCACTTGCTGCGAGGTGTCGTCGTCGTGCTCGATGCCCACGCGGCCACCGGGGCGAAGCAGCGCGGCAATGGTCGGGATCATCGCGGTGATGGTTTCCATGCCGTCTACTCCCCCGAACACTGCCTCGTGAGGATCCTGATAAACCTCCGGTTCCAGGTCCGGGGTCTCCGGTACATATGGCGGATTCGTCAGCACGAGGTCAACGGTGCCGTGCAGCTCCGGCAAGAGGTCCGCCTCGGTGACATCCCCTTGGACCACGTGTACGGTTCCCGCCCCGCCGTGCACTGCGGTTGCGGCGTTGCGGCGGGTGTAGGCCAGGGAGGCGTCGGCAAGCTCCACCGCCCACACCTCGGCCTGCGGCACGTAGTGTGCGACGTAAAGCCCGAGCGCACCGGACCCAGCGCACAAGTCCACGACACGGGGAGATTCCGACGAGTTAGATTCCTTTGTCCCCAACGAGTTAAGTTTCGTCATCTTCCCCGAGTTAAGTTTCGTCAGAAACTTAACTCCCCAGTCGGCGAGCACCTCCGTTTCCGGGCGTGGAATGAACACGCCCGGGCCGACCTCGAGTTCGAGAGGACCGAACCACGCGACGCCCAGGATGTGTTGGAGTGGTTCGCGCGCTTCACGACGCCCCACCAACGCCCCATAGGCCACGTCAAAACCGGGGATCGGTTGCTCGTCGAGGGCGATGTCCATGTGCCCACAGTGGATGAGGTGGGCGGCCAACAGGCGCGCGTCCCATTCGGGTGAAGGCACCCCGGCAGCGCGAAGGCGCTCCGTGGCATCACGAAGCGCCTCCCTATAGGTGTGAAAAGTCACCGTTAATAACCGTGCCTTAGCCTTCTAGCCCTCGGCCTCGAGGCGCTCGGCGCGCTCCTGGGCCTGCAGGGCCTCGATGAGGTCGTGCATGTCGCCGTTGAGAACGGAGTCGAGGTTATTTGCCTTGTAGCCGATACGGTGATCGGTAATGCGGTTCTCCGGCCAGTTATAGGTGCGGATGCGCTCGGAGCGGTCCATGGTGCGCACCTGGGATGCACGCTGCTCGCCGGCCTCGGCCTCGCGTGCCTCGCGCTCCATTTGATCCAGGCGGGCTTGCAGCACCTGCAGGGCGCGCGCCTTGTTCTGGATCTGGGAGCGCTCCTTCTGACAGGTCACCACCAGGCCCGTGGGCAGGTGGGTAATGCGCACGGCGGAGTCAGTGGTGTTCACGCCCTGGCCGCCCTTACCGGAGGAGCGGTAGACGTCGACGCGGATGTCCTTGTCATCGATGTTGACTGCTTCGACTTCTTCCGGCTCCGGGTAGACCAGCACACCGGCTGCGGAGGTCTGGATGCGGCCCTGGGACTCGGTCACCGGAACGCGCTGCACGCGGTGGACGCCGCCCTCAAACTTGAACACGCTCCACGCGCCATCACGGGACGGGGTCTTGGATTTGAAGGAGATGGACATGTCTTTGACGCCGCCGAGGTCGGACTCGTTGAGGCCCAGGACCTCCCACTGGAAGCCGGCCTTGTCGGCGAAGCGCTCGTACATGCGGGCTAGGTCGCCAGCGAAAAGTGCTGCCTCTTCGCCGCCGGCGCCGGCCTTGATTTCCATGATGATGTCCTCGGAGTCCTGCTCATCGCGCGGGGCGAGCAGATCCGCAAGCTTCTCCTCCAGCTCCACGACGAGCGGTTCGAGGCGCTCAACCTCGGGCTGAAACTCGTGGTCCTCATAGGCCATCTCTTTGGCGTCAGCCAGGTCTTGGCGGGCCTGGACGAGTTCATCGTTGACAGCAACGATGGGGCGCAGTTCAGCGTAGCGCTTGGACAGCTTGCGGAACTGCTTCTGATCCCCGGCTACATCCGGGTCAGCCATCTGCATCTCGATGCCCTGGTACTCGGAGACAATATCATCAACGAGGGAAACCTGGTTCGACATTATTTGTAGTCCTCCTCATCCATATCTGCCGCCATGGGCGCAGACGAGGCCACCTGCATGAGGAATTCACCGTTGGAACGAGTCTTCTTAAGCTGCTTGATCAACAAGTCGATGGCAGCAAAGGAATCCAGGCCGGAAAGGATGCGGCGCAGCTTGGTCATGATGCGCGCCTCCTCCGGAACGAGCAGGAGCTCGTCCTTGCGGGTGCCGGACGGGTTGACGTCCACGGCCGGGAAGATCCGGCGCTCGGAGATGGCGCGGTCGAGCTTGAGCTCGGCGTTGCCGGTGCCCTTGAATTCCTCGAAGATGACCGTGTCACCGGTGGAGCCGGTCTCCACCATCGCGGTGGCGATAATGGTCAGCGAACCGCCGTTTTCGATGTTGCGGGCAGCGCCCAAGAAGCGCTTCGGGGGGTACAGGGCATTGGAGTCCACACCACCGGACAGGATGCGGCCGGAGGCCGGGGAGGAGTTGTTATAGGCGCGGCCCAGGCGGGTGATGGAATCGAGAAGGACGACGACGTCCTTGCCCTGCTCCACCAAGCGCTTGGCGCGCTCGATGGCCAGCTCCGCCACGGAGGTGTGCTCTGACGGCGGGCGGTCAAAGGTGGAAGCGATGACCTCACCGTTGACGCTGCGCTGCATGTCCGTGACCTCTTCGGGGCGCTCGTCCACGAGGACCACCATGAGGTAGCACTCCGGATTGTTCGTGGCGATGGCGTTGGCGATGTTTTGCAGGATCGTCGTCTTACCGGCCTTCGGCGGGGAGACGATGAGCGCGCGCTGGCCCTTACCAATCGGCATGATGAGGTCGATGACGCGGGTGGTGAGGATCTTCGGATCCGTCTCCAAGCGCAGGCGCTGGTTCGGGTAAAGCGGGGTGAGCTTGGAGAAGTCCGGGCGGTCCTTCGCAGTCGACGGATCCAGGCCGTTGACGGTGTCGACCTCCACCAGCTGGTTGTACTTGCGGCGGTTGCGGCCGTTGCCGTGGGTGTGGGTCGGGCCAGAAACCTTGACCTTGCCGGTCAGCGCGTCGCCGGAGCGCAGGCCCAGGCGGCGCACGAGGTTGTTGTTAACAAAGACATCGGAGCTGGCCGCGCGGTAGCCGGTGGTGCGCAGGAAGGCCACGTTGTTGTCCACGACCTCCAGGATGCCGCCGACTACCTGTACTTCATCGCCCTCGCGGATCTGCAGATCGTTGCCACCATTGCCGCCACCATCGCGGTCACGCCCGCGGCGGTTACGGCGGTTGCGGCGGTTGCGGCGGCCGCCGCCATTGTTGTCATCGTCGTTGCGGTGGTTGTCGCGGCGGTTATTGTTGTGGCCGCCACCGTTATTGCCACCGTTGCCGCCATTGCCGCGATCACCGTTATCGGAGTTGTTTCCGCCGCGGGACTGGTTGTCCTCGGACTTGCCATTATTGTCCTCGGCACCGTTGTTATTTCCGTTGCCCTTGGCCTCTTCGCGGGCCTCGCGCTCCTGGCGGCGGGCGCGGTTGCGGCGGGCGCGGCGAGCCTGGGAGCGGGACTCGTAGCGGTGCTCGTCGCTACCGTCGTTGTGCTCGGACTTATCAGCCTTGTCAGATTTGCCAGCTTCATCAGTCTGCTGCTTCGGCTGGTCCTGCTTGCGCTTCTTATCCTGCTCCGGCTGCTCGGAGTCCTGGTCTGCGGCGCCGGCAGGGCGAGAAGCCTTGCGGGTAGCGCGGCGCGGCTGTTCGTCCTTCTTGGGCTCCGCTTGGGCAGCGGCCTTCGCGCCGCGCGCCGGCACCTGGCCGGTGGTCAGTGCGGTGATGAGATCCCCCTTGCGCAGTCCGGAGACGCCGCGAAGTCCGCGCTCCGCAGCCAGCTTGCGCAATTCCGGCAGCTTCAGGGACGCGAGATCCTGTGCTGCGGTCTTGTCCGTATCGCTCACGGATATCCTTTCGTCGCTTCACCAACGCGCGCCGTCTATTCAGCCGCACCCGCACTGTGCGTGGTGCCGCTCCACGTGGGCGTTGGAAGCCAGTGTGTAATTGAGATGGTCCGCCGCCACCAGCGAGTTCACGCAACCGCGATCCCCGTGGGCGGTGGTTTTCTTTGGCTCTCCCCCCTCTCCGGCCCTGCGGAGCGGAACGTGAAGAACTCCTTGCTGCACTCCGAAAAGAACTCAAGGAAGCGGCCGCGGGTCAATCGCGGGGAGATATTTTAAGAAGGCGACTGCGAGCGTATCTCTACCCTCTCATTGCCGCGCGCACCGTTGGACTGCCATGAGTTTTTCACCGCAGGTGTGCACGCCGTGGAGGGAGCTCGGAGGTGCGAGGAAGGCTTTCCCCGCCAGTCGCGAACAACTATACCGCATCCATCCACCGCGCTCACACTGACACGGCTAAAGTGGTGCGCATGCTCTCCACAATGCAGGATATCCCGCTGTCCCTCACCCGCATCCTGGAGTACGGCTCCTCCGTTCACGGCCAAACCCAGGTAGTCACGTGGCACAGCGCCAATCCCGGCAACGAACGCGAAGAGACGACCTTCGCCGATATCGGTGCACGCGCCGCCGCTTTCGCCCACGCCCTGCATGACACGCTCGGCATCACTGGTGATGAACGCGTGGGCTCCCTGATGTGGAATTGCTCAGAGCACCTCGAAGTACTTTTTGGCACTGCCTGCAAGGGAGCGGTGTTTACGCCGCTCAACAAGCAGCTCATGAATGATCAGATCCGGCACATCATCAACCACGCCGAGGTTCGCGTCATCGTCGCAGATGCCCGGTTAGCGGAGCAGCTCGCCCGCGTACTAGACGGGGTGGAGTGCGTGCGCGCGGTGGTTTTCACGGGCGTCGACAAGCCCAGCATTGCGCTGCCGGGCAACGTTGAGATTTATAGCTACGAACAGCTTCTGGATGGGCGCTCCACCGTGTACAACTGGCCGGTGCTGGATGAGCACACCGCCGCTGCCTTGTGCTACTCCACTGGCACCACCGGCGCGCCGAAAGGTGTGCTCTACTCGCACCGCGCCCTGTTTTTGGAGGGGATGCAATTGCGCTCCTCCGACTCCCTGTGTGTGACCCACGGCGAGACCTTCCTGTGCTGCATCCCCATCTACCACGTGCTGAGCTGGGGTGTTCCCTTTGCGGCCTGGATGACGGGCACGCCGCTGGTGCTTCCCGACGCCGACGTCTCCCCCGCCACCCTGGCCAAGATCATCGCCGCCACCTCCCCACGCGTGGCGCATGGCGTGCCCACCATCTGGATCCAGCTCTTCGTGCACTACCTCAAGAACCCGCCGGAGCGTATGACGCTGACGGAGATTTTTGCCGGCGGCTCGCCAGTCCCGCCGCAGCTCATCAAGAGCTGGGAAGAACGCTACGGCGTGGACGTGGTTCACGTGTGGGGCATGGCGGAAACCACCACCGTGGGCACCGTGGCGCGCCCGCCCTCAGGTGCTTCGGGTGAAGCCCGGTGGGCCTACCGCATTTCCCAGGGGCGCTTCCCCTCCTCCCTGGAATACCGGGTGGTCAATGACGGCCACGTGGTCAACACCACGGACCGAAATGCCGGCGAGATCCAGGTGCGCGGCAACCTGGTGACCGGCTCCTACTATCACTCGCCCACCTCAGAGGACGGCGGCGCCGCCCACGAATTCCGCGGGAAAGACGTCGAAGATGCGGCCTCCAAGTTCACGGCCGATGGCTGGCTGCGTACCGGCGACGTCGGATTCGTCAACGAGGATGGCTTCCTCACCGTGGAGGATCGCGCGCGCGACGTCATCCGTTCCGGCGGCGAGTGGATCTACTCCGTCCAGTTGGAAAACCTCATCATGGCCAACCCGGTGGTGCTCGAATGTGCCGTCATTGGCTACCCCGACAAGCAGTGGGTCGAGCGCCCGCTGGCCGTCACCGTGCTTGCCGCGGATATCAGCCCCACGATTGAGACCGCCGAGCGCCTGCGTGACGGGATGCGCTCTGAGCTTCCATCGTGGATGCTGCCGGAGTACTGGACCTTCGTGAAGTCCATCGACAAGACCTCGGTGGGCAAGTTCGACAAGAAGGATCTTCGTGCCCATCTTGCCGAGGGCGCCTATAACATCATCCGGCTGAAGGGCCCGGGTGAGGCTCAACGCCTCGACGCCGAAGAAGGCGCCGCGCAATAAAGGGGCCGAGCGACTATAGATCTGCTATTACTCCGGCTAAAGTGTGGTTAATGTCTGATCGCGTCTTTCTGCCTACGCCCTCCCCGCGCGGTTCCACCCGCGGCGGTGCCGACGCAACGCCTCCGGACCTGCCGCCTGCATTAAGCGATGGTCGCCGCGACTTGCTCGACCGTTATGGACGCCAAGCGCGCGACCTTCGAGTCTCGCTGACGGATCGCTGCAACCTCCGCTGCACTTATTGCATGCCCGCCGAGGGCCTCGAGTGGATGCCCACTGAACAGACGCTCAGCGACGACGAGACCATCCGCCTCATCAGGATTGCCGTAACCCATTTGGGCATTCGCCAGGTGCGCTTTACCGGCGGCGAACCTTTGCTGCGCAAGTCGCTAGAGAAGATTATCGCCGCTACCACGCAGCTACGCACAGACGAAAAGTTGGCCCCCGCCACCGCACTGACGACCAATGGCTTGGGACTCCCCCGCCGCCTGGACGGTCTCATTGAGTCGGGGCTGGACCGCGTCAACATCTCCCTAGACACTATTGATCCTGAGCTTTATGCCCGCCTCACCCGGCGCGACAGGCTTGGCGATGTCTTCGCCGCCATCGAAGCCACCACAGCCGCCCACCGCGAAGGGCGTCTGGGCACGGTCAAAGTTAATGCCGTAGTTATGCCCGGAGTAAATGAAGAGGACATCGTCCCCTTGGCGCGCTACTGCCTCGAGCGAGGCGCGCAGCTGCGCTTCATCGAGCAGATGCCATTAGGCCCGCGCGAAGAATGGGAACGCTCCCGGATGGTCACCGCAGAAGATATTTTGGCTCGTTTGGGAGAAGAATTCGAGCTCACGCCTGTGCAGAAGCCCCGAGGCTCCGCCCCCGCCGCACTGTGGACCGCGCAAGCGCGCGATGGCTTAATACAGGTAGGCCGAATCGGCGTCATCGCATCCGTGACAAGGCCTTTCTGCGGCAATTGCGACCGCACGCGACTCACTGCGGACGGCGCTGTGCGTAATTGCTTGTTCGGCAACTCGGAGACGTCCTTGCGGGACTTGTTGCGCAGCGGCGCTAGCGACGCGGAACTCGCCGCCGCGTGGGCGGGCGAAATGTGGAAGAAGCTGCCGGGCCATGGTGTGGATGATGAAGGATTCCTCCAGCCCGATCGCCCGATGTCCGCCATCGGCGGCTAGATTGGGTGCAATGACAAGCACTGGGACTGACTTAAGCATCGAGGAGTATTTCGACCGCCTCCACGCATTGGTTCGCGTCCTGCCTGCGGAGCGCGCTCCCCTTGTACAAGGCCGCGTTCTGGCCGAGCCACTCTTCGCCCGTCTTCCCCTCCCGCCGCGGGATAATTCGGCGATGGACGGCTTCCTCATCCCAGCTCCGGCGTCACCTGATGACTTAACCACCCCATTCACGCTGCCTGTTATAGGTGATGTCCCAGCAGGCTCACCCACTCAGGTCCCGCAGCCTGGGACCGCGGTGCGAATCATGACTGGCGGGGAGGTTCCGGAGGGTTTTGATGGCCTGGTCATACCAGTAGAAAACACCGATGTTCCCCTAGGGCCCGGACCTGTGCCTGAAACCGTTACGGTGCACCACCTGCCCGACCGTAACCATATCCGGCGACGCGGTTCCCACATCGACGCCGGCCACCAACTCGCTGGATCTGCCACGCTTGTCGACGCCCCCCTTATCGCCGCCAGCCTCTCCTCCGGCGTTGACAGCGCCGTGGTTCACCGCATCCCACGAGTAACCATCATTGCCACGGGTGAGGAGCTGATCAACGGCCAGCTTTCCGATTCGAATGGGCCCATGCTCGAAGCCCTCATTTCTTCCACCGGTCTCTGCGAGATCACCCGCACGGTCTGTGGAGATTCCCCCATTGAGCTGCACCGGCGCTTCAACGCGGCCGCTGCGGATTCCGATCTCATTGTCACCACCGGCGGCGTCTCGGCCGGCGCCTTCGACGTGGTTCGCGCCGTGATTGAGGATGCCGTGGAACGCGATGATTACTGGTTCGGCCACGTCAACCAACGGCCCGGCGCGCCTCAGGGCCATGCGCTCTGGGACGGTATCCCCGTGGTGTGTTTGCCGGGCAACCCGGTGGCGGCGTTTGTCTCCGCACACCTCTACCTCACCCAACTGCTGCGCTCTCTGCGCGGACTGCCCCGCCCCGCGGGTGTCAAGGACCGGCCGTGCCTCACGGCCGTCGCCGGTGCGGACTTCCCCGAACCTCACCACCCGCTCATTCAGCCGTGCTCCATCACCATGACGGAATCCATTACCGCAAGCCCACCGCCGGGTCCGCGTATGCGCAGCCACCACGTTGCCGCCCTTCCGGGCACACACGGCTTTGCGCTGCTGACGAGTCCGGTCGCCGCCGGCGAGCAACTTACCGTCTACCCTTACTAGCTTCACAATCCGCCTCCACATCCCCACCCCTCCGTTGCTGCCAAAGATCGCGCATCTGAACACCCGGATCGGCCTACTCTTCGTCAGCTAGGCTAGGTCCACGCTAGGAAAGGATTCTTGTTTAGACATGAAGTTCACTCACCTCAATGCCGCCGGCTCCGCCTACATGGTGGACGTCACCGAAAAACAGCCCACGGTACGCACAGCTACCGCCCAAGGCGAGGTCGCGTGCTCACCAGAAGTTCTCACCGCGCTGCAGGAGGGAACCGTGCCTAAGGGCGACGTGCTTGCGGTTGCGCGTGTTGCTGGCATCGCGGCGGCCAAGAAAGTTCCTGATCTCCTTCCGCTGGCCCACACCATTGGGGTACATGGCTGTGCGGTGGATATTGAGCTGTGTGAAGACCACGTTTTCATCGAAGCCACAGTTCGCACCGCCGACCGCACCGGCGTGGAAATGGAGGCGCTCACCGCGGTGAACATCGCCGCCCTAGCGCTCATCGACATGGTAAAAGGCGTCGACCGCTCCGCCTATATCCGGCGCTGCGGCATCACCGCAAAGTCCGGCGGTCGCTCGGGTGATTGGTCCCGCGAACTGCCCGGCGCGGAAGGATAGAGAACAATGCCAGGTGTCATTGTTTTGGCGGGCGGACGCGGCACACGCATGGGAGGCGTGGACAAGGCAAGTATCACTCTCGCCGGTGAGCGCCTTATCGACCGCCTCCTGCGCCAGCTTCCTTATGGCGCGCCGGTAGCGGTCGTCTCGCCCTATCGTTTGGGCATGCCCCAGGTGTGCGAAAGCCCCCTGTTTGGCGGGCCTGCCGCAGGCATCGCTGCGGGCCATGCCGCGCTGGTCAGCTCCTCAGAGCCCACCACCGCCATCTTTGCCGTCGACGCCCCGGATTCCCCGCGTATCCTGCCTGTCCTAGAACAGGCCTTAGAAAGCTCCGATGCTGATGCCGCAGTGGCCACCCTCGATGGGCGCCTCCAACCGCTGTGCGCGCTGTGGCGCACTAAGGCCCTCACCCGCGCGCTGGAGGAGCTCGGAGATCCACGCAACAAGCCGGCCATGCACTTACTGAGGCTCGCGGGCACCATCGCCGAGGTCGAGGCAACGCCCGCAGTGCGCGATATCGACACCATGGACGAATTACGTATACGGCGCGAGCGCCTTGCTACTCAACGATAATCTGGCCGTGCTGCCCTTTCTCCGCGTTCGTCATGAGGTGGTTGACAAAGGAGTAGGTCCCCGGCTCGTTGAAGGTCATCTCCACGAATCCGCCCTGGGCAGGTAGAAGGTCGAGCGCTTGGGAGCCGGAATCCTTCGCGCCCTTAATCAGGTAGGCGCCTTCCTTGTACACGGTGTCGAATTGCTCGCCCACGACGTGGAAGCTCAATGGCAGATCCGGGCCGAGGTTGACCACCCAGATGCGCACGGTATCGCCCACCTTGGCGCGCAGCGGGGCAACATCATACTGGTTGGGATAGTAATTGAAGGCCGTGAGGTCATAGTCGCCGTCGCTGACGCGCTGCGCGTTAGCGCCCTCAGCTTCCTTACCCGCAGAGGCTAGGAAGACCTCGTTCGCCGTCATGACATACTCCGCATCAACGTCTGCCAGGGCATCCTCGCCACGCGGATCAATGATGACCGCTCCCGCCATGCCATTGGCAATGTGCAAGCTCATCGGCATGGTCGAGCAATGATACATCCAGATACCCGCCCTGTGTGCCACGAATTCATAGGTCAGCGATTCACCCGGCTGGATCGACTTCATGTTCTCATCCGGGTTGACCTCACCCGCGTGAAAGTCCACCGAGTGCCCCATCGAGCCCTCATTCTTGATGGTGATGCGGAATCTATCCCCCACCTTGCCGCGCAAGGTAGGCCCGGGTGCTTGCCCGTTGAAAAGCCACCGGGTTTGGCGCACGCCTGGGGCAACCTCGACTTCTTCCTCGGTCATCACCCACGTTTCCTCATGGAGGTCCCCTTCGGCGGGGGCAAGGGAGGCATCGACGGCGTCAAAGCCTTCGCGGGCTGCCATGCGCTCGGCATCCGAGGGTACCGTCGCCGGGGCGCCGGCGGAGCCGGTGCTTTCCGACGCCCCCGCATGCTCATGCTCACCGGATGCTGACTCGTCGACGTTGACCATGAACGTCATGCCCTGCATCTTGTGGCCGGCGATCGTGCAATAACCTTCCACGGACTCCTCGATAATTCCGGCGTCGAGCTGCACGGTCTCGCCCGGTTCCACCCGGCCCGTCTCCTCGCGCCCAATCTTCAGGTCATGAACCTGGTCACCTGTGTTGGTGAAATTCACTACGAGGTGGCTGCCTGCTGCCACGTCAATGGAGGACGGGACAAAGGCCATGCCGTCCACGGAGACGTCAACAGTCACGGCGTCGGCGGATGCCACCGTAGCTGGGTCCTGCTTACCTGTGGTCGAGTTGAACACAGCCAGTCCAATGACAGCGAGGAGCGCGACGATGATGATGAGCCAGGACGCCCACTTCTTTTCGGAATGCTCCTTCTTAACGGGCACGCTTGACATGAACTTCTCCTTGAGATGATGCGACGGCCCATGCCAGGGCCGCACTATTGGCGATGAGTCCAAGCCCCATCATGATAAGCCCAACCACAGACACACCGGCAATGCCGAGGAGGCTGAGCACGCCACCCACATTAATGAGCCCTACTCGCAGGAACCCGGCAATATGCCCGTGCGCGGGACGGGCCGTACCCGCCAGGATGGGCAGCATGTGATGGAGCACCCCGGTGACCAGCTGCAGCAGGCCGGTGCCAAGAAACGCCGGCATGAGCAGTAACGTCACCGCGCGCGGGTAGGCCCCTGCGATGGTGGCCGCGGCGTCACCGGCGCAGAGCGCCACCATCCACACCAGCCCCGCCATCGCGGACACACTAGCCGTGGTCTTCTCACCACCAAGTGCACCGGCCAGCACTGGCTGGATGATGAGCACGGCAGCAAGCACGGTGAGCAGCTGCGCCATGCCGGCAGCGCGGGTGAGCCCGGAGGCGTCGGCAAGCATGGCCACCCCCAGCCCCACGCAATGCACGGTCAAAGCCCGGCTGCACCGCGCCCGCGCAACCGCTGAGATTGGGGTTCGGGTCAACGTGGGCAGCAGCGTGATGACCGTGCCCAGGACGGTAAGCAGGCCGAAGCCCCACACCATCCCGCGTGAGTGCGCGGCCACCAACAGCGAGTAATTCCCTACCCCGTGCGCAGCCAGAATGACCAGTAGCACCGAGAACACCATGAAGCAGGCCGCCGCCAGATAAAAAGGAACGGTCACAGCGAAAGAACCAGACAAAGAGCCCCGGAGCGTGGTCCACAGCGCCCACAGGTGCCACGCAACGGCAGCGATGACGAGAGCGGAGCCGATATCCGCAAGCACACCCCAGTCGTAGCCTGCGCGATCAATGAGGAGAAGTACCAGCCCCACCTGAACCAGCCCTACCCGCGCGCCCACCCCGCGGAAGCCGACCGCCGGAGTGCGGGTGAGCGCCTCCGTGAAGTGGGTACTGAATACGAGGATCGCGGTAGTCAGCGCCCCGAGGGTAAATGGGTGGATGAGGTCCCACCACACGACGGGTGCTCCCCAAAAACTTGCCACGGTAATTCCCACGCCGACCGCGATCCAGAACGCGACAAGGCTAAAGGCAAGGGTGTGCCAGCGCCGGCGCGAAGCCAGGGAGACATCACGCAGAGGCATATCCGACATTTTTATTTGCACGGATATAATCGTAGTAAATTAGTTGCACGGGCAGCAACGCCCGCTGGCCTAAAACTCGAAAGGGATAACACCAATGAACTTGCCGCTTGTCGACGCCTCCAAAGGACACGACATCCCCACTCTCAACGCCTCCGAAATTCCCCACGCGGTGCGCCACGGCGCTATCCATGGAGCGCTGGGCACCCTCAACGTGGGCGAATCCATGATTCTCATCGCTCCGCACGACCCGCTTCCGTTGCTCAACGAGGTGGACCAGCGCGAAGAATCCTTCGACCGTGAATACCTCAAGAAGGAACCAAAGGAAGTGCATATTAAATTCACGCGGACCGCGTAAAGATGCCGTAACGTAACTGACCATGCGCCGCTTGAAAATTGCTGTCTCTGTTCTCGCCGCCGCGCTGACTGTCGCCGGCTGCTCCTCCAGCTCCGATGAACCGTTGCAGGTTTTCGCCGCCTCCTCCACGCGCGTGCTCAATGACGACCTCTCCGGCGCATCCGAAACCCCGCTGGCGTTTAACAACGGCGGCTCTTCCGCCCTAGTTCAGCAAATCAATGAAGGCGCTCCCGCGGATCTGCTCCTCACGGCTTCCCGGGAGACCATGGAGGATGCAACTGCGCAGGGCACCGTTGACACACCCGTGGCCTTAGCCAGCAACGTTATGGTCATGGTGGTGCCGAAGGGCAATCCCTTGGGACTGCGCTCCGCGGCCGACCTGGATCCCTCGGCACGCCTCGTGCTCTGCGACCCAAGCGTGCCCTGCGGTGCCATCTCCACGCGCATCATGGAGGCCAATAACTGGGACCTGCACGCTTCCTCCTTGGAGGGACAGGTAGCTGACGTCCTGGGTAAGGTCGCCTCCGGTGAGGCGGACGCCGGGTGGGTCTATTCCACCGATGCCGCCGCTAGCGAGGACGTCGAGGCCATCCCACTCGACCACGCGGAAGACTTCCGCAATGAGATCATGGGCGCGGTGGTATCTGATTCACCCCGACACGACGAAGCTCAGGATGTCCTCAACCTCCTCGACTCGGATTTTGACAACACCTGGGAAAAATTCGGTTTTACCCCGGTGGACTAAGTGTCACGCGTGATTTTGCACGAACAGCGCCCGCGGACAACGTGGCCGGTCATCGCCGCCGGCGTGCTCGCTGCGGTCTACATCCTTGCCCCGGTGCTCGCCCTCGGGCTGCGAGTTCCCTGGCCGAACCTCGCCGACACGCTGAGCGCTCCAGCGACCCATGACCTTCTCCGCGTCAGCCTTTCCGCGGCGGCGTTGTCTACCTTGCTATCCACGATCCTGGGCACCTGTCTGGCTCTGTGGCTCCAGCAGCTACGCCGTGTGTCTCACCTCGTGCGGCTGGTGGTTTACCTCCCTTTGGCCATGCCTCCCGTGGTAGGCGGGTTGGCGCTCACCGCGCTGCTCGGGCGCCGCGGACTGCTTGGCCCGGTTTTGGAGCAGGCTGGGCTGCACGTGTCTTTCGCCTTTCCCGGTGTTGTGGCAGCTCACTTATTCGTCACCCTGCCCTTCGTGGTGGTGGCGGTGGATTCTGCGCTGCGGCAGCTCGACCCCGAAGTCGTGGCCAGCGCACGGGGCATCGGGCTGAGCACAGGAACCATTCTTCGGCGCATCATCCTGCCCGCAATCCTCCCTGCCGTGTTCACCGGCGGTGCTCTGGCGTTCGCCCGCTCGCTGGGTGAATTCGGGACGACGATCACCTTCGCCGGATCCCTGCCCGGTTCTACCCGAACCATGCCCAGCGGCATCTACCTTGAGCGTGAGGTCAGCGCGGACAATGCCTATGCGCTGTCGGCCGTATTGATCGGGATAGCCATCCTCACGCTCACCGCGGCCGGAATTCCTCTGCTGCTGCGCCGCCGCCGCGAGCAAGCTGTGCGCGCTTTGCAGCCGATGGACCCGGTTGCGCTCCGCACGATGACCTCCCCGCAGGACTCTCCCCGCGATCTCTTAGCCACGGTCGGCGACACCACCACGACGTTCCGTGGCGGGCGCGTGACCGCGGTGGTTGGCCCCAACGGCGCGGGAAAGACCACGTTGATGCGTTTCATTAGCGGACGCTTGCAGGGAGCCCAGACAAATGCCGAGCGTGTGGTCATGCTCTCCCAGGACCCCGGGCTACCACCCACTGCCACCGTGGAACAAGCTTTGACCATGGTGACCAAGGATGCACAAAGGACCCAGGAGTTGCTGAACGCAGCTGGATTGCAGGAGCTGGTCCATGTTTCCGAGCTTTCCGGCGGGCAGGCCGCGCAGGTTGCCCTCCTGCGCGCACTTGCGGCGCGCCCGGAGGTCTTGGTCGTGGACGAGCCTTTTGCCGCCATGGACGTCGAATCAGCCGCCCGGTGGCGCCACCTGTTGCGCCTCTCGGCGGCCGACCGCACCACCATCATTGTCACTCACAACCGCGTGGACCTCACCACGCTGGCGGATAACATCGCTGTGATGGAAGCCGGCGAGGTCATCTCCCAAGGACCCGTGGATCAGCTACTGGAGCAGCCCACCACTCATTTCATGGCGGAGCTATCAGGCGTCAATCTGCTACGGGGTAGCCTCCGCGATGGAGTGTTCACTCCTGCTCGCAGCGGTGACCACTGGGCGGCCTTCCCCCAGAGCGCACTGAACTTCGACAACGCCGGGGCGCTGAGCGCCACAATTCTTGCTGACTTGGGCAGCTCAACCCTGGTGGAGATCGATGGCCAACGGGTGACTCTAGACCAACCGGCACACAGCAAGGCCCCCGGTGAGGTTGTGCCTGTGTTCCTCGATTCCGCTGCTTTAAGGCTTTATGCGCTGAAATAGGGGAAGAGCTGCGAGCAGATGTAAGATCCTCGTAGCATTGTCCAAGGAGAGGCCGTTTATGTCTACGTCATCTGCGCATAGCCCGCGCTCGTCTACTGAGCTGTTTCCTGACACGATGAAGCTCTCCCCCAAACAGAGCGAGGTTCTCTCAACCCTGCAGACATTCCCGCAAGGAGCACGTGCCGCCGAGATTGCACAGGAACTGGGGATGCACGTTAACACCGCGCGCGGCCACCTTGATGAGCTCGTTAACGCCGGCGCGGTGCGGGTAGTTACCGCCCCAGCGCACGGGCGCGGGCGCCCCTCCCTAATCTTCCAAGTACGAGTACCCGACAACCGTTCGGTGGCGGAGGAATACGTCACGCTGATTAGCGTCTTGGTCACAGCGCTGGCGGATAAAGAGCAGCTCAATGACTTTTCATCCGAGCAAGCACGAGAGATCGGCCGCGCGTGGGCTAAAGCCACGGCGAACAGCCGCGGTGCTGAGGCACTGGCACCGCTCTACCGGACGATGCGCGATATGGGCTTTGACCCGGTAACCTCGGTGGAGCAATTCGCCGAGGAAGGCCGCACCACAGTGCAACTCCACGCCTGCCCGTTCGTCACGGCCGGAATTCAGCCCTCCCCCTTCGTCTGCGCCATCCATGATGGTTACCTAGATCAAGCGGCTGCCGATTCCGGCGGGCGGCTTAGCCTGAAGCTCATTCCTAAAGCCGGAAACGGCGTGTGCCGAATCGATGTGGAAGAGAGCAGCTAGCTAGGCTAACCGCGCTCGACGGAGACCGGCCCGGCGACCTCCAGCTCCAGCACGCGCAGGTTCTGCCCGCGGGCATCATCGAGGATCTCCTCCTCGATGGGCTCGGTGTGCAGGACCATGACGGTGGGGCCAGCGCCGGAGAGATAGGCGGCGTAGCCGCGGTTGCGCAAGCGGTTCACCCACTCCGCGGTGACCGGCAGGACATCAGCGCGATAGGGCTGGTGCAGGCGGTCGCGGGTACCCTCCCACAGCAGGTCCGGGTAGGTGGTCAGCGCCGCCACGTTTACTGCAGTGCGGGAGACGTTGAAGGCGGCATCGGCATGCGTGACGTGCGAGGGCAGCACGCGGCGCACGGCTTGCGTCGACGCATGAAAGTCCGGTACCAAGGCCGTGGCCTTAATCCTCGGGTGCACGTCCAAGGTCGCGGCACGGTACTCCGGCAGCGAGCGGCCGTCGACAGGCACGGTCGTCCAAGAGACCACGGCGTTGCCCAACACAGAGGCAGCTGCGTTATCCGGATGCCCTTCGAACGCCGAGGACAGCTGCACAACCTGCTGTTCCGAAAGCGGGAATCCCGCTAGGCCATTGCCCGCGGCCACGCCGGCCACCGCGGCAGACGCCGAGGAGCCCAGGCCACGGGACTGCGGGATGTTGTTCGTGCACACCACGCGCAGGCCGGAGACTTCTACGTCGGCAGCCTTCAGCGCTGAGCGGATGGCCTTGACAACGAGGTGGGAGCCGTCGCGCGGCAGCTCGTCAGCGCCCTCGCCGAAGATCTCCACCTCCAGGCCGGAGCAGGTGACTTCCACCTCCACGGTGTCGTAGAGACTCAGCGCAATACCCAGGGTGTCGTAGCCCGGGCCCAGGTTGGCCGAGGATGCCGGAACCTGGACGGTGACCTTGGTGCCTACTTCGATATCGATACTCATTGTTCTCTCTGAGTCCCTATACACCCAGGCGGATGACGGAGTGAACGGCCTTGACCTCATCGAGCTCGCCGAGGGCGGCGACGATATCTTCGAGCACCGCTTCCTTCGCCGCGTGGGTCACCACGATGAGGCGAGCGGTGGCATCGCCGTCCTCCTGGCGCACGGTACGCAGGGAGACCCCGTGGCGGGCAAAGACACCGGAGATGGCAGAAAGCACGCCGGTGCGGTCTTCAACTTCCATGTCGACGTGATAACGAGTTTCCACTTCTCCGAACTCCGCAATAGGTAGGTTGGCGTAGGTGTTCTCCCCCGGCGCTTGGCCGCCGTGGACAATGTTGCGTGCCGCGCCGATGACGTCACCCAGTACAGCCGAAGCCGTCGGGTTGCCGCCGGCACCGTTGCCGTAGAACATCAGGGAACCGGCGGCCTCCGCCTCGACGAAGATCGCGTTGTAGGACTGGCTAACCGACGCCAACGGGTGATCCTTCGGGACCAGAGTCGGGTGCACGCGGGCATTGACGGATTCCGCGCCGGTTTCCTCATCAACCAAGCGTTCACAAATAGCGAGCAGCTTGATGGAATAACCGGCTTGGTTGGCGGCCGCGATATCGTCCGCGGTGATCTTGGAAATGCCCTCGCAATAGACGTCGTTGAAGGTCAGGCGGGTGTAGAACCCCAGGGAGGCCAGGATGGCAGCCTTAGAGGCGGCGTCGTGGCCCTCCACGTCCGCGGTGGGATCGGCCTCGGCGTAGCCCAGACGGGTGGCCTCAGCCAGCGCGTCCTCGTAGGAGGCGCCGGTGGTCTCCATAGCGTCCAAGATAAAGTTGGTGGTTCCGTTTACGATTCCGGAGATGCGCTGGATCTTGTCACCGGCCAGGGAACGGCGCAGCATGCCGACGACCGGGATGGCGGCAGCCACGGCGGCCTCGAAATAAAGGTCGACGTCGGCGCGCTCAGCAGCCTCCGCCAGCTCATCAGCGTGCGCGGCCACGAGGGCCTTATTGGCGGTAACCACGGATTTGCCAGCATTAAGGGCGGCGAGAACGAGCTCGCGCGGGAAGTCAATGCCGCCGATAACCTCGACGACGAGGTCGATATCATCGCGCAGGACAAGCGCCTTGGCGTCGTCGGTCAGCAGCTCCTCCGGCACGCCTGGGCGCAGCTTGTTCTTGTTGTGCACGGCAACGCCGCGGATCTCCACCGGGCCGCCGATGCGGTGCGCAAAAGCGTCCGCATTCTCCTGCACGAGGCGGAAAACCTCGGCGCCTACGGTGCCAAACCCAAGCAGCGCAATACCTACTGGTTCGCCTTCGGGCTTCTTGCTACGGTTCGTCGTCATGGTGTCCCTTTGTTGATGTTGCGTTTGATTCTTACGTGCTAGCCCATCACTATACAGAACGAGCTGTCTATTTCTATACAAAATGGCCGGCACTGGGCGCGACCGGCCATGTCATAGTGAATAAAATACGGTGAGCTGTGACAACGCCGCGCTAATCGACGTCCAACGCCAGCAAGTCCTCCACCGTCTCCCGGCGCAGCATGAGCTGGGCCTTGCCGTCGCGCACGGACACGACCGCCGGGCGCAGAGCACCGTTATAGCGCGAGGCCATCATGTACTGATAGGCGCCGGTGGTGGCGAAGGCGAGGAGATCACCGGTGGTGATATCCGAGGGGAAACGGCGCTCGTTGACCAGAATGTCACCGGACTCGCAGTGGAAGCCCACGATGCGCGAATCCACGGGCTCGCCCCGGGTGCGGCGGTTGACCACGCGCACGTCGTACTCCGAGCCATAAAGCGCTGGGCGGATGTTATCGGACATGCCGCCGTCCACGGAGAGGTAGCGGCGCATCGGCAGATCCGCCTTGCCGGTCTCCACATCCTTGACCGTGCCCACGCGGTACACGGTGACCGCAGAGGCACCCACCAGGGAGCGACCGGGTTCCACCAGTACGAAGGGCGGCGTGATGTCGAGCTCGGTGGCGGTGCGCTCCACGGCGTCGAGCAGATCCTTGGCCAGCGTGGCGACGTCGAGCGCTTCCTCGTATTCCATGTAGGGAATGCCGAAGCCGCCGCCCAAGTCCAGCTCCTCGAGGGCAACGCCGAGCTCGCAGTGGATGCGCTTGTACAGGCTGAGCACGCGCTCGGCGGCCAGCTTGAAACCATCAGCATTAAACACCGAAGACCCCACGTGGCAGTGCAGGCCCACAAGCTTAAGGTTGGCGGATTCCAGCACCTTCTGCGCGGCGTTGAAGGCGGCACCGGTGGACAGGGAAATGCCGAACTTCTGATCCTCGTGCGCCGTGGCGATGAACTCGTGGGTATGTGCATCCACGCCGGGCTTCACGCGGATCATCACCGGCTGCACGCGGCCGGCGGACGCCGCGATACTATTGAGGCGCGAGAGCTCCTCCTCGTTGTCGAGGACAACGTGCCCGATACCGTTGTCCACGCACAGCTGCAGGTACTCGTCTTCCTTGTTGTTGCCGTGGGCGGTCATGCGCTCCGCCGGGAAGCCTGCGGCCAGGGCCAGCTTGGCCTCGTTGAGGGAGGCCACGTCGAGGCACAAGCCCTCCTCGTCAACCCAGCGCACGATGCGCTTGGTGATGAATGCCTTGGAGGCATAGTGCACGTGGTCGGGCCCGCCGAAGGCTTGGGCCATATCCCGGCAGCGCGAGCGGAAGTCCTGCTCGTCGAAGACGTAGAGCGGGGTGCCGTATTCGGCGGCCAAGTCCGTCAGCGCTACACCGCCAATCGAGACCACACCATTCGAGTCTCGAGCGGCGTTGCGCGGCCACACGTGGGCCGGAAGAGAATTGAAATCAGTCATCGATACCTTTTCTTACATCTTCTCCGGCGCGCTGACCCCGACCATGGTCAAGGCATTGGCCATGACCTGGCGGGTGGCTGCAGCCAGAGCGAGGCGCGCGGAGTGGATCGGTTCGGTCTCTTCGCCTACCTTCGGCAGCACCTGGCACTGGTCATAGAAGCGGTGGAACACGGCGGCAAGCTCCTCGGCATAACGCGCGATGCGGTGCGGTTCACGCAGCGTGGCGGCGGTGGCCACAACCTCGGGGAACTCGCCCAGGGTGCGGATGAGGTCGCCTTCCTTGTCGTGGGTGAGGAGGTCGAGGGGGGCGTCGCCAAGCGCGGCAGTGTCGAAGCCCAGGTCCGTGGCCTTGCGCAGGATCGAGCAGATGCGGGCGTGGCCATACTGCACGTAGTAGACCGGGTTATCGGACGACTGGGAGGCCCACAGGCCCAAGTCAATGTCCAGGCTGGAGTCCACGGAGGAGCGCACCAGCGAGTAGCGCGCGCCGTCGACGCCGATGGCCTCGACGAGGTCATCCAAGGTGATAACGGTTCCCGCGCGCTTGGACATCTTGACCGCTTTACCGTCGCGGACCAGATTCACCATCTGGCCGATGAGCACCTCGACGGCCTCCGGGTCATAACCCAAAGCCTGGGCCGAGGCACGCAAGCGGGCGATGTAACCGTGGTGGTCAGCGCCCAGCATGTAGATGGCCAGGTCGTGGCCGCGGTCGAATTTATCGGCCACATAAGCGATATCACCGGCGATGTAGGCGGCGTTGCCGTCGGACTTGATGACCACGCGGTCCTTATCGTCGCCGTATTCGGTGGACTTCAGCCACCACGCGCCCTCGGCTTCGTAGAGCTTGCCGTTGTCCTTGAGCGTCTGGATAGCCTTCTCCACGGCACCGGATTCGAAGAGGGAATTCTCGTGGAAGTACACGTCGAAGTCCACGCCGAATTCGTGGAGGGACTCCTTGATCTGGGCAAACATCATCTCCACGCCGTCAGCGCGGAAGTTCTCCTGGACCTCGGCATCGCTGCCCTCAAGGGCGCTGGGGTTCTTCTCCACTACCGCCTGCGCGATGTCCTTGATGTAGTCTCCGCCGTAGCCATCCTCCGGGGTGGGCTCGCCCTTGGCCGCGGCCACGAGGGAGCGAGCAAAACGGTCGATCTGTCCGCCGTGATCGTTGAAGTAGTACTCGCGGGTCACGTCCGCACCGGAGGCCTCGAGCACGCGGCCGAGTGAGTCACCCACGGCGGCCCAACGGGTACCACCTAGGTGGATGGGACCAGTCGGGTTCGCGGAGACGAACTCCAGGTTGATCTTCTTGCCCTGGTAGGTGGAGTTGCTACCAAAGTCCGCACCGGCGCTAAGGACTTGGGCCACGATGGCGCCCTGGGCAGCAGCAGCGAGGCGAATGTTGAGGAATCCCGGGCCCGCGATGGATGCTTCATCGATGGCGTCATTGCCGGCGAGGGCATCCGCCAGCCACTGCGCCAGCTCGCGGGGCTGGGTGCCGGCCTTCTTGGCCACCTGGAGTGCCAGGTTGGTGGCGTAATCGCCGTGCTCCGGGTTGCGCGGGCGCTCCACGCTCACGGTCTCCGGCAGGACGGAGGAGTCCAGCTCATGCTCGGTGAGCACGGCGGCGGCAGTGTTCTTGATCAGGACGGAAAGATCTTCAGGATTCATAGGGCCAAAGTCTATCGTCTCCGCCGCTTGGAGGCGCTACCAGGTCTCAGACGTTAGCAAGGTCACTCACCCCCGTAGTGTGAATCCGGCGACACAAGCACTCGCATGGTTTTACCCTAAACTTGATATCTGAACCGATTTATTCTTTCGCCTCTCTCGCCCGGCCGAAACTTGTGGTGCCACACCGCGGGGACCACCGCAGGGACGCCGGCGGGACTCAACCTGAAGTGAGCGTTATGTCTACATTCACAATCACCACCGACGCCATAGCTGGCAACGTGGGGCTTACCGCGCTGGTGTCCACGCTGCCGCTCATCGCGTTCTTCATCATGCTCTTAGGCCTCAAGGCCCGCGCCCACACCTCGGGTGCCGTTGCACTCCTCGTAGCGCTCCTCATCGCCGTCTTCGGCATGGGCATGCCCACCGGCATGGCTCTGTCCTCCGCGGTGCGCGGCGGGCTTTTTGGACTCTTCCCCATCGTCTGGGTGATCATCACCGCCATCTGGTTCTATGAGGTCACCGTGGCCTCTGGCCGCTTTAATGACCTGCGCAAGACCTTCGATCTCTTAGGCGATGGCGATATCCGCATCCAGGCCATCCTCATCGCCTTCTGCTTCGGCGGCCTGCTTGAGGCACTCGCCGGATTCGGCGCTCCCGTCGCAATTACGGCCACCATGATCCTGGCGCTGGGAGTCAAGCCCCTAAAGGCGGCCACTACCGTGCTCATCGCCAACACCGCGCCCGTCGCCTTCGGCGCGGTGGGCATTCCGGTGACTACAGCCGGCTCCGTGGGCGGGCGCACCGCCGAGCAGACCGCTGACATCGCCGGGCTGATTTCCCTGCAGGTCCTACTCATCGCGGCCGTCGTGCCTTTCTTCATCCTCTTCATCCTCGACGGCATGCGCGGTGTCAAGGAAGCTGGCCCCGCTGCAGCCGTCATCGGCATCTCCTTCGCCATTGCGCAGTGGGCCGCGGCCACCTTCTTTGCCTACCAGCTCACCAATGTCGTGGCCTGCATCGTCTCCCTCGGCGCGGGCTTTATCTTCCTGCGCATGTGGAAGCCCAAGGGTGTCGACAGCCTGCGCGAGCGCATGGAGCTTCCTGCCCAGGATGAGGTCACGGATCTCAACGGCAGCCGCATCTGGATGGCGCTTCTCCCCTATGCCGTGGTCACCGCAGTCTTCGCCATCGCCACCGCGTGGCCGGCCATCTTTGGATTCCTCCAGATCGACGCTGCCTGGCCGCTTCTCGACGGCACCGTCTTCGACGCCGAAGGCAAAGTCATGGACACCGCGTTCAAGTTCAACGTGCTGGGCAACCCAGGATCCTTGCTGCTCATTTCCGGCATCATCGTGGCCCTTATCTACATGTCCTTCAACGAGAATGGCCGCTACGAGCTCGCTGCCTCCGCGCCGTTGGCCAAATTCGGCGAAGTTGTCTCCCGCATGAAGTTCTCCGCGCTGACCATCATCTTGGTCCTAGCGCTGGCCTACACCATGAACTACTCCGGACAGACCATCTCCATCGGCCAGTTCGTGGCTTCCGTCGGTGGCATCTTCGCGCTCTTCTCCCCTGTCCTGGGTTGGATCGGCACCGCCGTCACCGGTTCGGATACCTCCGCCAACGCGCTCTTTGCCAACCTGCAAGTCACCGCCGCCGAGCGCATCGGCGTCAACCCGGACCTGATGTTGGCCGCCAATACCTCGGGTGGCGTTGTGGGCAAGATGATTTCCCCGCAATCGCTGGCCATCGCCGCCACCGCGGTTCAGATGGAGGGCGAGGAATCCCGCATCTTCAAGGCAGTCGTGGGCTACTCCGTGGCTTTCCTTGCCGTCGTGTGTGTCATCGTCTTCCTCATGAGCAACGTGCTGGGATTCCTCGTTCCTTAATCCCCCTTCCATTTGCCCGCCGAGGTGGTCATTTGCCCGCCGAGGTGGCCCCTGCTTCTAGACCCTAGCCGCCGTGCCTGCCTCAAGCGCAGCACGGCGGCTCTTGGTTTTGCATCACTGCACGTGAGAATTTCACAACATTAGTGTTGCGTTAAAAACCCAGGTAGAACACCTATTTCGCCTCGATATTCTTGATTTTGCACGCTAAACTTAAAGACAAACCTATAAGGCATATGTCCGTCGTCCCCGACCCTCGACTTCAAGGGATACAGTCGGGCGCGCAGGGCAGAAAAGGAGCACGCGCTAATGCGAATAGCATTGTTTTCCACCTGCATCGGTGATTCCCTCTTCCCCGATGCGCACAAGGCCACGGCCCTCATTCTCTCCCGCTTAGGACATGAGGTGGTCTTCCCGGAGCAACAGACCTGCTGCGGCCAGATGCACATTAACACCGGCTACCAGGAGCAGACCTTGGGTATGATCCGCACCTACGCGGATGCCTTTGCGGATCCATCCATCGATTACGTCGTCTCCGCTTCCGGCTCCTGTGTAGGGGCCGTGCGCGAGCAGCACGAGATGATCGCAAACCGCTTCGGCACCTCCGCCGATGTGGACGGTGCAAAGAAGGCCGCCGGCAAAACTTTGGACTTGCCGGAGTTTCTTGTCGACGTCGCCGGTGTCACCAACGTCGGTGCCTTCTTCCCCCACCGCGTGACCTACCACCCTTCGTGCCACGGCCTGCGCTTCCTCAAACTGGGTGACCGCCCCTACCAGCTTCTTAAGGAGGTCGAAGGAATCGACCTCGTCCAGCTACCTAATGCTGAGGAGTGCTGTGGTTTTGGCGGCACCTTCGCCCTCAAGAACGCCGAGGTTTCTGCAGCGATGGTCGGTGACAAGACCCGCCACATCCGTGAAACCGAGGCCGAATATATTACCGGCGGTGACTCCTCCTGCCTGATGAACATTGGAGGCGCTCTGGCTCGCCAGCGCTCCGGTGTTCGCGCTATCCACCTGGCGGAAATCCTCGCCTCCACCAAGGAACACCCGTGGACTCCCACCTCCGCGGCCTACTCCAAGGAGAAGATGCTCTAATGACTTCCTTCCTCGACACCACCCCTCCCCGCGCCCCAGAAGGCTACGGCAACCTGCGTGGTTCGAAGGCGTTCGTGCCGCTGGCACACGTTGGCCTCAATAACGCCACCCAGCGCCGCAACCTGCACCACGCCACCACCACCATTCGCAACAAGCGCCAACACGCCGTGGAGGAAACCCCGGACTGGGAGCAGCTGCGTGACGCCGGTTCCGCTCTCAAGGATGACGTTGCTGTTCGCATGGGCGAACTGCTAGTCCAGTTCGAAGAGCAGGTGACCAAGCGCGGCGGCATTGTCCACTGGGCGCGCGACGCCAAGGAAGCCAACGAGATCATCGAGGGCCTCATCCGCGAGACCGGTGAGACCGACGTGGTCAAGATCAAATCCATGGCTACCCAGGAAATCGCGCTCAACGAGCACCTGGAAGAAGCCGGCATTCACGCCCAGGAGACTGACCTGGCGGAGCTCATCGTCCAGCTGGGTGAGGATAAGCCTTCCCACATTCTGGTCCCGGCCATCCACCGCAACCGCGCGGAGATTCGGGACATCTTTGTCAACAAGATGCCGAACACCGATGACTCCCTCAAGGCCGAGCCGGCGGAGTTGGCTGAGGCTTCCCGCAGCTTCCTGCGCGAGCAGTTCATGAAGGCCAAGGTCGCCATCTCCGGCGCTAACTTCGGTGTCGCAGAAACCGGCACCATCAACATCGTAGAATCTGAGGGCAATGGCCGCATGTGCCTGACCCTGCCGGAGACCCTCATTACTGTCATGGGTATTGAGAAACTGGTCCCGACCTTCCAGGACCTTGAGGTCTTCCTGCAGCTGCTGCCGCGCTCCTCCACCGCTGAGCGCATGAATCCGTACACCTCAATGTGGTCCGGTGTGACCGAAGGCGACGGCCCGCAGAACTTCCACATCGTGCTTCTGGACAATGGCCGCACCGCAGCCCTGTCCTCTCCCAAGGGCCACGAAGCACTCAAGTGCATTCGCTGCTCTGCCTGCCTCAACGTCTGCCCGGTCTACGAGCGCGCCGGCGGACACGCCTACGGCTCTGTCTACCCGGGCCCAATTGGCATCTCCCTGACGCCGCAGTTGACTGGTATGAAGGACCACAACGATCCGTCGGCAAGCTTGCCTTATGCCTGCTCCCTGTGTGGCCGTTGCGACGAAGTATGCCCGGTGCGCATCCCGCTCTCCCAAGTCATTTTGGAGAACCGCTACCAGAAGGTCACTAACGCCACCCCGCCGGTGGAGGAAAAGCTCTTCCAGGTCGTGGAGCTGGTGTGGAAGAACCCGAAGATCTGGAACCAGATCACCCACATGGTGGCGCTCGGCCGTGTCCTCGGTGGCTTCAACGGAGTCATCGACAAGCTACCGCTGTTCATGTCTGGTTGGTCCGAGGTACGCGATACTGCCGTTCCGCCGAAGAAGTCCTTCCGCCAATGGTTCAACTCTGACGAAGCTCAAGAACTCCTCGCCCAAGCCAAGAAGGAGGGCATCAAGTGACCACCGCCAAAGAGGAAATCCTCAACCGCATTGCCGCCGCCCAAAAGCAGGCCGGCCTGCCGGACCACGTAGAGATCCCGCGCGAATACCAGAAGGAAGGCACGCTCAACGAAGATGAGCTGCGTGAGATGCTCGTGGACCGCCTCGAGGACTACAAGGCTGACGTGCACGTCACCGATGAGTCCGGCCTGAACTCCACCCTCGTGGGCATCCTCAAGGAGCGCGGCTGCTCGAACGTCGTCTACGCCCCCGGCATGGACGCTGGGCTTCTCGCCGGCTTCGAGGGCACCATCACCCCGGATGACAACGCCAAGGACCCGCGTGAGCTCGACGCCGTCGACGCCGTGGTGACCGAATCCCACGTCACCTCCGCGCAGACCGGCACCATCGTGCTCGAATCCAATGAGACCTGCGGCCGTCGCGCGCTGACCTTGGTGCCGGACCGTCACGTGTGCATCGTGCGCAAGGACCAGATTGTCTACGGTGTCCCGGAGATGGTCTCCCGCATCAACCCTGAGCGCCCGGCAACGTGGATCTCGGGCCCTTCCGCGACCTCGGATATCGAGCTCTCCCGCGTGGAGGGTGTCCACGGCCCGCGCGATCTCATTGTGGTGATTGTTAAGTAGTGAGGCTTTCGGGGGCACCCGCCCTGTATGAGAGCTCGGCTCACATCACCCCTGACGCATAGGATAAGGCTCGTACCAATTTACGATTTTAGGAGCCTTGTTCTATGCGTCTTTCTCGCGTTTTAGGTTCGGTTCTAGGACCTGTAACCATCGCCGCTGGCTTGGTTGCGGCACCTGCCGTTGCTCACGCCGACCAACCCGCCATCAACTGGGGCCCGTGCCCGGAAGGGGTCACCGAAGAGCGCGCCGAATGCGGCCACGTGACCGTGCCGACCTACCATAATGCTCCCGAGAAGGGCACTATCGACGTCGGCCTTATCCGGTTGAAGGCCACGGGCGAGCGCCAAGGCACTCTGTTCACCAACCCGGGCGGTCCAGGCGGTGACGCGTATAGCTGGGTCAACTTCGCTGCCTGGCCTGAGGAAGTCAAACAAGGATACGACATCATCGGCGTTCAACCGCGTGGTTTGCGCGAGTCCGCACAGGTGAACTGCTCGTCAACTGAGGCGGGCGGAAACCCTCTAGAACAGCTGACAAAGATCGGCTCCATTACCCGCGATGACTGCGAGAAGAACACTCCGGGCTACACCGATTCCCTGACCACGGAGAACACCGCCAAGGACTGGGATGTCGTGCGCCAGGCGCTTGGTGAGGAGAAGATCAACATCTTCGGCCTCTCCTACGGCACCTTCTTGGGGTCCACGTACTCCACGCTCTATCCGGAGCACACCGACAAGGTCGTGCTGGACTCCGGAATGAACCCCAACATGGCGTGGAACCAGATTTTCGCTTCTCAGCAGGCTGGTTATGAGAATGCTCTGCATGACTTCTTTAGCTATGTGGCGAAGAACGACGCCACCTACCACGCCGGCACGACACCGCTGAAGGCCTACGAGCGCTGGTCTCAGATTGTGGCCGCGGAGGCGGGCGTGCGCCCCACCGTGCTTCCTCCGAACGCTCAGATTGGTGACCTCCCGCCGGGGCTCGAGTTTGCCGGCCAGCCCGGCGCCAATGTCATGACTGCGACCGGTGAGCTGCGCGTACAGGCAGAGCACCTCGCGGGCAAGGTCCAGAACCCGCAGGCTGTTCAGGCCACTTCGCCGACGCTCACCGCTACCCGTGACCTCCTTCCCCGCCCGGAGTCGTGGGACTCCCTAGCCAAGCACATTGGCGGCGTCGAAGCCATCAACTTTGAGGCGCAGGCCGCACAACAGGGCGAGCAGGACCCGCAAAAGGTCCAGCAAGAGATTCTCAACTCCATGAGCATGCAGAACATCATCATGTGCAATGAGAACACTGCGCCGACGGATCCGGCCTTCATACCGGCCTTCCTCTGGTCTAACTATGTCACGGTTGACCCGTTCTCACTGTTCAACGCGATGTATGCCTCCGGCGCCGGTTGCTCCGGCCGCGCACCGATCACTACCCCGATTGCCGTTTCTGGTGACAAGCTGCAGACCAAGCCGCTGCAGCTGCAGGCTACCGGTGACCCGCAGACCCCATACGCTTTCTACCGCGGCCTGTCTGACCCGATGCAATCCCGCGTGGTAACCGTCCACGGCCCAGGTCACGGGCACTTCGCGGTGGGCAACAAGGCTGTTGACCAGATTGTGGTTGACTACCTGCGCACTGGCGAGGTCCACACCGCGGATGCCCCGGGCTTCTTTGACCAGCCCCAGGAACAGCCGGCCCAGTAAGCGCCCCAGCGAAAAACTCGAAGCAGTGGCTACTCCGGCCGCTGCTTCTTTCCCACCACACCCCCATCGGCGCTAGGCCAATTACTGCGCTTCAGTCTTTATAGGTTAGAATCGCATCGTTGGCATTTCGCCAGCAATGCCCTTGTAGCTCAGCGGATTAGAGCATCGGTTTCCGGTACCGAAGGTCGCAGGTTCGATCCCTGTCAGGGGCACTTTTTCATGCCCACCTATCGCGAATCGGCCAGTACGCCCCGGCCCACCTTTCACGACGCCACGTTTGCGGGTGGGCGGCTTGGCGCATTTTGCATCTCCCCAGACCTGAAACCCGCAACCTGCAGGTGGGCGTCGTCAAGCGCCCTCCGGCACCAAACCACTCACTTGGAAGTTTCGGGATCGAGGTCTGGGGATATGGAACTAGTGCAAGCGCGCCTTAATATCCGCAACCACTTCTTCCGGGTTCTTCGCCGAAGCAATGAGAGAACTCCGACCCCATTCAATGCGCACCGTCGGCCCAGAGACGATATAGGCTGGTGCGCCATCGACGATGCGCGGGCCCGCACCTTCTTTAAGCCCCGTCTCCGGACCGATACTCACCCCGGTGATCTCGCGCAGGAGAATTCTCTTTGTGAAGACGCCAAAGACGGACACCGCAACCTCGCCATCGTTGACGGCGATCTTCACCCGCATCAGAAGGCAGGCCACGGTTGCAATGATGACTAGGGCACCAAATAGGATTGCTGCCCACGTGGAATCAATCATCGTGGGCACCACCGCTGCCACGACGGCAAGGCCAACGACTATTCCCATCCACAGGAGCGGACCGTTGAGATAGCGAATGTAGATGCGAGAGTCCATGGAGTTCAGGCTATCGGATTAGCGCTCTCTCGGACGAATACGCCCTTCGCGCTCACCGAAAGGACGGGCGGCGGCTGATCAAGGAACGACGGTGAGCGCGAAGGGTGTAGGAGTCATCATGCCTCGAGACATCGCACTCGGAGATTAATTCTCAGGCTTAGCAGTGGCTCAAGCCGCCTGATGGATCCACGGCACGAGTTAGAGAGATGAGCCTGGTGATAAAGAGGAAGCCCCAGCAGGCAAATCTGCTGGGGCTTAAAGTCAAGCTGTTCTCCCCCTGCCAGGCGGCAGCGAGGGAGCGAACCAGGTTACTGGGTGATGTACTGGTTGACGATCGGCTGGGTGATGTCCAAGGTGCCGTGCTCGATGTAGTACATGCCGAACATCATGGCGCCCAGCATCACCACGGAGAGAAGCATGGAGGGAATCCACTGAACGAAGACGGATACCCAGCCGTCAGCCTTGTCACGTGCAGCTGCTTCGCGCTGTTCCTGAGCCAAATCGCGCTCGACCATTATGTTTTGTCCTTTCACTTAGCTCCCCTAGCCAGATGGCGCTCTCGCTCAAGCTGCCTCTGAAAAGCGCGGGGATGCTCGCCCTTTAACACAGAGTATCTTAGCAGTTTAAACAGAACCGCCCGTAGTTAAACCCAGTAAATTTAGCCGCCATCCACCTTTAGTATGACACCGACTGTGGGTTAGACCCCAGGGTCTTCGTTGTTGTTGAGCGCTTCGACGAATCCCTCGCGGTCTTGGAACATACGCTCAATGTCCTCATCCGCGCCGATAATCCACAGCTGCGAGGCGTCATCGAAGGTCAGCGCGCCCTCCGGGTGCTGCTCGAGGGCCGCCTCAAGCGCGGTGGCTTGTTCCTCGGAGAGCTCATCCAGATCATCGACCGGGCCGACTTGAGCGCTGAGCTCTTTCAGCGGAGTAATATCGTACGTAGCGTACTGGCGCTCGGGATGCTCAAACAGTTCTTGTCCCATCATGGTGCGGACAGATCACCTCCAGGTGAGTAAACGGTCGAAAACTAACACTACCCGTACGAAGCACAACTAGTCGGTGTGAATACCCAAGCGCTCATCCGGCACGAAGCCGTCATATCCTGGAAGGTTGCTTTCTGAAAGGACGCCCTCGCAGAAACGCAGGACCGCCGGAGCGTCGGCAGGATCGAGGTGATCAAAAACCATGCGGCGCACGGACTCGACGTGCTCAGGTACCGCCGCCTCTAGACGCTCCCGGCCGGACTTCGTCATGACGACCTCCACGCCACGCGCATCGCCCGCACACTTTTCCTTGCGCACCAAACCCCGTTTTTCCATGCGGGTGATTTGGTGGGAGGCGCGGGAGCGGTCCCACTCCAACTCCGTGCATAATTCGCGCAGGCGCCGCGTGTGCTCGGGTGCTTCCGAAAGAGAAACAAGCACCGAAAACTCCGCGGCCGAGATATCGCCGCAGGCCAACAGGGTTTCCTCCATACCGCGATTGATCTTGCGAATGCTAGCTAGAATGTGGCGCCACAGGTCCTGTTCGCTTTCGGTGAGCCATCGAGTGTCCGCTGTCATGGCTCATACCCTACACTCCGGGACTTAAGCCCTTGTAAGTTTCTCCATATCTAGCTCCATTCGCCCAGGCACCCAGGAGTAGCGCTGCGGCATACAGGTCAGCACGATGACCTGAGTGCTTTTCCCAGCCTTACTGAACAGCGCCGCCATGAGCTGAAGGCGCTGGGAGTCCGTGGAACCCAACGCATCATCGATCAAAACAGGCACCGGTTCATCGGAGACCAGCTGGGCTATGGCGAAGCGCGTCAGGATGCTCAACTGCTCTTTGGCACCACCCGAGAGCGCGTCGAAAGACACGGTCTCCCCATCGCGGCTGCGAGCTTCGACCTTGAGCTCTTCCGACAGCTCGAAGTCCACATCCCCACCGAAGACTGTTCGCGCCAAGCTATTGAGCGCTGTGACAAACGGCGCGGCATAGCGCTGGCGTGCGGCGTCACGGTGGCGCAGCATGAGAGTGCGCAGGTAACGCGCAGCGTTCGCACGGCGCTCGATAGCGGCGTGGCGCTCACGAGCAACCTCGAGCTCGGCGGCGGCTTTCTCCGCATCCTCAGCCGCACCGGAATGCATATCGATGAGTCCTCGGAACTCGCGCATGTCACCGACCGCTGCATTCACCGCTGCCTTCAGGGAGTCCACGTGTGTACGCGCTCCCTTGGCAAGATGCTCGGCGGTGTCCACGTCTACCGCGGACATCTCCGCCAGCACTGCTCTTTCCTCCTGCAGCTTGGCCTGTGCTGCCTCGATAGCCGTGGTCACGTCGGCATCACTGAGCTGAGCACGGGCGGCCTCCACGGCTGCGGCCTTGGCATCGCGCTGCGCGGTTGCCTCCTCCGCGCGCACGGTGGCTACCTCTAATGCCGCGCCAGCCTTGTTTTCACGGTAGGGAGCCACAGCGCGGTCGAGCTCATCGAGCTTCCTGCGTAGTTCCTCTTCCTCTCGCTCCACCACGTCCAGCTCTCGCGGCGCCGCGTCGTCCTCGGAAAGACCAGGTGTGTCCTCAGCCTCTTCTGCGCCGGCCTCAAAACGCGCACGCAGTTCACCGAGGTCCTCCCCTCCCAACGCGGCAGCCAGTTCGCGCGCCGCGGAATCCGCGGCGGATGCGAGTTCGGTGTGTTTCTCGTGAGCGGCACGGGCCGACTCGAGGTCTTCGCACCCGGCATCCTCCAGCAGGCGCGCGAGCTCAGCGCGAGCCTTCTCCACGCCTTCCTCACCGCTTTCGCCGGCACCTGCGGCATAGCGGGCGGTGACCTCGCCTACCTGAAGGGTCGTGCCCTCACGCAACTCGACTGCAAGTTCTTCACCGCTCTCCAGAGAGCGTTCCTCGCCATCGACGGCGACGGAGCCCTTCCCGGAAAAGTACAGCTTGGCAGCAGCCGCCGCTCGCAGGCGCTCCTGGACAGTGACCTCACGAGCCGCCTCTTCCAGTGCTTTCAAGTTTGGCACGTCTGGAGCGGCAGCCAGCTCACGACGGCACGACGCCAAGGTCTCTTCCAGCTTGGTCAAGGCTTCGAGGCGGGTGCCCAAGGCCTCGCGTTCTGCGCGCCGCTGCGCGCGGCGGGCGCGCTGGCGCTCCTCGCGCACGGCCTCGTAGCGCTCATGAACCTCGGCGCGTTCTTCTTCCAGCTTCGTGCGGGCGGCGGACTCTTCCTCGGCGCGCTCGCGGGCTTCGCTAACAGCAGTTGCAGCACGCTCGGCCGCTTCAACCGCTGCGGAGTGCTCAGCAATCACAGCCTTGCGCCGCGCCGATTCCTCCTCCGCGCGCGTCACAGCTTCCGCTGCCCGGGTCACCGCTGCCTCCTGCGCCGTGACCTTCTCCTGTGCGGCCCGGGCGGCGACTAGTTCGCCGTCACGGCGCTCGCACTCTTCTACGGCCGCTGGCAAAGCCGCTTCGGCATCGGCCTTCTTCAGCTCAGCGGCTTCATAGCGCTCCACCACGCCGTCAAGCTCACGGAGCGCAGACTCAGCGTTCGCGTGCTCCTCCTCCGCCGCTGCCAGCGCGGCGATTGCGGCCTTATAGTCCCCCGCCGGCTTGTCCGTCTTCGCGGTGAAATACTCCTTGTACTCCGCCTCGATGCGCGTGAGCAGCTCGGAGTCTTCCGCCACGGCATTCGCCCCGGTCTGCTCCTCTAGCGCCGCAGTAAGGGAAGGAATGCCCACGGCGGCGATGCCCTCGTGGCTATCGTCTTGGCGGACGAAGAGGGCGTCGACAAGCGCACGGTCCATATGTTCACTGAGAATGCGCTCCAGCTCCCCATCCGCTTCCGCACCAGTCCACTGGCCCGGGCGCGGGGAAAACACATGCAGCTCCGAGGTGCGCTTTTTCACCCACCGCTTGTGGATGCGGAAATGATAGGGCCCCACGGTGGCCTCCAGCGTGACCTCGGGCCCCACATCGCGGCCGGCGGGCTGCAGCGCCCTCACCGCCTTAGAGTTGGCGGTGTGTTTTTGCGTCAGCACAAAATCAATAGACTCCACCAATGTGGATTTGCCAGCCTCGTTCGGCCCGCCGATGACCACCACGCCGGTCTCCGGGAGGTCCTTGACCTCCAGGTGCTCCACGCCCCGGACGTTGTTCAGTTCAACAGAATGCAGCTGCATCATGGTTTAGGCTCCCTTCGCGCTGAGGCGGAACAGCAGGTTAGCGGCGTCGCGGGCGGTGGGAGTATCTAGGTCCTCGAGCAGCTCTGCCAGCGCATCAGCGGCATAACCGCTCAAGCTCAGCTCGCTGAGCTCCTCCTCCGAGGGCGCCAGATGCAGGTCCATCGTCCTCTCGCGGGGTTTAAGGGAAGCAAAGACCTCCTCCATCTCCGCCAGACCCTGCTCCAAGCGTGCCTGCGCGCTCAGGCCCACGGTGCCACGCAGGCTGTATTTCACCGCGGTGCGGATCTTCTCCGGCACGGCGTCTAGCTCCGCAAGGAAGCTTTCGACCTCTTCGAGTGAGTCAACGTCCGCATCAATCGCCCGGAAGTCCCAGCGACCGACGCGGTGCTTGGCGACGTCCACCCGCTCCCCCTCAACGGTCACCACCAAGGCATTGCCCGAATCGCGCTCCCTATCGTCGAAGGCCGTAGTCTCCGGGCTGCCGGAGAACCACACCTTGCCGGTAGAACCGAGGGATTCGGTGGAGTGTGTATCCCCCAGCGCCAGGTAATCAATAACGCCTTTATCCAGGCACTCCTCCACGAAGGAGAGGTCGATAGTATCAGCGTCCGAGTCCTCGCCCTCGCCCGCGCGGGACTCCACCTGGCCATGCCCCACCGCGATGCGAACCGTGCCCTCATCGGCAGGCTGCAGCGGCTCCAGCGCGCGGCGCACCAGGTCATAGTTAGCCCGCTTGGACAGGTAGGGAGCGCCGACGATTTCCACGCCTGGGCGCACCTCGATGGGCTTTGAATCCGCGATGACGTGCACGTTATCCGCGAAGGAGTTGAAGAAGATGGAATCCGCCACGAGCGGATCGTGGTTGCCGGGCAGCAGGTAGACCGGCACCGGCAGGCGCTTGAACATGTCCTTGGCACGCAGCAGCGTGGATTTGTTCAAGGAGTTGTGCTCAAACACATCACCGGCCACGACGATGAACTCCGCCCCTGTCTCGGTAGCCAACTCCCCTAGCCGCAGGACCGCTGCTTCGCGGTCATCATCAAAGCGCGACTGCGCGGCGGGACTTAAAAACCAGCGGGTCATGCCCAACTGAAAATCGGAGGTGTGGATGAACGTGACCGCGGCCATGCAAGCTCCCTACAACGTGGTCCAGGGCTGGCACTTGAGCCTCTCCCCTGGGGTGGCAATGTCTAGTGCGTCAGATGATAGTAAAGGTCCTCGACATCGGAGACCGCCCGAAGCAAATCTATGTTCGTATGGCTGACAGACCTCATGGCCTTGCGCAGCAACTCCGGGTCGGAATCATCGACGGCGGGAGCGGTTTTCGGCTCCGGCAAGGGCGGCAATTCTCGCCCCTCCCAGAACAAGGCATTGCGCTCCTCGGCCGAGATTTCAGAGGCCGCGGAAGCGGAATAAGAGTCCTCCGAGGCCGACTTGGCCTGCTCCATGACCGCTTGCTCTAGGCGCGCAAAATCAAGTCCGCGCAGGGCGAAGATAACGGATGGGTCAGCGTCCATGCGGGCTGCCAGTCGGTCCGCCACCGCCACGACGTGCTTGCACACGTACTCCGGGTCGGGACAGGTGCAAGAGAAACGGAGGTCGTCGGGGTACTCGGCGATGAGGATGTCGAGGGAGGCGTCGGCAAGCATGCCCTCCCTGGCCTTCGCCACGGAGTTGGGGGTGCGTGCGAACATCTCCGACAGCCGCCCGATGTCCTCGTTGTTGCGGTAAGGCACCTGGATGAGCACCGCGAAAGGTTCGTTCTGGGAGCCCGCAACCTTGCCGTGCACAGCGCCATTGCGCACATCGAGGCCCACGACATGGCCCTCGGTGGCGTATTGGCGCCCGCGGCGAATGCGGCCGGAATCCGTTTGCTGGTTGACGAAATTGAGCAGGCGCGTGGCCGCCGGCTGCATGGTACGCACGCGGTCGACGCGGTTGACCTCCTCCGGCGTGCTCACGCGCTTGCGGGTGCCGAAGTTGGCGTAGATGACGTTATTGTCCTCAGGACTCTTCGGTGCCATTTACTTCTCCTGTTCCCTATAGCTCATGAGATCCGCCAGCTGCTCAGGGCTCAGTTCGGTGAGCCAGCCCTCGCCTTCGCCCACGACGGCACCGGCCAGCTGTGTCTTGCCGTCGAGGATGTCCTGGATGGATTCCTCCAAGGTGCCGGCCGTAATCATCTTGTACACCTGCACATTGCGCTGCTGGCCAATGCGGAAGGCGCGATCCGTGGCCTGGTTTTCCACCGCCGGATTCCACCAGCGGTCCATGTGCACGACAATCGACGCCGCCGTGAGGTTCAGCCCGGTACCGCCCGCCTTGAGCGAGAGCAGCATGACGGGCGCGCCGTTATCGGCCTGGAATTCCTCCACCATCTGGTCGCGCCGGTTCTTGCTGACCCCGCCATGGAGGAAGGGAATCTCGCAGCCCAGTTGTTCAGAGAGGTAAGGCTGGAGAACGTCGCCGAAGGCCTTGTACTGGGTGAAGATCAGTACGCGCTCCTGAGATTCGATGGCCTGGTCGATGATCCGCATGAGCTCCTCCACCTTGCCGGAGCGGTGCTTGCCCTTGATGGTGACGGGGCTACCATCGGCCAAGAAGTGCGCCGGGTGGTTGCAGATCTGCTTGATGCGCGTCAGTGATGCCAGGATGAGGCCACGACGCGAGATGCCCTCCTTCTTCTTCGCCAGGGCCTGCTCCACGTCATTGACCAGGGCCTTGTAGAGTGCTGCCTGCTCATCGGTCATGCGCACGGTGATGATCTGCTCGGACTTTTCCGGCAGGTCATCGATGATATTCGGATCCGTCTTAAGGCGGCGCAGGATGAACGGACCGGTGAGAAGGCGCAGGCGCTCCGCCATGACATCACTGCCCTCGCGCTCGATGGCCTTGGCAAAGTGGTTGCGGAAGAAGGAAGCCGAACCCAAGATGCCCGGGTTGCAATAGTCCAAAATGGAGCGCATCTCTGAGAGGCGGTTCTCAATCGGCGTGCCGGTCAGCGCTACGCGGTGACGTGACGGGATGGCGCGCACTGCCTTGGAGGAGCGCGTGGAGGCGTTCTTGATCGCTTGAGCCTCATCGAGGACCACGCGGTCCCACTCCACCTTGCTCAATGTGAGGAAGTCACGGCTCACCGTGCCATAGGAGGTAATGACAATATCGGCCTCCTGAGCTGCGCTGACCAATTCCTCGCCCTTCAGGCGCCCAGTGCCGTGTTGCACCATGACCTTAAAGTCGGGTACGAAGCGCGTGGCTTCCCTAGCCCAGTTGCCCACCACGGAGGTAGGCGCGACGACGAGGGTGGGCTTCCACGCCTCCGCTTCCCCTTCTGTCTCATGGGCGGCCTTTTCCACCGCCAACAAAGACAGCAGCTGCAGGGTCTTGCCCAAACCCATGTCATCCGCCAGCACCGCGCCAATGTTGTTGCGGGACATCCAGTACAGCCAGTCCACACCGCGACGCTGGTACTCGCGCAGCTCAGCATGGACCGTATCGGGGATGTCCACGCGGTCGGGTGCCGTGCTATCCAGCCCGCCGAGCAGCGAGGTGTGCCACTCGGATCCGGTGAAGGCCACAGGGTCCTCCGCCATGGACTTCAAGGCCATCTCGCGCAGGTCTGCAAGCGTTACCGCTTCTTCTTGTTCGCCCTCGTTGAATTCCTTGCGGCGGCGCTCCACCTCGGCCACCAGCTCTTCCCAACCGGGCTGCTCCAGCTGACGGGCCATCTCCGCGGTCGCAGCGAGCTGCTCCAGCTCCTTCAGAGCGCGCTTGCGGGCTGTGTCCGCCAACTCGCGCATGTACTGCGAGATCTTGTTGAGAGCCTGGGTATCCGCCATGACCCACTCGCCACGCAAACGAATCAGCCCAGACTTGGAGGAGATGAGTTCGTGCATTTCGGCGTCGGTAAGCTGCGTGTCACCCACCGAGAGCTTCCAGTCATAGCTGAACAGCTTCTCCATACCAATGTGCGCCTTGGTGGCGGCATCGGCCGGATCACGGACCTCCGTGGTTTCCAGCTTGGCCTTGGTCTCCATGTGGGACCAAGACTTGGGCAGCAGCACGGTGAAACCGGCCTTGCGCAGGGCAGCGGCGTCGTGGGTAACAAAATCCACGAGCTGCTCGGTGGTCAGGTACACATCCCAATCGCCCGCATTCCGGCTCGCCGGGGCGGAGTTGTACTTCAGCCGCGGAGCCACGTCGAAGGCATGGCGGCGGGCCTCACGCAGCTTCTCGACGCTCCCCCGATCCAACTGGTCCTGCCGCACCGGCAGCGGCGAATCCGTACCGGAGCGCACCAGCAAGCGGATAGGCCACGCTGCGTCCTCGACGGAGTCAGTACTATTTGGCGGTTCCTCCACGAGGAAGACGAGCTGGAGGTCGACAGAAGTAATAGAGTCTTTCCACTCATTGAGCCCACGAAGCAGCTGGGCGCGCCCCTTCTTGACCGGCGCGGTTTTCAGCAAGGCCTGCGCGAATTCATGCCAGGGCGCGGCGCGTGGGGCATCGATCTGCGGGCGCAATTGGGTATAGGCAATCCAGTGCGTGAGCTCGTCGGCCAAATCATCCGAGAGCGCCCGGTTATTAATGGAGAGGATGCCGGGCGCGGAGGCTAGCATCTCTGCCAGCCAGCTGCGCTCGCCCAAGCCAGAAGCCAGTTGCCACATCGGGTACCACTCACCCGCCTGATACGACAGGCGGATGGTCACGCGGCCGGCACGGACGAAACGGTACAGGCCGCGATAGGCGCGGATGAGCCACAGGAGGTCCGGCGCAATAGCTGCACGCTGTTCCGCCGAAACCGCCTGGCTATCGGTATCGAGGTATTCCAGTTTGGCCAGTGTTTCCACTGCCTCATCCGGGGCGAACATGGCCATGGGGACCATGAGGGAGACGTCCTTGCCCTTCGGTGTGCGGAGGGAGACGCGCGCTCGGTTCCGGAAGGTCTTCTTGCTCAAGATGGTATCGACCACATCCGGAAAGGTTCCCTCCGGGACTGCTGAGGGCATGACGATCTTGTGCCCTTCGACCTGTTCGATCCATAGACTCAGGCCGGAGACGGGCAGCCAGAGGCCATGCAGCAGGTAAGAAGCCATAGGGGCCAGTTTAGCAGCACACCTTTGTGGGGAAAGGGTTGCAGAAAGTTCCCGATTCCTGCCCAAATACGCAATTGTTACAGTCTCGTTACATAACGGCGTAACACCAGTAAGCCCGTGCATTAAGCTGTGACCAAGGTAACCAAATACTGGTCAAGGTGCCGAATTTCAGTTGGGTAGGGCCTTTTGCCTCGTTAGCGTGGATGAGTCCTATTCTTAATCTCAATCTCAAGGAGAGATCAGTGCAAGACTCCACTTGGTATGTCGTTGCGATGATCATCTACCTGCTTGCCATGGCCGCCATCGGCTTCTGGAGCTACAAGCAGACGGATGAGTACGACGACTACGTTCTCGCCGGCCGCGGCCTTCACCCGTTCGTAGCCGCCCTATCCGCCGGCGCCTCCGATATGTCCGGCTGGCTGCTTATGGGCCTGCCCGGCGCATTGTTCCTGACCGGCATGTCCGAGCTATGGATGGCCATCGGCCTTCTCATCGGCGCTTGGGCCAACTGGAAGTGGGTCGCGCCGCGTCTGCGTTCCTACTCCGAGATCGCCGGCAACTCGATTACCGTTCCCTCCTTCTTTGAGAACCGCCTGCACGATAAGTCGCGCTTGCTGCGCATTATCGCGGCGGCGATCATCATCTTCTTCTTCACCTTCTATGTCTCTTCCGGCATGGTGGCCGGCGGCCGCTACTTCGAGTCCAGCTTCGGTGGCGACTACATGGTCGGCATGCTCGTCGTGGCTGCCGTGACGGTCTTCTACACCTTCGTCGGCGGTTTCCTCGCGGTGTCCTACACCGATACCGTCCAGGGCCTGCTCATGTTCGCCTCTCTCATCATCGTGCCGATCATGGTGCTCTTCTCCTTGGACAACCCGGGCGAGATTTTCAGCTTCGCCGCTGAGAACCCGTACGCCACCGGTGGTGTAATTGAGAACCCTGACTACTTCTCCTTGTTCTCTGGTGTGTCTGCCGCCGTCATCATCGGCAACCTGGCCTGGGGCTTGGGCTACTTTGGCCAGCCGCACATCATCGTGCGCTTCATGGCGCTGCGTAAGCCTTCCGACGCCCGCGCGGGCCGCTTCTACGGTGTGAGCTGGATGGGTATCTCCCTCATCGGTGCTATTTTCGTCGCGCTCTCCGGCACGGTTTTCTTCACTGAGACCAGCCACTCCATCACTGACCAGGAGAACTACGAGACCATCTTCCTGGACATGGCACAGGTTATGTTCCACCCGCTCTTCGCAGGTCTGGTCCTGACCGCCGTTCTGGCAGCCATCATGTCCACGATGTCCTCCCAGATGCTCGTGGTCTCCACCTCCCTCATTGAGGATCTCTACCTCATCTTCGCCAAGAAAAAGCCGAGCCAGAACGTCCTGATCAACCTGTCCCGTACCGCTGTCGTGGCCATCGCCGTCATCGCTGCCGTGTTGGCCATCAACCCGTCGGATTCGATTCTGGGTCTGGTCGGCTTCGCCTGGGCCGGCTTCGGCTCCGCCTTCGGCCCGCTGGTGCTGCTGTCGCTGTATTGGAAGCGACTCAACTCCACCGGCGCCATCGCCGGCATGATCACCGGTGCTGTCGTTGCGATTGGCTGGGGCATGAGCCCGCTGGGCGATACCCTCTACGAGCTGGTACCGGGCTTCATCTCCGCTCTGCTCGTGACTGTCGGCGTTTCCCTGGCCACCAAGGCTCCGGATGAGAAGGTCACCCAGGAGTTCGAGGAGGCATCCCGCCTGGCCAAGCTCGTTGAGAAGAACGATGACTTGGACTTCGAGGAGGCAGCGGAGCAGGTTCAGAAGTAGGCCTCTCCCCCTCTCCCCTCACGCGCGAACCCCGCTCCAGCAGTCCAGTTACTGCTGTGGCGGGGTTTCGCTTGTGATTGGATCGGATGGCTCTACATGGTCGCTACTCAAAAGGCATTTCCCAAAAGGTGCCTTTGCTTCGAGAACGCCGTGTCCGAGCCTCTAAAAGGTGTCTTTGCCCCCAAAGAAACCTTCTTACTAATGCCTTCTGGGAAGTGCCTTTTGACTGCATCCATGTAGCCCCTCTGCGCACTCACAGGCTTCCTGCTCATACGGGAACCGCGAACACCCCCGCGCAGTCTAAAAGTGCATGAACCTGCGCACGGTCTATATAGGCTTCCTCTCCGTGGCAACCGTTGTCTACGGCGGCTATCACCTCCTCCCCGGACCTGATCTGGGCGTGGCAACCGTGCCCGCGCGCGTGGAGGTCCCCGGCTATGAACGGGAAGACTTCGGCGGATGGGCACCTGGAACACGGGACAACGTCAAGGCCGCGCAGACTATCGACGGGGCCCTCTACGATCCCTATGCCCGCGCGCCCGCGCCGGACCGCGTGGAAGTTGACCACGTCTTCCCGCTCGCGGCGGCCTGGGACCTTGGGGCATCAGTTTGGCCGCCGGATAAAAAGATGGCCTTTGCTAACGATCCGCTCAACCTCGTCGCCACCGCCCGCAACCTCAACCAGGCCAAGTCCGATTCTCTGCCGGCCGATTGGCTCCCGCCCGCCGACCGTTGCGACTACTCGCAGCGGCTTGCCGCAGTGGCCCGCAAATACCAACTACCGCTGCCCTCCCGCGACTACGTGGTCATGCGCCACCAGTGTCGATTCGATTTCATCTCACCGCGCCGTTAGACTCTCGCAGGGAAAAGCCCCGTACAGAAAGGTATAAGCACCCTCCCATGACTAGCTTGCTCATCTTCCTCCACGCCTTCGCCGCTATCTTGTTGGTCGGTACCGTGTGCATCTCCACCTCCGCCTTCCCCGGTCAGCTGGCAAAGGCTGGCTCCGGTGATGCTTCTGCGGCTGGTGCCGCCGGCGTCCTCAACAAGATCACCTCGACGTATGGTTACATTTCCGCCATCGTTCCGGTTATCGGTCTGGCTGTCTTCCTTACTGACCTCAATTACTACAAGTCCCAGGTCCAGTTCCACATCGCTCTTCTTCTGGCCGTCATCGCCTGGGTTATCCTGCTCGTCGTGGTCATCCCGAAGCAGAACCAGGCTATGTCCGCGATTGCTGCCCCGGGCAGCGCCGATGTGGCCAAGCTAAAGAAGCAGCTGGCTATGTTCTCCGGCATCTTCAACCTGCTGTGGGTTGTGTGCGCCATCCTGATGTACGTCTAATCCTTCGGGTTTAGGCCCCAATAGCGAAACCTCCTAGGCTCTTATGAGCTTGGGAGGTTTCTGGATCTAACGCCGCTGCGGCGCCGAGCGGAGGCTAGTCGCGCCAGCCGCCGCGGCGTCCACCACGATCACGGCCGCGTCCACCGCGGTCACGGTCACGGTATCCGCCACGATCACCGCGTCCACCACGTCCGCGCCCGCCGTAACCGCCGCGGCCGCGGTCATCGTCGAAGTTCCGGCGCGGTGGGCGTCCGGTATCCTTCTGAATCTTGATGAGCTGGCCAGAAATGCGGGTGTCCTTGAGACGGTCCAGTACTGCGGGGTCCAAGTTCTTCGGCAGGTCCACCAGGGTGTGGCCCACGGCGATGGTGATGCGGCCGAAGTCCTTGGAGGTCAGGCCACCTTCGTTGGCCAACGCACCCACAATGGCGCCGGGGCGCACGCCTTGGCGCTTGCCGACGTCCAGCCGGTACGTCTCAAAGTCCCCGTCCGGGCGGCGCGGGCCGCGGTCACGGTCGCGGCCACCACGGTCACGCCCGCGGCCATCACGATCGCGGTCGCGCCCGCGGCCGTCGCGCTCAAAGCGATCGCGCTCGCGGCGGTCCTTCTTGGACACCGGGCGTTCCTTGAGCAGGAAGTCCGTTCCGCCCTGCAGCTGCACAGCCAGGGAGGCCGCGATGTCATCCATCGCCACGTTCTCTGCCGCGGAGTATTCGCGCACCATGTCGCGGAAGAAGTCGAACTGCTTGTCCTGCTGAGAGGCGCCGATGGCGGCGAAGAACTTCTCCTTGCGCTTGGCATTGACCTCATCCGCGGTCGGGAGATCCATCTCCTCCAGGCGGGCGTTGGTCACGCGCTCGATGGAGCGCAGCATGCGGCGCTCACGCGGGGTGACGAAGAGGATGGCCTCACCAGTGCGGCCCGCACGGCCGGTGCGGCCGATGCGGTGCACGTAGGACTCGGTGTCATTCGGGATGTCGTAGTTGACCACGTGGGTGATGCGGTCGACGTCGAGGCCGCGGGCGGCAACGTCGGTGGCCACCAGGATGTCCAGGCGGCCATCCTTGAGCTGATCGACGGTACGCTCACGCTGCTGCTGCGCGATATCGCCGTTGATGGCAGCGGCGTTGTAGCCGGCCTCCTTGAGGCTGTCAGCGACATCCTCCGTGGCATGCTTCGTGCGGCAGAAGACGATGATGGCGTCGTAGTCAATGACCTCGAGGATGCGAGTGAAGGCATCCATCTTGTGGCGGTGCGGCGTCAGGAGGAAGCGCTGCGTGATGTTGTCATTGGTGCGGCGCTCCGACTTCACCGTTATTTCGGCAGGGTTGTTGAGGTACTGCTTGGACAGGCGGCGGATGGAGTTCGGCATGGTGGCCGAAAACAGCGCTACCTGCTTGTCCTCTGGGGTGTCCTCAAGAATGCGCTCAACGTCTTCCTGAAAGCCCATGTTGAGCATCTCGTCTGCCTCATCGAGGACGAGGAAGCGCAACTGGGAGATATCCAGGGAGCCCTTCTCCAGGTGGTCGATGACACGGCCCGGGGTACCCACAATGATCTGGGCACCACGGCGCAGACCAGAGAGCTGGATGCCATAGGCCTGGCCGCCGTAGATGGGCAGGACTTCGATGCGGCCAAGGTGGTCCGCGAAGGATTGGAAGGAGTCCGCAACCTGGAGGGCCAGCTCGCGCGTAGGCGCAAGGACAAGGGCCTGCGGATAGCGGGCTTCTGTATCGATCTGGGAGAGCACCGGCAGTGCAAAGGCTGCGGTCTTACCCGTACCCGTTTGGGCGAGGCCGACGACGTCGCGGCCCTCCATGAGGATCGGGATGGTTTCTTCCTGAATCGGGGATGGCTTGGTAAAGCCCACCTTGGACACGGCTTCCTGAACGTCATCGGGAAGGCCGAGGTGTGCAAAACCCTGGGAGTTGTCGTTGGCTGAAGCTTCTTCAGCGCCGGTGTCCTCAGGGTTATTCGCAGCCCCGGTGTCATGGTTCGACACCTGCGAAGCGTCCAATGCTTCGCCACCTTGCGAGTTTTCCTGAGATTCCGACTTATTGAATTCTTCCGGCTCGTTGACGCCGCCGGTGGCGTTATCGGTAATGCTCATTGCTCAAACCAGAGTACGGCACTGAGGTGAGATTAGCTATTTCTCCCCACGACCTGTCTCTTCCCGACGCGGCACCCCGGCACCTCGAACTTCAGCCAAGGCCCTTTAACTCAGCCCCATTTGACCCAGCCCTTTGAATCACACTTAGTCCCCGTCCGCGAAGGCCCGAAAAGACCGAAGATACCAAACCCAAAGGCACCATTTGCGGCTTCCGAAATCTAAAACCCCACGTCAATACATGTCGGTTTCTTTATAAAGTGCCCCTCAAATGGTGCCTTTGCCCCGGCCTAGACTTCGCGGCCACCCACGAAGGTCTTCCAGGTCATCGGCATGCCCGGGCGGTAGGCCAGGTGGATAGCGCTCGGGGCATCGAGCACGTGCAGGTCCGCGGCAGCACCGACCACCAGCGAGCCCTTGGCCGGACGGCCCTGCGCATCCTTGCCCTCGCCAACATTCTGGCGGCGCAGCGCGGTGGCACCGCCCAGCGTGCCGGCGGCAATCGCCTCATCGAGCGTAAGGTGCTGCTGAAGCACGGCCGTGGTCACGCAAAAGTTCATCGAGGACGTGTACGAGGTGCCCGGGTTGAGGTTGGAGGCGATGGCGACGGTCGCGCCGGCGTCGATAAGCTTGCGTCCCGGCGCCAGCGGCTCACGCGTGGACAGGTCGCAGGCAGGCAGCAAGGTGGCCACCGTATCCGAAGACGCCAGTGCCTCAACATCGGCATCACTGAGGTAGTTGACGTGGTCCACGGAGGCAGCACCCAGCTCCACCGCGAGTGCTACGCCTGGCCCCTCGCCCAGCTGGTTGCCGTGCACGCGCACGCCCAATCCGCGGGCCTTACCGGCCTCGAGCACGCGGCGCGACTGATCCTCGTCGAATGCACCGCGCTCGCAGAAGACGTCAATCCACTGCACGTGCTCGGCCACCCCATCGAGCATGGGGCCGACCACCTCGTCGAGGTAGGTCTCGGCCTCTGCTCCCGGCGGCACGAGGTGCGCGCCAAGGAAGGTCACGTCATCGACGTGGCGGGCCGCCACGCGAGCGGCCTCAACCTCGGAGGCGGTGTTGAGGCCGTAGCCGGTCTTGGTCTCCAGGGTCGTCGTTCCCCCGCGGCGGGCGGCGGCGATGCGCTCCACCAAGAGCTTTTCCAGGCGCTCCTCCCCCGCCGAACGGGTCGCATCCATGGTCACGGCGATGCCGCCGGCCTGGTAAGACTCGCCCGCCATGCGGGCTTCGAACTCGGCGGAGCGGTCGCCGTCGAAGATCATGTGGGTATGGGAATCCACCCAGCCCGGCAGAACTGCGCGGCCGCCAAGGTCGACCTTCTCGTCCGCGGCTGGCGCCTCGGACGCCGATCCGATCCAGGCAATGGTGCCGTCGGTGTTGGCGATGAGGGAGGCGTCGGCAAGCGTGCCTGCCTCCGACACCGTGCGCAGCTCTGAGATTCCAGTAAACAGGGTGGACATGATCTTCTTTTCCTCTCGTGTCTAGTCGCGGGCCTTGAATTCCATCGGGATACGCACGCCGCGCTCGTCGGCGACTTCCTTGGCGCGAGTGTAACCGGAATCCACGTGGCGGATAACGCCCATGCCCGGGTCGTTGGTGAGCACCGCGCGCAGCTTGGCGGCGGCCAGCTCGGTGCCATCGGCCACGGTGACCTGCCCCGCGTGGATGGAGCGGCCCATACCTACGCCACCGCCGTGGTGGATGGACACCCAGGTGGCACCGGAAGACACAGCGGTCATGGCGTTGAGCAGCGGCCAGTCAGCCACAGCATCGGTGCCATCGAGCATGGCCTCGGTCTCGCGGTACGGGGAGGCCACGGAGCCGGAGTCCAGGTGATCGCGACCGATGACGATCGGGGCCTTGATCTTGCCTTCCTTGACTAGGTCATTGAAGAGCAAGCCAGCCTTGTGGCGCTCGTTGTAGCCCAGCCAGCAAATACGCGCCGGCAGGCCCTCGAACTCCACGTACTCCTCGGCGGCATCGAGCCAGTTGTGCAGGTGCTCGTTGTCCGGGAAGAGCTCCTTGAGCGCCTGGTCGGTGACCTTGATGTCCTCCGGGTCGCCGGAAAGCGCCGCCCAGCGGAACGGGCCAAGGCCCTCGCAGAAGAGCGGGCGGATGTAGGCCGGGACGAAGCCCGGGAACTCGAAGGCGCGCTGGTAGCCGGCCTTGCGGGCCTCGTCGCGGATGGAGTTGCCGTAGTCGAAGACCTCGGCGCCCTCGTCCTGGAATTCCACCATGGCCTGGACCTGGGCGGCCATGGCCTCGCGGGCCTTCTTCGTGAAGGTGGTCGGATCTGCCTTGGCCTCGTTGTGCCAATCCTCGACGGTGATTTCGGTGGGCAGGTAGCTCAGCGGGTCGTGCGCGGAGGTCTGGTCCGTAACGATGTCCACGGTGAACTCGCCCGCACGCTGGCGGCGCAGCACCTCCGGGAAGACCTCGGCGGCATTGCCCACCAGACCCACGGACAGAGGCTTCTTGTTCTCCTTGGCGTCGAGCACCAGCTTGAGGGCCTCGTCCAGGACGGTGACGACCTCATCGAGGTAGCGCTTGGACTGGCGGCGCTTCAGGCGGGTCTCATCAACATCGACGATGAGGCAAGCGCCGCCATTGAGAGTGACGGACAGCGGCTGTGCGCCGCCCATGCCGCCGCAGCCACCGGTCAGGGTAAAGGTGCCGGCAAGCGTTCCGTTGAAGCGCTTCTTGGCCACGGCCGCGAAGGTCTCAAAAGTGCCTTGCAGGATGCCCTGGGTAGCGATGTAAATCCAGGAACCGGCCGTCATTTGGCCGTACATCATGAGGCCCTCATCCTCGAGCTTGCGGAAGTGCTCCCAATTGGCCCAGTCACCGACCAGGTTGGAATTGGCAATGAGCACGCGCGGTGCCCACTCGTTGGTCTTCCAGATACCCACCGGCTTGCCGGACTGCACCAGCAGGGTCTCATCAGACTCAAGGTCCTTGAGCGACTCCACGATGGCATCGAAGGCCTCCCAGCTGCGGGCAGCTCGGCCGGTGCCACCGTAGACCACGAGGTCCTCGGGGCGCTCAGCAACCTCGGGGTCGAGGTTGTTCATGAGCATGCGCAGCGGGGCTTCGGTCTGCCAAGACTTGGCGTTCAGTTCGGTTCCGCGCGGGGCGCGTACTTCGCGGGGTTCAGACATGACTTCCTTTCGCTCGTGCTTTTCGACGCCTTCCCAAGCCCCAGGCCGGTTTCCCGGGGCTGTCCCTAGAGGCTTGGTCGGCGTCACACAGGACAAGTTACTGTGACACAGCACCATGAGCCAGGACACTTTTGGCCTAGCTGTCTCAGATACAAGACTGTCGCACGACCAGTACTGCAGCGGCGCGCTGCCCGCCTCCACCAAACCCAAAAGTGCAGACCTGGAAGTGCATTCATGCAGGTGGGCGTCGTGAAGCGCCAAGGCAGTGCTTGACGACGACCAGCAGGTCTGCACTTTCAGGTCTGCACATCTACAAACGCGGGCCGCGCGCCAAGTGCTTCCCCACCGTCTCCTGGAAATAGTCAGGCCGCGAACTCAACTGTTCTGGGCTAAACCTCAAAACGATGTAACCCTTATTGAGGATGGCTTGCTGCCGCCGATGCTCCGCGCGTATTACCTCTTCGGCCTCGAAGCGGTACTTGACGTTCCCGTCAATCTCAATCACCAACCACCCATTAATGACCAGGTCCGCTCGATAGTTCTCAATCACATACTGCGCCTTGACCCAGCGCAGCTCCGGGTAGTCCGCCGCAAGAATCAAGGCACGGGCATAGGATTCCCACGGTGACTCCGCGCAATTGACGCTGTCAGCAACCGCCCGCCGCGCGGCGGCAACACCCTTAACTCTCCCCATAGCGCCGAGCGTCTCGCTAATCCAGAACTGGCCAGCATTGCGCGCCCGCACGTCATCGACGGCAACGAGTCCCTCCTCAAATCCATAGAACCGCGCAATATCAATGGCCGTGCGCTCCAGGGTTGACACGCGAATCCCGTGAACCACCGTCTCTTTACCGCGCAAGTCCATGCGGCGATAACGGACAGTGGCTTTAGATCGTGGAGGTACCGAGTTCGAAGGCAACGTTGCCTCCCATTCGGTCGGCGGCACAACCAGCGGAATTCCGTGAATAAGGGCGGCGGATTTTCCCACTAATGTTGCCTTGGGCAAGGTCAACCCGAGCACATATGCCTTCGTGGTCTCCTTCTGCCACGGCTTGAGTTCGTACCAATGCATCATCGGCAGTACGAAGCACCACGCCAGTTTGGCTACCTTGCCGGCGTGCACCTTCTTCCACCGGGGATCATCATTGGGTAGCTTGCGAAGGTCGATAAGATGCTGGTCTAAGAAGTTAAAGAGTTGTTCATTGTTCATGCACTACTCATAACCCAGCTTTGTGCGCCTCGCCACAGATAGGCTTCCGTACTTCGCCTCCGCCGCACTACCTGCAATCCGGTGCCCAGCCAAAAGTGCAGACCTGGAAGTGCATTCATGCAGCGTGGGCGTCGTGAAGCGCCAAGGCAGTGCTTTGCGACGACCAGCAGGTCTGTACTTCCAGGTCTGCACTTTTGAAATCAAGGGCGGACGAGAAAGCCCCATGGACCGCGTGGACCATGGGGCTGGGGTGGAGTTAGCGCAGCGTGCCGACGGCCCCCTCTACCGCAGCCACCAGCGCACCTTCCTTAACTAGGCGCACGGTCTCCTCAACCTCCGGGGAGAGGTAGCGGTCGGTGCCCGGCCCCTGCACAGTCTGGCGCAGAGCGTCGATGACCGCGCCAGTACCCTTGGCCGGCTGGCCCTCGCGCATATCAATAGCGCGGGCGGCGGTGAGAATTTCGATGGCAAGCACGCGCTGCAAGCCATCGACTGCCTTGCGCAGCTTGCGCGCGCCCGACCAGCCCATGGAGACGTGGTCTTCCTGCATCGCCGAAGACGGGATGGAATCCGCCGAAGACGGGTTGGCCAGGCGCTTGAGCTCAGAGACGATGCCAGCCTGCGCATACTGCGCAATCATGTGACCGGAGTCCACGCCTGGGTCATCGGCCAGGAAGGCGTTGAGTCCGCGGTTGCGGGCGACGTCGAGGAAGCGGTCGGTCCGGCGCTCGGAGATGGAGGCCAAGTCAGCCACCACGATGGCTAGGAAGTCCAGCGCGTAGGCCACCGGCGCGCCGTGGAAGTTGCCGTTGGAAACCACGCGCCCATCCTTGGCCACGACCGGGTTGTCGACGGCCGCGGCGAGCTCCCGCTCCGCAACCAAGGCGGTGTGCGCCAGGGTATCGCGGAAACCACCGGCCACCTGCGGGGCGCAGCGCACCGAGTAGGCGTCCTGCACCTGCTTCTTCTTAAACTCCTCGAGGGCAGCCGCGAGAATCTCCGATCCCTCTGCGACCTGCAGGATGTTGGCCGCAGCATCCGCCTGGCCCGGGTGCGGGCGCAGCTGCTGCAGGTCATCGGCGAAGACCACCAGCGTGCCCAGCAGACCTTCCACCGTCATTGCGGTAGCGATATCCGCGGTCTTGGCCAGTTCTCGCAGATCTGTAATAGCCAGACATAGCTGGCCAAGCATGCCGTCGGTGCCGTTAATTAGCGCCAAGCCTTCCTTCTCCCGCAGCTTGAGCGGCTCAATGCCCGCAGCAGACAGGGCCTCCGCGGCTGGGGTGATGTCGCCGCCATCGACGCGCACCTCGCCCTCACCCAACAGCGCCAGCGCGCAGTGCGCGAGCGGTGCCAAGTCGCCGGAACAGCCCAAGGAACCGTACTCGCGGACCACCGGGTGGATGTTCGCATTGAGCACCGCGGCATAGGTCTGCGCCACCACCGGACGCACGCCGGTGCGGCCCGTGCACAGGGTGGACAAACGCAGCAACATGAGCGCGCGAATGACCTCTTGCTCTACCTCCGGACCCGTGCCCGCCGCATGCGAGCGCACGAGCGAGAGCTGCAGCTGCGCGCGCATCTCCTCCGGAATATGACGGCGGGCCAGCGCGCCGAAACCAGTAGAAATGCCGTATACCGGAGTCGGGTCCTGGGCCAGCTCCTCGACGCGCTCGCGAGTGGAAGCGATTTCCGCCAGGGCATCCTCAGAAATCTCTACCTGTGCGCCATAGCGCGCTACGGCTACAACCTCTTCGATGCTCAGCGCACCGATGCCCACGGTCACAGTGGAGGGATAAGAATTGGACATGTAAGGCTCCTTCGACGTCACTGCATTACCCGCACCTCACCCCTTTCAATAAGGGGTAAAAAGGCACGCGAAAATACGTACTTGCTTTCACAAGTTTAGAAAAATAGTGATACGCGCGACAGCCTTACGCGCTGCGCTCATAGTACAACAGGTTCCCCGGCGCGCAAGCACCTCGCACACCCACGCGCACTAACGGCGCCCGTACATCCTCGCCGCAACCTGCTGCGCAGCCGCGTGTAATTTCTCCGCCGCGCCGGCGGCATCAACGGTGCCCACGGGAAAGGTCACAGCCAGCGCCGCCGCGGGCCTGCCCACGTGGTCTACCACCGCCACGCCAACCGACGCCTGCCCCCGCGCCACCACCTCAACTTCTTCGGCCCACCCGCGCTCACGCACCTGGCGCAAGATGTCCTTGTATTCGCCGAAGCCTAGAGAACCAGGGAAATATGCCGCCCGCCATTCCGCTTCTGGTAGCAGCGCCAGCATGGCGCGCCCGGAGGCCGTCTTTTGTGCCTGCAGGCGCACTCCCCTCTCCGTGACCAGTGACAGCGCCCCCGGCGCGCGCACCTCGTTGAGGTAGAGGATCTCCGAACCCGCCAAGCGCGACAGGTGCCCCGAGCCGCCCACAGTGCTAGCGATACGTTCAAGGTGCCCCTGCGTTGCCTTCACGAGGGGCTGCTGCGTGGCATAAGCCGCGGCCATGGAATAGGCAGCGAGCCCCAACCCATAGGTTTGGTTCTCCGGGAGGTGCACCACGAATCCCGCGTCTACCATCTCCTTGAGCAGGTGGTAGGTGGACGAGCGCGGCAGGTTCAGCTCACTGCGAATGCGCGCGGCGGAAATCGGCACGTCGATGGTGGACAGCAGCCGGAGGATTTCCAGCGCGTTGCGCGCCGCCGGGACTCGGGAGGTACTCATGGGCCCACATTCTAGTGAGCCCTCGACTGAGCCTTCCTTAGGTCACCAGGAAGGCAATCGGCGTCGCAATAATGATGGTCAGCACCACGCGCTCGAACCAGATGACCACAATCTGCCACAGCTTGATCGGAATCTTGGTGGCCAGGATGCAGGGCACCAGCGCGGAGAAAAAGATGATGGCGGAAATCGCCACCACGCCGATGACAAACTTGAGCACCATGCTCTCAGAGCCCGCCACTGCCGTCGCCGGCAGGAACATCTCCGCAATGCCCATTGCCGCGGCCTTGCCCGCCAGCTCCGGTTCCGGCAGCTGGACAATCCACGCGAAGGGATAGAACAGGTAGCCCAACCAATCGAAAAGTGGAGTGAAGTTAGCCAGCAGAAGGCCGATCAGGCCCACGGACATGATGGAGGGCACGATTGCCGCCGCCATGCGCACGCCATCGCGCAGGTTCTCCCAAATGGCAGCACCCAAGGACGGCGCGCGGTCCAGCGCCAGCAGCGCCTCGCGCCACGCGGCCTTGATGAAGTTACCCTTGACCGGCTTTTCGGGGTCCGGTTGCACGCCGTCCACGTACTCATCAGGGATCCTGCTCAGCGGCGGAATCCACACAGTGATTGCAGTAACCACAAAGGTCACCACGAGGGATACCGCGAAGTAGGTGCCCCACATGCCCATCAGATCGAGCTGCTTGGCGACGATCACCATGAAGGCCGCCGAGACCGTCGAGAAGCCCGTCGCGATGATGGATGCCTCACGCGCAGTGTAGCCGCCGCGCTGATACACGCGGTCAGTAATCAGGATTCCCAGCGAGTAAGAGCCCACGAAGGAGGCCACCGCATCGATGGCGGAGCGCCCCGGCGTGCGCCAGAGCGGGCGCATGATGGGCTGCATGAATACGCCGACGAATTCCAGGAGGCCATAGCCAATCAGAAGGCCGAGGAAGGCGCCGCCAATCGGCACGATAAGGCCTACCGGAGTGGCAATGGAATTCCACAGGAAGGGCACGATGTCCTCGTTGGCCAGCACTCCCGGCAGCGTTCCAATGACCATGAGGAAGGAGACCACTAGGCCCACCACGTTGAGCGCGGTAAAGACCGCCTGCAGTGGCCCCTCCCGCCAATTCTTGTTCACGATGCTGCGCACCATGCCATAAAGCGCCAGCGCCAGGATGAACCAGGGCACGAAGGCATCGGCATAAGTGCGGATGATGGTGACCATGTGGTCAAGCGGGATGGACTTCTTTCCGTCATAGCTAATGGGAAAGAAGAATACGAAAGCGCCAATAGCGCTGTAGACAAAGAGGCGCCAGATGCCCTTCTTGGAGGGGACATCGTCGTCGCTCTCGTAGAAGGCGTCAACGATTGCGTCTTCAGAGTTCATGTTCTACCTCACGGTGGTGGAAACTACACGTCATTAGCATGGCCACAAACGCGTTCTCTTAAATGATCGCGCCGATCAAGCACACGCCAAGAAAAGGCGGTTGCTTGAAGCCGTGCCCACGCGACAGCCACACGCAGGTCTTCCACATACTAGCGGCACCACACATACTTGTCACACACGTCACCCCCACAAGCGGAATGAGTTCCCCGCCATAGAGCCCAACCGTGCCACCCCACCACAAAATTGACCCCACGTCTGAACTAGAGGAAAGTAACTCCCAGACCCACCCGCACCAACTACTCCCCTTAATCCGCGGCGCTAGGACCACCAAGCGCCATACAGGGGACAGAGGAGGACGCATCCCCGTGGCAGAAACCACCGCCAAGCGCCCCGGCTTGAAACACCGGCACCTGCACTTCATCGCCTTAGGCTCGGCCATCGGCACCGGCCTGTTCTATGGCTCCGCCGGCGCCATCCAAGCCGCCGGCCCCTCGGTGCTCTTGGTCTACCTTCTCGGCGGCGCCGTCGTCTACTTCCTCCTGCGCGCACTCGGTGAGATGTCCGTGCACCACCCCGTCACTGGCTCCTTCGCCGAGTACGCCCGCACCTTCCTAGGCCCCTGGGCCGGCTATATCACTGGCTGGATGTTCGCCTTCGAGATGGTCATCGTGGCCCTGGCGGATCTCACCGCCATCGGCGTCTACATGCAATTCTGGTTCCCCGGCTCGCCCAAATGGGTGTGGGTAGCCGCCACACTGCTTCTCGTCGGCGGCGCCAACCTCGCCACCGTCAAGGCCTTCGGCGAGCTGGAATTCGCCTTCACCATCGTCAAGGTTGGTGCGGTCATCGCGATGATCCTCGGCGGCGTGGCTGTCCTAGTATTCGGCCTCTCCACCGCGGAGACCACCGGCCCGGCCAACCTGGTCAACGATGGCGGTTTCTTCCCCAACGGTATTTCCGGAATGGTCGCCTCCTTCATCCTGGTCCTCTTCGCCTTCGGCGGCACGGAGATCGTCGGTGTGGCCAGTGCGGAGGCAGAAGATCCCGCCAAGTCCGTGCCGAAGGCCGTCAACACCATCCCGGTGCGCATCCTGCTGTTCTATGTCTTGGCCATCCTGGTCATCCTCATGATCAACCCCTGGCGCAGCATCACCGGTGAGGAAAGCCCCTTCGTCCAAATCTTCTCCACCCTCGGCGTCACCTGGGCCGCGGCCGCCCTCAACGTCGTCGTCATCACCGCGGCGGTTTCTGCCATCAACGCCGATCTCTTCGGCGCCGGCAACGTCCTCACCGGCTTGGCACGCCAGAACCTCGCGCCGCAGATCATGGCGAAGAAGACTCGGGGTGTGCCCGTCATGACCATGATTATCCTGCTCATCGTCATGATCATCGGCACCGCGCTCAACGCGCTCATCCCGGAGAATGTCTTCGAAATCATCGCCTCCCTGGCCACCTTCGCCACCATCTACGTGTGGTTGATGATCCTCCTGGCCCACGTGGCCTCCCGCCGCCAGATGCCCACCGAAGAACGCGCCAGCCTGGAATACACCGTCCCCTTCTGGCCTTGGGGCCAATACTTCTCCATCGCCTTCATCATCTTCACTTTTGGCATCATGGTGTGGCAGGAGCAGTACCGCCCGGCACTCGCCACGGGCGTTATCTTCATCCTCCTCATGACGGCCATCTTCTACCTCACCGGCCGCCGCACCGCCGCGCGGGCCCCACAGGGAACGGGCCCGCAAGGAACAGACGCGAAAGGATAACCATGAACACCGTTGATGCCCCCGCCTACTCCCCTGCCCCCGAGTGGTCCGGCCGCTCCGATGGCCCGGGCCCCGAGCATGCGCGGTGGCACAGCGTGGTTCGCCCGCTGGACGTCGCCAAGCCCCAGGCAGAATCCGGCGTTGCACTCCTGGGTTTTGCCTCCGACGAGGGCGTTGAGCGCAACCATGGCCGCCCCGGCGCTGCTGCGGGCCCGGCCGCTCTGCGCAGCGCCCTGGGTTCCCTGGCGCTGCACCATACGCACCCGCTTTACGACGCCGGCACGATCACCACTCAAGGCACCGACCTGGAGGGCTCCCACGAGCGCCTCTCCGACGCTGTGGAATCGCTCTCGCGCGCCGGGCACCTGCCCATCATCCTCGGCGGCGGCCATGAGACGGCCTTCGGCTCCCACCGCGGCGCCTTCCGCGCCCAGGGCCCACTGCAGATCATCAACCTGGACGCGCATTTCGATCTCCGCACCGCGGACGTGCCCACCTCCGGCACCCCGTTCAAGCAAATTTCTGAGCTGGTCGGCCGCGAGGACTTCGACTATTCCGTCCTGGGAATCTCCCGTCCTAACAACACGCCGGTGCTTTTCGACGAAGCCTCCACCCTCGGCGTCACCGTCGTCCTCGACGAGGAATTGCTCAGCATGGACCGCGCACAGGTGCGCGACACCGCCGCGCGCATCTGCGCCGGCACCACACCCATCCACCTCTCCATCGACTTGGACGTTCTGCCCGCCGACCAAGCCCCTGGCGTCTCCGCCCCCGCAGGCCTCGGCGTGCCGTTAAACATCATCCGGGAACTCGCACTCACCATCGCCGCCACGGGACGCCTGGCGCTTGTCGACGTCGTCGAGCTCAACCCCACCTTCGACATCGACGCCCACACCGCCAAGCTGGCCGCGCGATTGATTGATGACATTGTGACGGCGCATTTTTCTGCTGCCACGGACGCGAATTCCTAGATAAGAGCGGGGCCAGCCGGCATACTGGTCCCCATGAGTTCACCGATTCGCGTTGTCGGAGCCGTCTTCACAGACGGCAATCGCTTCCTTGCCTGCCGCAAGGCTCCTGGTAAGTCCCTCGCCGGCATGTGGGAGTTTCCGGGCGGCAAGATTGAAACTGGCGAAACCCCAGAGCAGGCGCTCGCGCGTGAGATCAAGGAAGAGCTTTCCGTAACCGCAACCGTTGGCGACAAAGTCACCACGACCGTGTACGAGTATGACTTCGCCACCATTGAACTAACTACTTTTCTGTGCCGCCTCGAGTCCGGTGAACTAACCCTTAGTGATCACGACGAGACGCGTTGGGTGACCCCTGCCACGGCACGGGAACTCGACTGGGCTCCCGCAGACATTCCCACCGTCAAACTCATTTCTTCGCGCCTATGAGCTCCGAATCCATCCTGCCCTTCGGCATCTACGAAACCCCCGTCACCGCTCGTATTCAGGAGCGGATCGAGGAGACCAAACGGGCTCGCCCCACGGCTGCTACTGGCATCGCTCACGAGTCCACGAAGGACGTCAATCCGCGCTTCGCCGCGGCAGTGTCCCAGCATTTTGCCAAATCACTTGAACAAAAACTCACCGAGATGACGAAGGCGGAAGACCGCGTTGCCCTCATCAATGCGCTAGCACAACACCTCGGTGCGGATGAGTCTATCGCCGCAGAACAGCTGCTCTACGCCATCTATCGATCAGAGCTCGAGGAGGCCCCGGAGCTTCCGGAAGTCTCGCTCAACACCAGTGCCTTGTTCACCAACAGCGTGGACGACACCAATATGTCGGTCGAAATCGCTCGCGAGATTAGAACGGCGGACTCCGTCGATCTGCTGTGCGCTTTCATCAAGAGCTCGGGCATTGCGATCATCAGCGATGAACTGGAATACCTCAGGGATCACCAGATTCCGTTGCGAGTCATTACGTCCACTTACTGCGGGGCGACCGAAGCAGCCGCAGTGCGCCGACTCGTGGAAGATTACGGTGCTGAAGTCCGCATTTGCTACGAACACAAGAGCACACGTTTGCATGCCAAAGCCTGGCTCTTTCGGCGAAAATCCGGGTTCGACACCGCGTTTATCGGCAGCTCAAACCTTTCGCGCTCAGCGCTGGTTGATGGTTGGGAATGGAACGTCCGAGGTTCTCGTTCCTCCACGCCGGAGATCATTGAGAAGTTCATCAAGACCTTCGATAGCTATTGGTACGACAATCACTTCAAAACCTTTGTTCCGGAGAAGGACTACGCGCGCCTCAAAGAGGCTCTCGGCAGCGCCAAATTCCTCGAATCAAAGCCCGGCGAAAAGCTCGAGCTATCTGGCCTTCGCGTCGAGCCCTACCCCTACCAAGAAGAGATGCTCGAAGCTTTAGAGTCCGAGCGCGAAGTTCACGATCGTCACCGCAACCTCCTCATTGCCGCCACCGGTACAGGCAAGACGGTCGTGGCCGCATTGGACTACCGCCGCCTTTGCGAGAAGCTGGGGCGAAGGCCACGGCTGCTTTTCATTGCCCACCGGCGTGAGATTCTCACCCAGGCCCAGCGGACGTACCGCGAGGTTCTTCGCACTGCCAGCTTTGGCGAGCTCCTCCTCAGCGGTGAACAGCCTGCCCAGTGGGACCATGTCTTCGCGAGCATCCAGTCTCTGCATGGCAAGCGCCTGACCCAGATTGCACCGGACCATTTTGAGGTCGTCGTCATTGATGAGTTCCACCACGCCGAAGCTTCGACCTACCGCGCAGTTCTGGACTACCTGCAACCACGTGAACTCCTTGGCCTCACGGCCACACCGGAGCGCGGTGACGGCGAGAATGTCCAAAAATATTTCGACTATCGCGTAGCCCATGAGCTTCGCCTCTGGGATGCGTTATGTCTCCAGCTCCTCACGCCGTTGCACTACTACGGAGTAGACGATGATACCGACCTGACGAGCCTGACCTGGAACCGTGGAAAGAAGGACTACCAAGCTTCGGAGCTGAGCGAGTTTTATATCAAGGCCGGAGAGAAGCGCACCAGGTTCATCATCAATGAGCTCAACCGTCGCATCTTCGATCTCTCCGAAATGAAAGCCCTTGGCTTCTGCGTGACCATCGCCCACGCCGAATACATGGCGGAGCAATTCAACCTTTTCGGCATCCCTGCCCTAGCGGTCAGCAGCAAGCTCAACGTTGATGAGCGTCGTCGCGCCATCGAGCAGCTTCGCGAGGGAACTATCAAGATCATCTTCGCGGTCGATATTTTCAACGAAGGCGTCGACATCCCAGCGGTCAACACGCTGTTGCTTCTGCGCCCGACGCAAAGCCCAGTGCTCTTTGTCCAACAGCTTGGCGCCTCAACGAAGGAAAAAACGACTGCACCGTCTTTGATTTCTTAGGTCTCCAGCACGAGGAATTCGATTTCGAAGAGCGCTTCAAGGTGCTTACCGCCGCTCGCGGAAAGAACCTCGCCAAGGAGGTAGAGCAAGGATTCCCTACTGCCCCGCCTGGCTCTAGCATCACCTTGGACCGCGTGACGACCGAGCGCGTTCTAAAGAACATCAAACGCTTGGCCCGGAACACCGTTAAGAAGATACGAGCACTCATTACTGACTACGGCTCGACCGACCTCGCAAGCTTCATAAATAGCTCTGGCGTCCCCGTGGAAGACATCTACCGTCGCAAGGGCATTACGTGGACCACGCTGCTTCGCGACGAGAACCTGCTGCCCTCCGGCCCTGCGAGCGAGCACGAAGAGTTTCTACTCAGCCGAATCCGGGTGCTGCTACACATCAACGATCCCAACCGCGTAGCGGCCTACAGTCTCCTGGTTTCTCCGGATGGGCCATATGAGAACGATATGACCCCCGAGCAAGTCCGGTACGCCACCATGCTTGTGCTGGCTCTGTGGGCGAACTCAAATACGGCAATCCCAGAGACCATTGACCAGGCCCTGGGCATCATCCGCGCCTGCCCTGCCTTCGTCGCCGAAGTAACTCAGGTTATGCGGCTCACACTCGACCGCTCCCGAGTCATCCCAGAGAAATCGACGAATAGTGTCTTGGAAACACACGCGGATTACAGCCTCGCCGAACTCGTCGGCGCTTTGGACGATGGCTCTCTGCGCAAGCTCGCCAACCTCCCACGCGAAGGAGTCCGCCGCTTCGATGCCTCTAACACTGATCTTTTCCTGGTTACTTTCCAAAAGGATGAGAACGTTAGTGCTTCGACAAACTACCGCGATTACCCGCTAGCACCGGATCGTTTGCACTGGGAATCCCAATCCACCACATCACTTAAGTCCGCGATGGCCCGCCGCTACATCCACCACCATGAGCTCAACGGCAACATCATCATCGCAACCCGTTTTAATAAGAAGAACAAGGTGGACACGGCTTCGGCATATACCTTCCTAGGAAACGTCGACTACGTCACGCACAGCGGTGAAAAGCCGATCCAGTTCGAATGGAGCCTCCGCCGTGACATGCCCAAGCAGCTCTATGCAGCCGGGCGCACTGTGGCTTAAACCTCACATTGAGCCAAACCGGGGAAGTTGACGCCATAACCACCATAAATTAATCCTTTCTTAGCAGATTAAGAAGTAATTAATCTCTGTTGCCTTGGTGCAGAAAAATGGAGGTCGGTTATGGGAGCCGCGAGCGAGCGTAGCCAAAAGCGCTGGAACCGCCCAGATACCGGTTCCGAAACTTCCGTGTATGGGTTTACGCGTTTTAGGGAACGCAGCTTCAAGACTGGCACCACCCCACGCTGGGCTGCATGCAGCAAGAAAGCGCGCCACACGAGCTAAGTAGCATTAGTCTCGCCCCGAAACTCCGTCAGCACAACTCCGCTAGCAATTCGCAGTCGGACTATTCTGCTCTCTATCGCCGCGGGTGGTAGCGGCGGCGCAACCCACGCAGAATGATCTTCCGCTCACCCAAGATGTCGCGGCCGAATGCCCACGCAACAATGCCGGCCGCAGCCACGAGCGCGCAGAACCCGAAAGCGGTCTCAAATCCGTACCTATCCGCCAGCAGCCCGATGAAAATCGGGCCTAAAATCTGCCCGAAGTCACCCGCCATCTGGAACGTCGACAGCACCTGTCCGCCCGAGCGCTGCGAGCCGACGATGTCCGCCACGGCTGCTTGCTGCGACGGTGCGATGAGGCCCGATGCCGCGCCGGACAGGGCGGAGAGGATGAGGAGGGATACGATGTTCGTCGCCAAGCCCAGCGTACCAACGAACAATGCGGAGCCCACCAGTCCTGCAATGATGAGCGGGCGACGTCCGACCCGGTCGGACCATGATCCGGAGAACTGCAGGACAATGGCGTTGCCGGCGGCGAAGGCCGCCAGAGCGACGCCCGACGTGGAGGCACCGTTGGCAAAAATGGCGGCTGCGAACAGAGGGAGGACAGCCACGCGCACACCCATGTTGATCCAGCCTTGGGCAAAGTTCGACGTCAGTACCGCCCGGTAGGCGGTATCCTCCCAGGCTTCCGCCAAGTGCATCGGACGGAGTTGGCGCCGGCGCTCATCGGCGCGATTGACCGACGGCATGAGGATCCACACAACCAGCGCGGCGATGGCCACACCGGTGCCGTAAATAAAGAAGGGCCACCGGAAGCCCAGGAAGGAAAGGCTCGCACCCACGAGCGGACCAATCACGTTGCCGAGAAGGAAGGATGTGGCGTAGGTGGCCGAACAGCGCCCGCGGATGCTGGGCGGTGCCAGGCGCACGATGAGCCCCATCGCCGCGACAGTAAACATCGTCGAGCCAATGCCGGCGATAGCCCGCAAGGCGACGATCTGCCAGTATTCCTGCGCCATTCCCACCAAACCGGTGGTGAGCGCCACGGTGAACAAACCTGTCACGTACACGCGGCGCGTGCCCACGCGGTCAATGAGGAAGCCGGCGGCCGGGGCGAAGACAAGGCGGCTAGCGGAAAAGACGGAGACAACGAGGCCGGCTGCGGCCATCGAGACGTCGAAGCTGACGATGAACTGTGGAAGCAGCGGCGCAATGAGCCCGTACCCCAAGGCGATGATGAACCCGGCGGTGACCATGACCCAAATTTCCCGCGGGATTTTAACCTGCGGAGCTGCAGTATTTTTCATATCGCCATTCACTGTATCCCACCCCGTCAAATCGCCGAACGTTTCATCGAACATACGTTCCCTTAAAGGTTCGGTGATGTCCGCGTGGATTTCTAGTGTGTGGGCCATGAAGAACTACAGCAGCATTCACACTTCCGTTCAGTCCCCGTCCACTCTCAGCACCGGTGAACTCACCGCGGATATCCTCTACCATCACCACGAAACGCTTCGCTCCATAGAGAGCATCATCCGCCATCCACGCTCGCTTGCGCGGCCGACGCCACAGTGGCGCCCGCCATCAAAGGTATTGCCACCGGTAGAGATATATGGCGGTGAAGCGCTCCCCCTGACGCTTACTATTACGCGCCACCGCGTGGGTGAGCGGGCTAAGGCCCGCGTTCTGGGGTATGGCGAAAAGCGCGTGCCCTCCTACCTCGTTACGGTGCGCATTACTGATCCCACTGGCCGCCCCGTCGCCCCCTCACTAGCGGAAGCGTGGGTGCGAGCCCTAGTTCCTGAAGAACTCGTCTCCGCAGTGCATGAGATTTCCAGCAGCAGCGCGGCTACGTTCGTGTGGCTGGTGGATAGCACCTACACACCGGTGCATTCCCCGCTTTCCCTTTTCGAAGGGTTTAGTCAGGCCGCCTAATACCGGTGGGCCTTATCTAATTGAGATGCTCAGTCGCTAGAAATAGCGCTGGGTCCGGTCCAGAAAACCTTTGGGCGGCTCCTCATCAAGAGAAAGTGAGAACCTGTCCTCCGTCAGCACGCGATCCAATGCTGGGCGCGTCTCCGGGTAGTCATAAAGGCGGAGGATGGGTTTCGGCGCCAAGCGGATTGCAATGCACACCACAAGCGCCGTAAACGTCTTGTCAATGACGTCAGAGCACAGGTTCTGAAGCAGTATGGCGAGGCGTTCATCATGCAGTATGAGCTCCCACAGCGCTATTAGTTCAGCGGGGCCGCGCTGGCCGTAATCGCTGGGTAGTAACCACGTAGAAACGGCGGACAACAATCCTGCGACAATGCCCAGACCGGTACCAGCAAGCATCATGGCCAGCATTCGTTTAAACGCACCACGGCGCGCAAGCCAGCCAAACAAATAGGCCACCACCACGGCTGTTGGCAAATACGCCAAGAGCGACGGGTTATTGATACTAGCCAGGCAAGCGCTCAACACTGCGGTGCCCATTCCCAAGACGGGGCCGTAAACGATTGCTATGAAAGCCGTGCCCATCATGTCGAGGTACAAGGGGATGTTGATGTTGAAGATCAACGACGACAAGAGGAGGTTTGCCGCCACTGCAAGCAAAGGGTTGAACAGTGCGTGGTTACCCAAGGACCGCCACTGTGCGGCAATGAAGAGAATTGCGCCGAGCAGACTCAGGCACCACACGCCGGTCGAAAGCACGGAGGAAAAGACAAAATCACGATGGCCATAGTCCGAGCGCAACGACAGGACCCAAGACAAGGCCACGCACACTAGCGCGGTGCCAACACACAGACGCTGGCTCAGTGATGCCTTGCCAATCGGCATTTGTCTTGGTTGCTCCTCATCGACGTTAGGAAAAGTACGCTCCTACCCTACCCCGGACGCTTCTAGTCGTCGGCGTCGCCTTCCTCGATGTCGGAGTCATCGTCATCATCATCGTCGTCATCGTCGTCGAAAAGAACGTCATCCTCGTCCTCATCATCGGCGCCGAAGATGTCATAGACATCAGGCTCGTCAAAATCGGAGTCATCGATGCTAACCAGCTGGGCTTCCCAGTCCAAGGCCTGATCGGAGACAAGGCTCAGCACGTCAAAGAGACGGTCAAAATCAGTGTAGGTGCCCAGTTCGAGGGCCTCGGCAGGAACCTCGATGATGGGGGCTAGCCCGCCGTCCACGTCTTCCGCGTCGCCGAAGATGGCAACGCGCTCTTCTTCGCTCAGGTCCTCTGGAGTCTCGATGTCCCAGAGCTTGCTGATTGCCTCATCCTCCAGCTCATCGAGCTCTTCCTCATCAAAGTCGAAGGAGAGGAAACGCACGACCGCGCTCGGGACACCGTCGATGGTCTCCACCAGCACGCGCAGTTCCGAGTCATTGGCTACCTCCGCCACGACGAGGTTCGGGTTGAATTCGTCCTGGACAAACTCCAACTCAGCGATGCGCTCATCGGTGCCCTCCAGCAGGTCACGCAGCACCGTCACCACCTGGTCCGTGGCGATGTGGCGGGATACGGCCTCAACCGCATCCTCCACAGAGAACGCCACGGACACCAAAACGGCCTCGAAGTCTTCGTCATCCTCGTCCACGTCGGCGGCGGCGATATATACGTTGGCGGCTGGCAGAAGTGGGTCAATTTCCACAAACTGGATTTCCAAATCGGAGGTGATGGGCACGAACATCACATCGTCATTGACGCGGGACTCAATGCCCTCCCCGTCCAGCGCAGAGGCGATATCTTCAAAAAAGCTCATGTGATAAACATCCATCCATGTGGGAGTCTCACCCAGGCTGCTGCCAAGGCCCCACACATCTTACCTGCGTTTGCCCTCAATAGCTGCCGTCCTCAAGCAGGAATCCCAGTTCCTTCAGAATCTCCGGGCGCCCGGTGCCCCACTCCAACATGTCGTAGGCCTCCCACGCTTGACGACGTCCCTCCATCGGTGCCTCCTCGACGCGCGGCTCCACATCGAAAACCATCGTCGAGCGCTGCGGTGCGCGATATTGCGGCCAGTTGTCTTCAGGAGCCCCTCCCCTGATGAACTCGCCCCATTGCGCCTGCATGGTCTCGGTCACCTCCTCCATTTCGGAGGATTTAGCAATGCTGGTGAGGAAGGAGACGCGTGATGCTCCCGGATCACCAAAGATATTGGAGAGCTCCATCGAGTGCATCGCTCCCAAGCCCAACCAACGCAGTGCTGCCGGGGCGAAGTCGAAGCGGTACATCCACGTCGGATAGCGCCGCGCATGCTCTGAAGCCACGCGGACGGTGGGGGCCCAGAAGAGGGCGTCGGTAAGCAAGTCCCCGAAGTCGCGGCGCGAGACCGCACCGCCGTATGCCGCGACGACATCCGGTGCGCTCTCCGGATCGAAGGAAGCTAACAGGCGCAGCGCTGCGCGCTCACGCGCACTCTGACGCTGGTAGAGGAACTTGCCAAAACTAGCTTCACCGGAATTAGTTCCTACAAGTAACGGCACGGGGTGCTGGTTGCCGGCCTCAAAGGCCTCGATGGGGTGCTGTGGGATGAGGTCGCCGTCGACAGTCGGCGCATAGCAGGAATTTAGATACAGTAACTCGCCCGCGCGCCACATCATGGACTGACCGGAGCGCACCACGTCCGCGAAATCCTCGCGGCGCAGATCATCCGCGGTGGTATCACGCGGCAAGGCCATCTTGTGGACCAGCTCGCGGGCCCAAAAGACTGACTGCGCTCGCGAATGGATCATGCCGATAGGTGGTGATTGAGCAATCGCACGGTGGAACAGGCCCTCGGCGCGCGGAACAGCCATCAACGTCAGGACCGCCGCACCGCCGGCGGATTCCCCCATGAGCGTGACGTTGTCTGGGTCCCCGCCGAAGGCCGCGATATTGTCCCGCACCCACTCCAAAGCCAAAACCTGGTCCGCCACGGCCGGGTTGGCACAGGCCTCCCCGCCAAGACTGCGGACGTCAAGGTAGCCCAAAGCCCCCAGGCGAAAATTCACCGAAACATAGACCACGCCCATCTGCGCCGCGAATTCGAAACCGCGCAGCATCAACATGTGGGAGGAGCCCACGATGAAGCTGCCGCCGTGTAGATACACCACGACGGGCAGCTTCTCCCCTTCCTGAGAACCCGACGGTGCATCGACCCCACCCGCATGGTGCGGGCGGACGACATCGAGAGTCAGGCAGTCCTCTGCGCCTTCAATGCGGTCGGTCCAGGAATAGACCGGCTGCGGAGCAACGTGGCCAAACTCGCGGCAATCCCGGATCCCTTCCCAGGCCGGGGCCGGGCGCGGCTCCATGAAACGGTTCGCGCCCGACGTATCCGCGCCGAAGGGAATCCCGCGCCACGATCGCACGGGCGCGCTCAGCGGACGGTCCGTGCGCAATTCCTCTTCGATGCAGCCACGTACCCAACCGCCGCTGGTGAGGACCGTGAGATCGTCGGCAAGCGCGGTGCGTGCTGCCTCGTGGGCGGCGCGGGCACGGGCGTGGAGGGAATCTGCAAGCAAGCGCGCCGCGGCCGCGCTGACCTCACGCGGAGGGGAAGGCTCAAACTCGCTCATGTCTCATACCCTAGTGTGCTAGCTTGCCGACGCGCTCAATAAAGCTTTTTCGATACGGTGGTGAACATACAGTTCAGATTCACAATCAGCATTAGCAAAGAAATAAGGTGAGACAATGCTCGACAAGGTCTTTGACAAAAAGAACAAAACTGTTAGCCGCCGGGATTCATCTAAAGAAGGGGCCAGCACTTCCGAGACCGTAGGCACCTTGGAGGTTGATGAGTCCAACCGCATTACCCAAGGTTTCTTAGGGGCCATCGACAAGATCGTCTCGGTGCAGTCTTCCGTCATCATCAACTACGTCGAAGGTCTAAAGAAGCGCAACGCCGACGCCAGCCCGGCTCAGCTCCAAGCGCTCATTGACAAGCACTTCATGAACATCATCACCGGTACGGGTGCCGCCGCCGGTGCCTCCGCTGCTATCCCCGGTATCGGCCTCGTTACCGGCGCGGCCACCGTTGGCGCTGAATCCTTGGTCTTCCTCGAAGCAGCCGCGTGGTACATCCTCGCCTCGGCGCACCTGCGCGGTGACGACATCCGGGATAAGGAGCGCCGCCGTGCACTCGTGTTGGTGGTGCTTACCGGCTCCCAGGGCAGCGCCTTGGTCGATACCTTTGTGGGCGATGTGACCTCACTGTCCGGTGTAACCTCCGCGGCTACTCTCTCGCGCTTCTCCGGCCCTACCCTCAGCGGCCTCAACGGCCGCCTGACCAAGCTGTTTATGAAGCAGGCCACCAAGAAGCTGAAGTGGGCATGGGTGTCTAAGCTGCTGCCGATGGGTGTAGGCGCGGTGTTGGGAACAACCGCCAACCGCAAATTGGGCCGCCAAGTTATTGACCATGCCAACACCCAACTCTCCCCCCTGCAGGGGGAGTAAAGGCCGCGAAACGCGCCCAGGATAGTGGCCAAACTTACAGGGCCCGTATCATAAAGGAAGACACTTTTCGGGGTGCCTTTCGCACCCGTGGATTGGCCTACTAGAGTCGAATAAAGACAAACTTAGAAGCACAGAAAGAGGCGAGCATCTGCCGTGAGCAACTCGAGCATCTATGGCCCGAATGCGTGGCTGATTGACGAACAGTTTCAGCAGTACTCAAAGGACCCGAACTCCGTAGACAAGGAGTGGCGCGAGTACTTTGAGGCCAACGGGGCACCGAAGTCGGCCGCACAGTCCAAGGCTGCGGACGCTCCGGCCACCACCCCCGCACAGAAGAAGGGTGCGGCACAGGCTGCAGAGAAGTCCCCTGCCGCACCGGGTGCCAAGGCACCGAGCGACTCTAAGGCTTCCGCCGCGGCCGCTAAGTCCGCAAAGAAAGCGGAGAAGAAGTCCGAGTCCCCGCTGGACCGCATCAAGGACGCACCGGAGCCGGGTTCCCGCGTACTCAAGGGCATGTTCAAGGCAATCGCCAAGAACATGGACGAGTCCCTGGAGATCCCCACCGCCACCACCGTGCGCGACATCCCGGTCAAGCTTATGTGGGAAAACCGTGCGATGATCAACGATCACCTCAAGCGCACCCGCGGCGGCAAGATCTCCTTCACCCACATCCTGGGCTACGCGCTGGTCAAGGCCGTTCAGATCCACCCGGATATGAACGTGCGCTACGAAATCAAGGACGGCAAGCCCACCGTGGTCCAGCCGGAGCACGTCAACCTGGGCCTGGCCATCGACCTCCCGCAGAAGGATGGTTCCCGCGCCCTCGTCGTGGCTGCCATCAAGGAGGCGGAGAACAAGACCTTCTCCGAGTTCATCGATGCCTACCAGGACATCGTTGACCGCTCCCGCAAGAACAAGCTGACGATGGATGACTTCTCCGGCGTCACCATCAACCTGACCAACCCGGGCGGCATTGGCACCCGTCACTCCATCGCCCGCCTGACCAAGGGTTCCGGCGCCATCATCGGTGTCGGCTCCATGGACTACCCGGCTGAATTCGCCGGCACCTCCGCGGACCGTCTGGCAGACCTGGGCGTCGGACGCCTGGTTACCCTCACCTCCACCTATGATCACCGCGTTATCCAGGGCGCTGAGTCTGGTGAGTTCCTGCGCACCATCGGCCAGCTCATTCTGGACGACGCCTTCTGGGACGAGCTCTTCGAGTCCCTGGGCGTTCCCTACCAGCCCTTCCGCTGGGCTGCCGACGTCCCCAACACGGGCGTCGACAAGAACACGCGCGTCCTGCAGTACATCGAGGCTTACCGCTCCCGCGGCCACCTGCTGGCTGACATCAACCCGCTGGGCTGGAAGCAGCCGGGCCTTCCTTGGCCGGATCACCGCGACCTCGACCTGGCTACCCATGGCCTGACCATCTGGGATCTGGACCGCACCTTCAACGTCGGCGGTTTCGGCGGCAAGGAGACCATGACGCTGCGTGAGGTGGTTACCCGCCTGCGCTCCGCTTACACCCTCAAGGTCGGCTCCGAGTACGCCCACATCCTGGACCGTGATGAGCGCAGCTGGCTGCAGGAGCAGATTGAGGCCGGCATGCCGAAGCCGACCAATTCTGAGCAGAAGTACATCCTGCAGAAGGTCAACGCGGCTGAAGCCTTCGAGAACTTCCTGCAGACCAAGTACGTGGGCCAGAAGCGCTTCTCCTTGGAGGGCGCTGAGTCCCTCATCGCCCTGCTGGACTCCATCGTGGACACCGCCGCTGGCCAGGACCTCGACGAGGTCGTCATCGGTATGCCGCACCGCGGCCGCCTCAACGTGCTCTTCAACATCGTGGGCAAGCCGCTGGCAGATATCTTCGGTGAGTTCGACGGCAACTACAAGGGCGGCCAGCTCGGCGGCTCGGGTGACGTGAAGTACCACTTGGGTGCTGAGGGTGAGCACCTGCAGATGTTTGGTGACGGCGAAATCAAGGTCACCCTGGCCGCTAACCCGTCTCACCTCGAGGCCGTTGACCCGGTCATGGAAGGTATCGCACGTGCCAAGCAGGACATCCTGGACAAGGGCGCGGAGGGCCACACCGTCGTGCCGATCATGCTCCACGGCGATGCTTCCTTCACCGGCCTGGGCGTGGTCCAGGAAACCATCAACCTGTCCAAGCTGCGCGGCTACACCACCGGCGGTACCGTCCACGTAGTTGTCAACAACCAGGTTGGCTTCACCACCACCCCGGACTCCGGCCGTTCCACGCACTACGCCACCGACCTGGCCAAGGGCTTCGACTGCCCGGTCTTCCACGTCAACGGCGACAACCCCGAGGCAGTTGTCTGGGTGGGCAAGCTAGCCACCGAGTACCGCCGCCGCTTCGGCAAGGACGTCTTCATTGACCTCGTCTGCTACCGCCTGCGCGGCCACAACGAGGCCGATGACCCGTCGATGACCCAGCCGCTGCTCTACGACATCATCGATGACCACAAGTCCGTCCGCGAGCGCTACACCGAGGAGCTCATCGGCCGCGGCGACCTCTCCGATGAAGAGGCAGAGGCAGCTGCACGCGACTTCCACGACCAGATGGAATCCGTCTTCACCGAGCACAAGAAGGCGCAAGAGGCTGGTCCGAAGGAGCAGACCGGTATTACCTCCTCCCAGGAGCTGACTCGCGGTCTGGATACCTCCATCACTGCCGAGGAACTCGCCGAGATCGGCGATGCCTACGGCACCCCGCCAGAGGACTTCGAGTACCACAAGCGTGTTCGCAAGGTTGCCAAGGACCGCCAGAAGACCTCCCGCGAAGGCGGCATCGACTGGGGTTGGGGCGAGCTCATCGCCTTTGGCTCCCTGGCCAACTCCGGCAAGGTCGTGCGCCTGGCCGGTGAGGATTCCCGCCGCGGTACCTTCACCCAGCGCCATGCAGTGGCCTTCGACCCGCACACGGGTAAGGAATACAACCCGGTTGCACACCTGGCTGAGGCCAAGGGCAATGGCGGTAAGTTCATGGTCTACAACTCCGCGCTAACCGAGTACGCCGGCATGGGCTTCGAGTACGGCTACACCGTGGGTAACCCGGATGCTGTAGTGGCCTGGGAGGCACAGTTCGGTGACTTCGCCAACGGTGCTCAGACCATCATCGATGAGTACATCTCCTCCGGTGAGGCCAAGTGGGGCCAGCTGTCCAGCCTGATCCTGCTGCTGCCCCACGGCTACGAGGGCCAGGGCCCGGACCACTCCTCGGCCCGCATCGAGCGCTACCTCCAGCTGTGCGCTGAGGGCTCCATGACTGTGGCACAGCCGTCCACCCCGGCTAACCACTTCCACCTGCTGCGCCGCCAGGCACTTGGTGAGATGAAGCGCCCGCTCGTGGTCTTCACCCCGAAGTCTATGCTGCGTAACAAGGCTGCAACCTCCTCCGTGGAGGACTTCACTGAGGTCAAGAAGTTCCAGTCCGTCATCAACGACCCGAACTTCGTTGACATCAACGGCAAGAAGGTCGGCGATACGGACAAGGTCAAGACCATCATGCTGGTCTCCGGCAAGCTCTACTGGGAGCTGGCAAAGAAGAAGGAGGCCGACGGCCGCGACGATATCGCTATCATCCGCGTGGAGATGCTCCACCCGATTCCGTTCAACCGTCTGCGTGAGGCTTTCGAGGCTTACCCGAACGCAACGCAGATTCGCTTCGTGCAGGACGAGCCGGCGAACCAAGGTCCGTGGCCGTTCTACAACGAGCACCTGCGTGAGCTCATCCCGGATATGCCGGAGATGGTCCGCGTCTCCCGCCGCTCGCAGTCCTCGACTGCTACTGGTAACGCGAAGGTTCACCAGATTGAGCAGAAGAACCTGCTAGAGGAAGCCTTCGACGTCTAAAGGCGCTTAAGCCCCAGCGGCTGTCCCCAAGCACAGCGACGCTAGCAAGGCCCCGGCCACCACGAACTCACAACGAGTGCGGTGGCCGGGGCTTCTTCTTGCCCGCAGGGAACCCAACAGCTGCGCCGCACACGCCTACGTCTCCCCCGCCCACCCTTCGCGCTCACAGGGGGACATCAATCAGCGACCACTAGTGCTCCCGGTGAGCGCGAAGGGTGACGCACACAAGAGTCCTAAGGCCCCGGCGGTTCTCAGCGTTTCGGCCGACAGGACAGCGGGCCCTCAATCTTGCTCAGTTCCGGTCGAGGGGCGCAACACCACGAAAGCTGACAAACCTTGCTCAATGCCAGCATCGAACTTCGAAGGCGTATCTGGACCTCGCAGTGCGATTGCGTAAAAAGAAACGCCCGAGCTTTTGCTCGGGCGTTTGCTCGTGGTTCACTCAACCACTGCCTTGGGGCTGGCCAAGCCCCCTAAGGAAACCTAGGTCTTAGGAATCCTTGCGGCGGCTAGGACGCAGAATCAACGCTGCACCAGCGATGAGCGCCAAAGCCACACCAATGAGGCCTAGGACGTTGGCACCGGTGTTGGCGAGCTTGCCAGACGAGGTGCTCTTAGCAGAGGCCGGGGTGCTCGAGGTCGTACCAGGCTGGCTGGCCTGGTTCGGCTGAGCATTCTGGTTCTGCGTTGGCGTCGGCTGTGCTTCCGTGTTCGGCGCCTTCGGCGCTTCCGAAGCTTCCGGCACCTTCGGCTGCTGCGGCTTCACCGGCTCAACCGGCTTGACCGGCTTCGTCGGCAACTCCGGAATGTGCGAAGGCTTGAAGAAGTGGGCCAGTGCCGGCGGGATAATCAATAGCGGGATGAGCGGCCACAGGCCGCTGAGGTCCGGGATGCTCGAAGTAGAGGAACCAGGCTTTTCAGGTTCTTCGGTCGGGGTTTCCGTTGGGTCCTCGGTTGGATCTTCCGTTGGGTCCTCGGTGGGATCAACTGTCGGGTCCTCGGTGGGATCAACTGTCGGGTCCTCGGTGGGATCAACTGTCGGATCCTCGGTGGGCTCTACCGTCGGGTCCTCAGTCGGCTCTACCGTCGGGTCCTCGGTGGGATCAACTGTCGGGTCCTCAGTCGGCTCTACCGTCGGGTCCTCAGTCGGCTCTACCGTCGGGTCCTCAGTCGGCTCTACTGTCGGGTCCTCAGTCGGCTCTACTGTCGGGTCCTCGGTTGGGTCCTCGGTCGGGTCTTCCGTTGGGTCCTCGGTTGGGTCCTCGGTTGGCTCTACCGTCGGATCGTCGGTGGGAGCAACTGTCGGGTCGTCCGTCGGCACTTCGCACTTGCACTTGGAACCCACACGAATCTTGCGCGGGGTCGGCTCCTTAATGACTTCCTCAGACGTCTCCGGATCGCCTTCCGGCTCGCCGTCCTTGAGCTTCCAGGTCTTGGTTACTTCCTTCTCACCAAATTCGCCTGCCTGGTCCTCAACAACCTTGCCAACTTCCAGGTTCGGGTCATACTCAATGATGGTGTCGAACGGAGTGCTCTCCTTGTGCTTATCCGTCAGCACAGTCTCGTGGTGGGTCGCAGGACCAACCTCGATGATGTGTGTGGTCGGATCACTGATCTTCTCAGTGGACTCATCCTTCGTCGCCTCACCGTTCTCAGCGTTAACGGTGACGGTGTGCTTAATCTCACCCTGCTTGCCTTGCTGGACAACCTTGGTCTCGCCAGGCTTCAGCGCAGGGTTAACGCGGACCTCAACCTCGAACGGAGTGTGCTCATTCCATTCAATGACCGTGGATGCAGGTTTACCCTTGGTGCCTATCCTGACGATCTTCTTGACTGGTTCGCTAACACGCTTAGTGGTGGTCTCCGTACCAGTAACCTTCGAATTCTCGATGGTCTTCGTCGTGGTGACCTTGTCCTTGCCCAGCTTGCCCTCTTGGACGGTCTCCTGGGTACCGGCTTCCATCGTGTCATCGAAGATGAACTCGGTCTCGAACGGCACATCGACCTCATACTCGGAGGTCTCAGAGCCCTCGGTCTTGGTGCCAACACGGATCACCGCGTTGCTCGGCTCCTTGGTGCGCTCAGTAGTCACAATCGGCTCACCATCCGGCTTACCGTCCTTGATCTTCTGAGTGGAGGTGACGGTCTCGCTACCGAGCTCGCCTTGCTTGTCGACGACCTGCTCGCCCTCCTTCAGCGTGTTGTCAAAGACAATCTCGGTCTCGAACGGAACCGGCTTTTCAACCTTGGTCACCACAGAGGTGTCCTTGGGCGCTGGGCCGTACTCGATGATCTCATTGACAGGAGCCTTGGTCTGCTTCTCCTCCGGGGTCACCGTTGCCTGGTCGCCCTTCGCGGTGAAGTCCGCGGTGTAGGTCTTCTCACCCGGAACACCCTTCTGGACAACCTTGATCTCACCCGGCTTCAACTCCGGGTTCGGACGGGTCTCAACATCGAACGGAACCTGAGCGGTCCACGTAACCTTCTCAGAGGCCTCAGACGGCTTGGTGCCAACGGTGATGACTTCGTCGACAGGCTGCTTGGTGATCTCTTCGGTGATCTTGGGATCGCCCGGCTTGGAGTTGACGATGTCACGCTTGATCGTCACCGTCTTCTCACCCGGCTCACCCTTGGTGGTCACTTTTGACTCGCCAGCAGGCATGTTCGGGTCATACTTCACTACAACCTTGTACGGGGCCTCAGCCTTGTAGGTCTCGGTGTGCTCACCGGTGGTCTTGGTACCGACGCGGATGATCTGCTCGGTCGGCTCCTTGGTGCGCTCCGTGGTGACGGTTGGGTCGCCGGAGGGCTTGCCGTCGACAAGCTTCTGCGTGGAGGTCTCAACCTCGGTGCCGAGCTCGCCCTTCTGATCGACGACCTGCTTGCCCTCTTCCAGGGTGTCATCGAAGACGACCTTGGTCTCAAACGGAATCGGCTTCTCGGTCTTGGTCACCAGCTCGCTCGGGGCCAGACCCGGGCCATACTCAATGATGCGCTTGACCGGTTCCTTGGTGGTCTTTTCCTCAGCTACCTCGGCCTTGTCGCCCTTAGCGGTGAACTTAGCGGTGTAGGTCTTCTCGCCGTCCGCGCCTTCCTGGACAACACGGGTTTCACCAGGCTTCAGGTCCGGGTTCTCGCGAACCTCAGTCGGGAAAGGAATCGGGACCGTCCAGGTCACGTCCTTGGCGCTCTCGGCAGGCTTGGTGCCGACGACAACGACCTCATTAACCGGCGCCTTGGTGCGCTCCCAGCTACCGTCCTTGTTCTGCTTCTCCGAGCCCGCCTTGCCTTCGGTTTCAACCGTGTAGGTACCGGCCGGGACGGTGTCGTCGTATTTGTAGACGACGTCAAACGGAACTTCGCGCGTCGGAACGTCAACAACGTTCACAACACCGTAAGCGGTGTCCGTGGAGCCATCCTCGTAAGTCACAGTAACCGGGATCTTGACCTGGTCACCCGGCTTGGCATCCTTAGGTGCGGTTGCGGTGATCTGGCCATTGTCATCAATGCTGACGGTCCAACCTGCCGGAACCTTACCCAACTTGTAGGGGTTTTCCTTCGCAACGTTGACGTTGTCCGGCTTCTCAATCGTCACCGGCAGTTTCGCAGTGTCACCCGGGTAGACCGTTTCCTCGGGGTAGGTTGGATCGGCCTCCCATTTGTTGGTCAGCTTCACCACGGTGGTCACGGGCACCTTCGGGGTGGATCCGTCTGGGGTTTCAACCGTGACGCTGATGGTCTTCTGCTCACCCGGCTTGGAATCCGCCGGCGGAGTGGAGGTCACCACGCCAGTTTTCGGGTCGATCGTGTACTTCCAACCGTCAACATCCTGTTCGGTGATCGGCGATCCATCGTCGTTCTTACCAAAGGAGAACTTCGATCCCTTCGGGGCGTCCTCAACATGGTGCTCCACAGACTGGTTCGGGCCTGTGACCTGTACGTCGTAGGTAGGGGCGATGTCGCTCTTGAGCACGACAACGGTGCCCTTGACCTGCTGCGGTTTAGCGGTGTTGTCGTAGTAGGCAAGAACCGGAACGTCCAGGATGTATCCTTCGGGCGCTGTCCGTGGGATGGTGGTGGTGATTTCACCAGTGTTCTCATCGATCTTGACGGTCCACGTACCGCTGTCATCCGTGACGGTGTACTCGGTCTTGCCGCCTTCAAACGTGTAGCGCTTCGGGGCTTCATCGTTCGTGTTACCGCTCAGGCCGCGCTCCGGGAGCTTCGGCTTGAGGCTCACCTTTGCGGTCGGCTTGTTGGTCACCGTGTCATAGTCGGGGATCTTGATGTCCACGATGGCTTGGAACTGCGTCTCAATCTCATCGGTGGTCTGATCCGGGTAGGTGGCCTTGATCTTTGGGGTGATGATGCTGCCCGGCGGGACGGTTTCGTCTGCCTTCGCGGTAACCCTACCGGTCTCATCGACGGTAACGGTCCAGCCATCCGGAACGGTATCCGGGTCAACCTCAAACTTCGCGGGGTGAACCGGGCCATGGCCCTTCATGATGGACTTGGTGCCAACCTGAGCCGTAATGCTCTGGCCCACCTTGCCCTTCGAAATACCTGGGCGCACTAGGTCGGTGACCTGGGTGTGGTTCGGTTCAACGACTACGAGCAACTCAAGCTCATCGGTGGAGCCGTTCGAGTACTCCACAATAACCTTCGGACGAGCGAAGGTGCCTGGCTTTGGCTCCTCTGGAGCGGTGACGGTGACGTTGTAGTCCTCGTCCGTCTCAACAGTCCAGCCCTCGTAGACGTACTTCTCATCCAGCTTGACCTTGGCTTCGAAGCCCTTTTCGCCCTTCTTCTTCGCTAGGTCCCTGATCAGGTCCGGGGTCTGGGTGAAGGTAACCTTCTGTGGCTCGGTAGCCAGCGGCCCGGTGGCGCTATCGACGCCGGAGATGATCGAGGCGTCGGTCTTGTCGTACTTCGGGGTGTGGTACTCGGTGTCGTCCAGGGAGAACGCCTTCGAGTCGATGACGTTCGCCTTGTTGTAGCGCGTCAGCGAGTTGGAGCTTTCGAAGGCCTGACCACCTCCGAAATTGTTATTCTCGACAGCAGCTTGAAGCTGATCGACGGTACGCGGCTTCGCCAGAACGGAGAAGTTCACGTTCTTGTCAGTTGCCAGGTCGGTACCGCGGTACTCAGGCCACGTGAAGTAAATGTCACCGTTGTCGTCGATGCGTAGATTCTGCTCGCCGCCAGACGCTGCAGGGTCCGTAGTTCCAATGAACTTACCGTTGCCGTCGTAAGCTTCCACAAGCATGCGCGACATTGAATCGTCCGTGCCGCCGTTAACAACTTCCGGAACGTTGATGTGACCGACCTTGGTCTCTTCCCCTGGGACGATGACGTGCTTTTCGAAGCTCTCCCACGAGACCGTAATCGGGTTACATTCGATGTTCTCGCTCGGCCAAGGGTTCACGACAGCCGTGTACAGGGCATTGGGGCCCTGAGTCGCTTTCAGGCCGTTGGGATTCTCCTTCGTGTACTTGCTCTGCCAGACGTAGCGCACCGGGTTATCTTTACCGGCCTCAGCGAACTGTGTGACCTCTTCCTCGGTCAGGTCGGCGTAAAGATTCAGGTTTCTCTGAGTACGTGATGCCGTAATACTGATGCTTTCATCGGCCTTCGCAGTGGCAGGCCCCAAATCACCAAGAGGGGTCTCTCCGGGGTCCTTCGAGGAAACTGAGCCAGCATTCAGTACGGCTCCCAAGTTTCCAGCATTAGTAAAACCCCAATCCGCGAACGTACGGTCCTGCGAGTTGTCAAAAGATAGGCTCAGACCCCAATCCTTTTGCTTTTCAACAGGCGTACCCGAGCTCGGTTCCACGGTATACCAGGTAAAACCCGCCTGGCTGCCGCTTGGGGAATTCTCATTGATCACACACGAACCAGCCGGCAGGTCCGAGGCCTTCTGCTTGCCCTTCTCCACCGCGCCGGACTTATCGCGGATGCCGCCAGTCAGCGTTGCGGCTGCGGCCTCGGGGGACACAGTATTAAAAGACGTGACGCTTAGCCCACTGAGCGCGAGAGTAATGGCGGAGAGAGCGGCCACTCCCCTGCGAGAGGCGCGACGGTGGGGCGAACTACTGCTTTGTGCATTCATTTCAATAGACCTTTCCAATGCAAAACTCTGCCTCGCCCCCCGCGGGAAAGCGTTGGTCTTAGGGCTTGCCAAGCGCTCTCCCCACAAATACCCGAGAGAACAGACAGGGAATAGACAGGTTATCGTTCAAAATAATACCTACCAAAGAGGAGAAAAGCAAGGAAAAATACCTACTCACCAGCCATTTATTGACGACAGTTCACAGCATTTTAAAAGCTGAAAATTCGCTGAACCGTCCACCCTATGAGACAGGACTAGGTTTCTGCATGTAGGGCACGGGGAGACGTCGCCAAGCACAGCGTGCCCACCGTCATGCGAAGCACACGATCAAGCGGTAGGCGCAACCGTTTAGGATTCCTCGTGAACCAAATCCGAGCCACCGGAGGAATTGGAGTCGCCCTCCTCGTTGAGGTTCTGCGAGAGGTTGGCCTCCATCCAGGCGCGCACGGCGCCCTCGAAATCCTCAGACTCCTCCACCTCCTCAACGACTTCATCGAGGTCCTGCGTCGTCAGGAATTTGGTAAAGGACGCGATCTCTAGTTTCTCATCGCGGTTAAAAAGCCCGTCTTGGTAGACCACGACGTAGTTTTGCGGCAGTTCCGGCTTGGAGTTAGGGCAGCCCTCAGCGCCGGCGGGCTCGACCACGGACATCTCCGGAGGCATCGACGCCATGAGCGCAACGTGGGTGCGCTCCAGGAAATCCACGTCCTTCGTCCCCTCATCCTTGGCGGCCACATAGTCCTTTGAAATCTCGCGGGCCTCCACCGGGTTGTAGACGTTTAAAAATTCGCCCGTACAGCCAACGAAGAAGTTTCCGTTCGTGCTTACCCCACTGACGTGTTCACCGCCGCGCCGGACCATCATTGGCTCCTGGGAAACGGTGGCCGCACGCCCCTCATCGCGGAGGGTCTGGCGGTAGATTTCCGCCAAAACACGCTGTTTATGGGATGTCGGGTCAATCATGATGGTGATTGGCGCCGATGCAACAGGCTTGGGATCTGGCTTGGGCTCATATCCCGAGCAAGCGCTGAGCGACGCCCCCACAACCCCCACCAAGGCCACCCCAGCAACGCGGGAGAAGGTTCGGGAACGTGAGGTTTCGCGGGGCATCAAGATAGGGCGCATTCTTTCTCTTAAACCAGACATGGAGCAGGACATAAACCACAACATGTCACTACTGTGCAGCTGCAGCGCTTCAGGCGCAGCATCTGGCTGAATTTTACACATCCCATTGCCCTGACGCGGTGTGGCTCTCCTCAGCCACGGGCGACTAGACTGGTGCGGGTTATGACTAGCGCTATTACTGAATCTTCCGTTCGCGACGCGCTCACCCGCGTCGATGACCCAGAAATCGGTCGCCCCATCACTGAGCTTGGCATGGTGAAGTCCGTGACCGTCACCGGCTCGGACGTGGATATCGAGCTTTATCTCACCATCGCGGGCTGCCCGATGAAGAGCACCATCGAGTCCAATACCCGCGCAGCCGTTTCCGAACTAGACGGGGTCGGCGAGATCACCATCTCCATGACACCGATGAGCGATGAGCAGCGTAAAGAGCTCAAGCAGAAGCTGCGCGGCGGACAGGCCGAGCCGGAGATCCCCTTTGCCAAGCCCGAGTCCACCACCCGCGTCTTCGCGGTGGCCTCCGGCAAGGGCGGCGTGGGTAAGTCCTCCGTCACGGTGAACTTGGCCGCTGCCTTGGTAAACAAGGGCCTCAAGGTCGGCATCGTCGACGCCGATATCTACGGCCACTCCGTGCCCAGCCTGCTGGGTTCCACGGCGGGCCCCACAGTGCTTGACGACGAAATGCTGCTTCCCCCCGTCTCCCACGGCATCAAGCACATCTCGATTGGCCAGTTCGTGGAGGGTAACGCGCCCGTCGTCTGGCGCGGGCCCATGCTCCACCGCGCCCTCCAGCAGTTCCTCGCGGACGTCTTCTGGGGTGATCTTGACGTGCTCCTGCTGGACCTACCGCCGGGTACTGGTGACGTGGCTCTGTCGGTGGCCCAGCTCATCCCCAACGCCGAGCTGCTCATCGTCACCACCCCGCAGGCGGCCGCGGCCGAGGTGGCCGAGCGCGCCGGTTCCATCTCGCAGCAAACGCGCCAGCGCGTGGCCGGCGTGATTGAGAACATGGGCGCGATGGTCATGCCGGACGGCTCCACGATGGATATCTTCGGCTCCGGTGGCGGCAGCGTGGTGGCCGAGCGCCTCAGTGTGCTGCTGGGCCACGAGGTTCCCCTGCTGGCCAGCATCCCGCTCGATCCGAGCCTGCGCGCGGCTGGCGATGCCGGAACCCCCATCGTCATCTCTGCGCCCGACTCCCCCGCTACCGCAGCCATCACCAAGGTGGCGGATTCCATTGCGGTGCGCTCCGATTCACTCGTGGGCAAGAAGCTCGGTTTGGGCGTGACCCGCAAGAACTAATCGGGTCTTAGGTGACGTCCTCCCAGGAGGAGCTGCCCTCGCCGGTGGGTGTAGTCCCGCCGCGCGGGGGCTGCGTCGTTTTCTTGTTAGTCGCTCGCTCTTCCACGGACTGCTGCGCACCCAGGTCTGGGTAGACCTGCGAATAATCAAACGTCGGCCGCGCGGGGTTCTCCTGTGGCGCGGGCTGCGCTGGTCTCTGCGGCGCGGGTTGGTTGTTTACTTCTGCGTCGTGCTCGTACGGGCTGGTGCTCTTCTTGATGTCCTCAGCCATCTTTTTCGGGTTGAAATCGTCCCAGGCGGAATCGTCGCCGTCGAAAAGCGCCTTGGTGATAACCCCGCGCGGCCCCATGCGTGTCCACTCCGCCGCCTGGCTCAGAGGTACGCGAAGGTCATCGAACTCCGCGCCGAGACCGCTCATCTCACCGTTGAGCTCCGCCTTAGCGTTGGCAATTGCTTTGCGCGCCGCATAAATCGCCGCACGCACGTCCATAATCACACCGGGCAGGCGCTCGGGGCCGATGATCACCAGACCCAGCAGCACAATGACAAGGATCTCTACCCAACCAATTGAGGAAAACACGAAACTATCTTAACTACTTCGCTAATGGTGACAGGGCGACGGGCACGCGGAAGGCTTCGGGGCTTATAAGTCAGCCCCGCTGGTTATGCCGGATGGCGCGCACAACCATCTCCACCTTGTCAAGGAAGTCTTGGCGAGGCCGATGGGCGGGCATCTCCGCGTCCGGCCCAGGCCCAGCGCCCTGATTAGCAATACCCGCAAGTTTAGCCATGAGGGAATCCGGCGCCTTGACGTGGGAATCCACGCTGCATTCCCGAATCCATTCGGCGGCATTGCGCTGGTGGTGAATGTCCGCTCGGCACTCCGCGCAGTGCACGAGATGAACGCGCACGCGGTGGGCATACTTGGCCGGCATTTCACCATCGACAAAGGCGACGACCGCCTCGGGCCCCAAGTGGCCGATCGTATCCGCGCGCTGCGCGCGTGACTTGGCTTTATCGCGGACTTTGGCTTGGGCCTCAGTAAAGAATCCGGACAAGCCTAGGGAGTGGCCATGATCCTGATCCCCCGAGGACTTCTTATGCCCTGATTCCTTCACCACAACGTCACCTCCACTCAGCGCGTACTCTCAACCTTCACTTAGCTGCGAGTTTCGCAGTCCTAAGGCTAAACGCTGCCCAGTCTAGCGCGTGCGCAGCAGGCTGCGGGTGTCCGCGTTGGTCTGCGCTTCCTTTTCCAATGCGGCGCGCAACTGGGAGCGGCCGCGGTGGATTCGAGAGCGCACGGTACCCATCTTCACGCCAAGGGTTTCGGCGATTTCGTCGTAGCTCATGCCAACGACATCACAGAGCACCACCGCAACACGAAAATCAGGCGCAAGGTTATCCAGTGCCGATTGCAACGCCGGGTCGAGGTTAGCCACCGAGTAGGCCTGCTCCGGGGTCATGTCAGTGCCGGGGACACGCTCATAATCCTCCGGCAAGGCCTCCATGCGAATTTTGGAGCGGTGGCGGACCATGTCCAAGAAGAGGTTCGTGGTAATGCGGTGCAGCCAGCCCTCAAAGGTTCCGGCCTGGTATTTATTCAAGGAGCGGAAGACACGCATGAAAGTCTCCTGCGTAAGATCCTCAGCGTCATGCTGGTTACCGGAGAGGCGGTAGGCCAAACGGTAGACACCATCAGCATGTTCGGCAACGAGTTCACCCCAAGAGGGCATATCACCCTGACCAGCGTCGAACGCTGCGGTTCCGGTCAGCTTTTGGGCTTCTGCGTTTTCGGAAGAGCTGACGGTGGAAGAAGAATCACGAGTGCTTTGAGCGGGCTCAACACTGCGCTGCTGTGTGGTCATGAGGATCATCATTCTATAGTGCGGGCCGAAACTCCAGCCAGCGCACTGTGAGCAGCCTGTGAATCCGTCACTCCTCTTACATGCGCTTCTTGTGCCACACGGAGAGGACAATCGCGGGCGATTCTCGGCGCGCAGCTGCAGCGAGTTCACTATGGTTTTCTATTGTGACTACTACGGCTTATGACGCAATGCGAACCTATATCGAATCCACCAGCGAGAGCTCTGAGGTGCTCGCCGCCGCCCGCGCCCACGCGGAGGAGTACGGACTGCCTTCGCCGGATGAGGCCACCGGCCAGCTGCTCAGCACGCTCGCCGCGGTTTCTTCCGGTACCGCCTCCCGCCCCCAAGCGGTGGCGATTACCCCCGCTGCCTCTGTCGTGGGCCTTTACCTGTTGGCGGGGATGCCGGACAACGGTATCTTGACCTGCATTGACCCAGAGGCCGAGCACCAGGCCAGCGCCAAGCGGGCGTTCCGCGATGCTGGCTACTCCCCTAGCCGCGGGCGCTTCCTTCCTTCCCGCCCCCTCGACATCATGGGCCGCTTGGCTAATGACACATACCAGGTGATTTACGCCGAGGTTCCCGCCCTCGACATGCCTGCGCTTCTCAAGGCAGCGTGGCCTCTGCTCCATCAGCACGGCACCTTGGTGTTGGCCAATGCGCTTCTCGACGGCACCGTGGCCGACCCCTCCCGCACCGACCGCGACACCGCCGCCGCCCGCGAGGCCGACGAGTTTGCTCGCTCCCTCGACGGCGCCGCCGTCACCCGCCTGCCCTACGGTGCGGGCTTGACGCTCATCACCAAGCTCTAGTCCACCAAGCACCACAAAAGCGGGCGCGAAGGTGGCAATCACACCACCCGCACGCCCGCTTTAGGACAGAAATAGCGCGGCTTAGACCTTTACGTTCTTGCCCACAACCACGACTCCGCCTTCAGAGACCTTGAAGCGCTCCTCATCGCGTTCGCGGTCCACACCGATGATTGCGCCGTCACTAACAACCACGTTCTTATCCAGGATGGCGTGGCGGACCACCGCGCCACGACCGATGCGCACGCCGGGAAGGATGACGGAGCCTTCCACCGTCGCCCCATCCGCCACGTGCACGTCCGAAGCCAAGACGGAGTTGCGCACCGTACCGCCGGAGACGATGCAGCCCGGAGCCACCATCGAGGACTGCGCAATACCGTTCTGCACAAACTTCGCCGGCGGGAAGTTGGAATCATCCGTGGAGTGGATAGGCCACGAACGGTTGTACAGGTTGAAGATTGGGTGCACCGAAATCATGTCCATGTGCGCCTCATAGAAGGAGTCGATGGTACCAACATCACGCCAGTAGCCATGGTCACGCTCCGTGGAGCCGGGAACTTCGTTAGCCATGAAGTCATAGACATGCGCCTGATCGCGCTTCACGAAGTAAGGGATAATGTTGCCGCCCATATCGTGAGCGGAATCCTCATCTTTTTCGTCTTCCAGCAACGCGTCGATAAGCGCCTGCGTGGTGAAGACGTAGTTGCCCATGGAGGCATAGGTCATGTTCGGATCATCCGGGGTCGCCGGAGGATTGGCAGGCTTCTCGACGAACTCCGTGATCGTGCCCATCCCATCCGCCTGAATGCAGCCAAAGGCGGAAGCCTCCGAGCGCGGGACGCGGATACCCGCCACCGAGCAATCCAGACCGGTGGCGATGTGCTCTTCCACCATCTGGGCCGGGTCCATGCGGTAGACGTGGTCGGCGCCGAAAACGATGACATAGTCCGGCTTTTCGTCATAAATCAGGTTTAGCGACTGCAGGATCGCATCGGCCGAACCGTTGTACCAACGCTTACCGCGGCGCTGCTGAGCCGGCACGGAGGCGATGTACTGCGGGGTGGGTCCAGACAGGTTCCACGCTTGGGAGATATGACGGTCCAGAGAATGGGACTTGTACTGGGTCAGCACCGCAATCTTGAGGAAACCGGCGTTGACAAGGTTGGACAGCACGAAATCGATCAGGCGATAGGAACCACCGAACGGAACGGCGGGCTTAGCGCGGTCTTCCGTCAGAGGAAAAAGGCGCTTTCCCTCACCGCCGGCAAGGACAATGGCAAGGACATTTGGAAGGCTTCTCACATCACCCAATCTATAGACGTTTTCTGGATCGCGCAGTCGAAGAGTGCTTGTTTTTACCCCCTTTTGATTGCCTCTCGCCTCCCCCGCGGGCCAACGTGCCACATGGCCTCTCAAGGTTTAGCGCGAGCTGTGGATAATCCGTATTCTGGCGATTATGAGAGCCGGAATTTTTTCTAAGGAGTATCCGCCGGAGATTTATGGCGGAGCGGGCGTCCACGTTGCAGAGCTCACGCGCTTCATGCGCGAGATCATCGATGTTTCAGTTCACTGCATGGGTTCTGAGCGCGACGAGAAGGATGTGTTTGTGCATGGCGTTGATCCCTCATTGAAGGAGGCTAACGCCGCGCTGCAGACACTCTCCACAGGGCTGCGCATGGCCAACGCCGCCTCCGATATTGATGTGGCTCACTCCCACACCTGGTACACGGGACTGGGTGGGCACCTTGCCAGCCGCCTGTACGGCATCCCCCACGTGGTCACCGCACACTCGCTCGAACCCCACCGCCCGTGGAAGCGCGAACAGCTTGGTGGTGGCTATGAGATCTCCTCGTGGTCGGAAAAGAACGCCATGGAGTACGCTGACGCCGTCATCGCGGTGTCGGCCGGAATGAAAGACTCGATCTTGGATGCCTACCCCCGCATCGACGCCGACAAGGTCCACGTGGTCCTCAACGGCATCGATACCCAGGTATGGCAACCGGGTGAGTCGGCGGTGCTGGATAAGTTGGGCGTCGACAAGCAGCGTCCCATCGCCGCCTTCGTGGGTCGGATCACCCGCCAGAAGGGCGTGAAGCACCTGCTGAAAGCCGCCCAGAACTTTGACCAAGACATTCAGCTTGTGCTGTGTGCCGGCGCACCCGATACGCCGGAGATTGCGGCGGAGACCGAGGCCCTCGTGGAGGAGCTACGCGCCCAGCGTGACGGCGTGTTCTGGGTCAAGGACATGCTCTCGCGCGAGGAGATTAAGCAGGTCTACTCCGGCGCCGACGTGTTCGTCTGCCCCTCAATTTATGAGCCTTTGGGAATCGTCAACCTTGAGGCAATGGCTTGTGGCACCGCCGTGGTGGCGTCCAATGTGGGCGGCATCCCCGAGGTCGTTGTCGACGGCGAAACTGGTGTTTTGGTCAACTATGACGCAGATGACGACGCGACCTTTGAGGCCGATATTGCCGCCGCCGTGAACCGCGTTGCTGCCGATAAAGAGCTGGCACAACGCTTCGGTGCTGCGGGCCGCCAGCGCGCCATCGAGGACTTCTCGTGGGCCACCATCGCGCAGCAGACCGTGGACATTTACCGCTCGTTAATGTAGGAAGGACTGCCGTGACGCATAAAGAAACGCACCATCGCCCAGAACTTCACTTCGTTCCCGATAGCGGGATCCTCGACGCCCCCGCGGGAATCGTCCGGGACGGTCATACCTGGCACTTGTTCCACCAGTACCGCCCTGACGCTGGCCAGCCTGCGCGCTGGGGCCATTCCACCTCCGAGGAAACAGCCTTCGCGTGGCTGGACTGCGACGACGTCCTCGCCCCCGTCGGTGGCGAGCTGTCACTACGCGCAGGCTCAGTGGCGGAGGGCAAGGACGCCCTCAACCTTTATTTCACCTCGGTAACCTCGGTGGGCACCAGCGTGCGCTTGGCGCGGTATACCGACTACGCCGATGAATGCATCGTGTCTGATGACCCTTCTGCGCTCGATCCGGATGTCGTCCGCTTTGGGGAGGCCGTGGGCGCCCACACCAACTATGACCGCTTCCGCTCGCCTTCCGTGGTCCCGGATTGGGCCAAGGAAGACCGCGAAGAGGGACACGATGGCTGGCTGATGCTGGCGCTGACCGGTCATTCCGATGCCCCTATGCCGGTAATTCTGGACAGCCCCAATGGCGAATCTTGGACTCTTCTTGGGCCCTTGAGCTTCGACGGCGACCCTGGCTTCGAAGACGGCGAGGTCCCGGCTACCTCCCCCATCCCGCCGGTGGTGTCACCGCGCTTGGTGCGCCTTCGTGACGAGGTAGATAGGGAAATCTACGATGTCCTCTTCGTCACCTTAGAGCGCGAGGGCCGCGACGTTTCTGGCTACATCGTGGGCCGCCTCGACGGCACCGTGTTCACCGTGGCACGAGGTTTCCAGCGTGTGGACTATGGCCATGACTTCTCCCGGCCACGCAACACCAACACCACGACCGGAACGATTCCGCAGGAGCGCCGCTACGACCGCGCAGTCATCCTCGGCCTGCTCAATGGCAATGGCCGCGGTGATGACGCTACCAAGCACCCCACGTGGGAGGCTGAGGACTGGGCTAATAGCTTGTCACTGCCACGTGCAGTCACGCTGCAGGGCGGTGTGCTCTACCAGACTCCGGCGGAGGGGCTGCCGGATGCTGTGAAGCTCTCGGACTACGCACGGTCTTGGACAGGCGTATTGGAGGTGCCGGCGGGCTCGAGCGTGACTGTCACGCTGAAGGACGGCTCCGGTGACGCCGCTGCGGTCATCCGCCACACGGGCGAGGAAATCAGTTTGGATCGCTCCATGTCGAAGGCCTTCGACAACTACTTCAAGGAGTCCGCGCCAGCAGTGGCCAAGCTGGCCGAGGGCGATTCGGATACCCTCACCGTCATTCAGGACGGTGCCAGCGTTGAGGTGTTCGTAGACGGTGGATTGGTGGCTATGAGCTCCCGCGTCTACTTCGAGGGCGGTTGCTCCGCTATCGAGGTCAGCACCGAGGGCGAGGCCACTATTGAGCAGTCCTGGAACAGGAAGGGCACCAAGCTCTCTTAAGAGCGTCGAACGACGATTATAGAAGGAGGCCCAGGGCGACTGGGCCTCCTTTTGTGTGTGGGCCCACTGTGAAGTACCAGACCCGTAGCGCCCCTGTGCCCGCGGTCATCTTTTCTCGCGCATGACTCATCAGTTCCACTCGCTCCACTTCCGCCCTTCGCGCTCACCGGGAGCGGTCATGACGGCTGATTGAGGCTCTTGGTGAGCGCGAGGGGAGAATTCGATGGGTGGCTTCGAGGCAAGGGTTCAGCGAAATAGCCAGCGCGTCAGCGCAAGCTCCAGATCACAGTGAGCAAACAGGCCCAGGGGTGGTTGCATCACAGGCCGCCCCGCCCTTCGCGCTCACGGAGGAGCTAAAACTTCCGACGGACCCATTGCCGGTGAGCGCGAAGGGTCGTTCCGGAGAGAAAAGGGACGTTCCGAAGAAAGAAGGGCCGTTCCCCGGGGCTGAAAAGCAAGGGCTGGCAATGAGAAGCCGAGCGCAAGCGATGAGTTAGGCCGAGCGCAAACGATCCAGACGGGCGTGGGCCGTCACAGTCAACGTCTGCGGCAAGGAGGCCATGCGCTCTGCCAGCTCTTCCGGACTAATGTGGCGCGCCGAGGGGCTCATCCCTACCTGCGCGGCGATGGACGCCTTGTCCAAGACGATGGGGAAAGAAATATCGACCGGATCCGCTGCCTGCTTAAGGAACCCTTCCGCCTGCGTGTAGAGGCGATCCACCTTGCCTTCTTCCACGCCGAGAATTCCCAGCGGCTCTCGCAGCTCATCCAGGTGACCGGACTGCGGGGTCAACACGATGACCTCCCCGCCGGGTGCGAGAACGCGCTGAAACTCCGCCGGATTGCGCGGCGCGAAGACCACCGAGATGGCATGGATTGAATCATCTTTCAAGGGCAGGCGCTCCCACACATCCGCAACCACAGCGCCGACGCGCTCGTGCGACTTTGACAGGTGTTTAGCCGCATGCGTAGAGATATCGAGGCCCACGCCGCGAGCGCCCTCGATCGAATCGAGCGTGTGCGCCAGGTAGTAACCCGTGCCAGCGCCTACCTCCAGGAGCGAGGGGGCGGTGTCCTCATTGAGGCCTGCTTGCTGAGCCGCGTCCTGACTCTCCAAAGAATCTTGCACCGCTCCAGTGACTGCCTCCACGAAGGGCGCGAAATGCCCCATCGCCAGGTAGGTTTCACGGGCGGTGACCATCGCGGCATCGTCACCTTGATGCTTCAGACCCGCACCAGCTGCCAACGTGACGTAGCCTTGCTTGGCCACGTCATAGGAATGGCCGGTCTCCGACACGAGGCGGGAAAAATCATCCGCGCCCTCAAGGGCGCTGCCATCGGCGGGATCGGCCAGAATATCGACGATATGTGAAAGCATGCTCCCTAGACTAGCTAGAAACTGCTACGAGGAGTGAACCCAACTCCGCTGCTTCTTCTTTGCTGAGCTCAATAACAATGCGTCCACCCCCGTCAGAAGGAATGCGCATGACGATCTTGCGGGACTCCTCTACCGCTTCCATCTCTCCACCAGTGGTACGGGGCTTCATCGCTGCCATATTGAGTCTCCTTCGACTGTATTTTGTACGTCCTTCTAGTCTAGCTCTTTTTCGGCTGCCGGCGGCAGACTCGTCGCTGTAGGCTCGGCCTAGGCCTGAACCGAAGGTTCTGAAGGTTCGCCCGATGACGCCGCCTTGGCACCCCAATGGCGCTCCACTGCCGCCAACAGGGCATCCACTTGGTCCTGGCGGTAGCCGCGCGCAACCACGTCAAAGCGCAGGTCATCGAAGCGCCCCTCCTCGAGGGCCCGAAGATTCTCCCGATCGGTATCCACGGCCTTGTCGGGAGCGCCCATGACAGGCCCCCGGCCCACGAAGCTTCCCCACGCCCACGTGCCGATGATGATGAGGGCAATGAGCACAACGATAAGAAGAATCCAGGACATCATGCGCTAAATCCTACCCAGCAATGGTGGCCTTTGGGCAACAGGCCCAACCACGCCAGCACGGGACAGGATGGTGCGCGCAACCACATCGGCCATCGGGGCCAGCTCCTCCAATGGTCGGTTACGGTGGGTGCGGGTGCCCAGGTCAACCTCGGCGAGGGCATAGGGGCCATAGCGCTTGGCGACGTCTATCAGCAGCCCCGCTTCCACCCCGTACCCTTCCACGAACGGCAGCTCCATGGCGGCCGCGCGTCTTAAGGCGTATTCGCCGCCGAGTGGTTGGTCAATGTGTGCGAGCTCTGGGAAGAACTGTCGCAAAAGCGGCTTGGCGGTCAGCTCGGTCACGCGCCCGCCACCGGTAGGCTTTCCTTGAAAGCTGCGCTGGTAACGCGCCTTAACCATCTGAATGTGCGGATCGATGAAAGGCTCTGTGAGCGCGGAAACCATTCCGGGCGCGGCGGATTCTAGGTCCGCATCGATGAAGACGACGATGTCGCCCTCAACTGCCGCCACGCCGCGCCAGAGGGATTCGCCCTTGCCGGGGCGGGGCTCCTCAGGCAGGATCTCCCGCCAATTGAGCACCTGAGCCCCTGCCGCCTGCGCCTCAGCCGCAGTTTCATCGCTCGAGTCTGCATCGATGACGATGACCTCTAGAGGATCATCCGCCAGGCAAGCACGCACCACGTGCGCGACTGTGCGCTCCTCGTTGAGCGCAGGGATAACCACAGAAACGCTGTCGGTCATGGCTTAGGCTAGCCCCCGCGTCGTGGCCAAGGGAGCTATCTGGCCCTGGATGGCGGCGGTCATGCGGATGACGTCGAGAGTCGGGGCCACCTCATGGACCCGAAAGGCCGCCACGCCCCGTGCCGCCGACCATGCCGTCGCTGCCAGCGTGCCCGCGACGCGCTGGTCCACGGCGCGGTCGAGGGTCTCACCCACAAAGTCCTTGTTCGACAATGCCATGAGCACCGGCCAGCCGGTCGCCACGATCTCGTCGATGCGCCGCAGCAACTCCAAGCCGTGGAAGGTGTTTTTGCCGAAGTCGTGCGTGGGGTCGATAAACGTCAGCTCCTCCGGGCAACCGAGGTCGGCGGCTCGCTCGGCCAGCCGCGTGGTCTCGCTGATGACATCGGCAACCACATCATCGAAGTGCACGCGGTGCGGGCGGGTGCGCGGTGTGACACCGCCAGTATGCGAGCACACGTAGCCCACCTTGTGGTGGCCGGCCACCTCGATGAGCTCCGGGTCCCAGCCGGCCCACGTGTCATTGACCAGACCAGCACCGGCGGCGATAGCCGCTTCTGCTACCTCAGCGCGCCACGTGTCCACGGAAATCAGCGCCTCTGAGCGGCGGCGGTGCAGCTCCGCGATGGTGGGCACGACGCGCTCGATTTCCTCGGCGGCGTCGACATGCTGACCCGGGCCGGCCTTGACGCCTCCGATGTCGATGATGGAGGCGCCGTCGTCAAGCGCTTGCTCCGCGCGCTGGATTGCTGGGTCGAGCTCGAAGGTGGCGCCCTTGTCGTAGAAGGAGTCTGGGGTGCGATTCACAATCGCCATGACCCGCGCGAGGTTGTGCGCTTGGGTCACTTGCTCTCCTGCTCCCGCAGGCGCTTGTCCGACATGACCTTGTGCGCGGCCAGGATGTGGGCGACGGCTTCATCGATATCGTCGGTAACCAGGAAAAGATCGAGGTCCTCGGGGTTGATGAACCCGCCCTCGGCCAGGGTCTTCTTCATCCACTCCACCAGACCGGACCAGTATTCAGTACCCATGAGCACGATGGGATAGTTGGTCACCTTGCCGGTTTGGACCATGCACATGACCTCGAAGAATTCATCCATGGTGCCCATGCCGCCGGGAAGGCAGATGAAGGCCTGGGAGTACTTGAGGAACATGGTCTTGCGGGCGAAGAAATAGCGGAAGTTAAGCCCCAGATCCACGTAGGGGTTCAGGCCCTGCTCGTGCGGAAGCTCGATGCCCAAGCCCACAGACAACCCTCCGGCCTCGTGCGCGCCGCGGTTGGCCGCCTCCATGATGCCGGGGCCACCGCCGGTGATGACGGCATACTTGGCTTCTACCAGGCGGCGGCCCAAGGCCACACCTAGCTGGTAGTTCGGATCCTCCTCCGGGGTGCGAGCGGAACCGAAGACGGTCACGGCCTTCGGCAGCTTGGCCAGGGCGTCGAAGCCGTCCACGAACTCGCCTTGGATGCGCAGGACGCGCCAGGGATCGGCGTGCTGCCATTCGTGATCCGCGCCGGACTGCAGCAGCCGTTGGTCAAAGGTGGAGGACTGCTCTCCAGCAGTACGCACGAGAAGAGGTCCGCGCAGAGTGCGCAGTTGCTCAGGCGTCATGGTGGTCTTATCCCTTCAGGTAGTTCAAGAGTGCGGTCGAGACTTCGGCGATCTGGGTGACGGGCACTTGCTCGTCCTTCTTGTGGGCAAATCCCGGGTCACCAGCGCCGAAATTGACGGCCGGGGTCCCCATCTCGGAAAAGCGGGCCACGTCGGTCCAACCATACTTGGCGCGGACGTTGCCGCCGACGGCGTCGACAAGCGCGCGTGCCGCCGGCTGGCCCAGGCCGGGCAGGGCGGCGCCGGCGATGTCATCGACCTCCACGGTGATGTTCTCGTGTTCGCCGAGGACCTCCATCAGGTGCGCCAGCGCCTCCTCGGAGCTGCGGTCCGGGGCGAAGCGAAAGTTGACGAACATCCAGGCCTCATCCGGGATGGTGTTGGTGGCCACGCCGGATTCGAGGTGGACGATGTTGAGGCCCTCCTTGTAGGTGCAGCCGTCAATCTCCACATCGCGCGGCTGGTAATTGGCCACGTTGAGCATCACCGGCACCAAGGTGTGGGCGGCGTTGGAGCCCAGCCAGGCGCGGGCCGAGTGCGCGCGGGTCCCGTGGGCGGTAACGCGCACGCGAATGGTGCCCTGGCAGCCGGCCTCTATCATGGCGCCGGAAGGCTCCCCCAGCAGAGCGAGGGCCCCCTTCAGCCATTCCGGGTGATCCTTTTGCAGGTGGCCCAGGCCGTTGAACTCGGTGGCAACCTCCTCGCCCTCGTAGGCGATGACGGTGAGGTCGTGTTTGAGATCATCGGAGTTGTACAGCTGTGCAAAGGCGTTGAGGTAGACCGCCATGCCCGACTTCATGTCCACGGTGCCGCAGCCGTACATGATCTCCCCGTCCTCCGACATGGTGTGGGGGACGTTATCAGCCAGGGGCACAGTATCGATGTGGCCGGCTAGGACCACGCGGCTTTCAAAACCCCGGTTCGTCCGGGCACACACGGTGTTGCCATAGCGTTGCACCTCCACCGTGTCCTGGTCCAGATCGCGCAGGGCCTCCTCGACGGCGTCGGCGATAGCCTCCTCGTGATGGGAAGGGCTTGGGATATCCACTAGGGCCTTAGTGAGCTCGATGGGATCGGAGAAGAGATTTAAAGTCACAACCCGCCATGCTAGCGCCCCCGGATGCTCAGCGCATTGCGTAAAGTACTTCCCATTACAAACAATCAATAGCGTTGAAGGTGATCACCCTATGGCAGCGGCCACACAACTTAAAACCCGCCACCTCACCATGATGGGTCTCGGATCCGCGGTGGGTGCGGGGCTCTTCCTGGGCGTGGGCCTAGGCATTCAGGTGTCCGGCACCTCCGTTCTCATCTCCTATGCGGTAGCTGGCGCGCTCATCGCCTTGGTGATGTGGATGCTCGGAGAGATGGCCGCGGCGCGGCCTTCGCTGGGCGCTTTCTCCACTTATGCAGGACAGGCTTTTGGGCCGTGGGCCAGGTTTACGTTGGGCTGGATTTACTGGTTCATGCTGGTCATGGTGATGGGCGCGGAGATTACCGGTGCCGCGGCTATCATCTCGAATTGGTTCGGGGTCGATCCGTGGATACCGGCTTTGGTGGCTGTGGTGTTCTTCGCCGTGGTCAACTTTGCCGCCGTGGGTGGTTTCGGCGAATTCGAGTTCTGGTTCGCCATTATCAAGGTGGCCACCATCGTGGCCTTCCTGGGCGTCGGCGTGCTCATGGCTTTAGGCATCCTGCCCGGAATGGACCTCTCACTGGCGGGCCACAACTTTACAGAGAACTTCCTGCCCAACGGCGGCCCCGGTTTTGCTGCCGGCCTACTCGCCGTGGCTTTCGCTTTCGGTGGCATCGAGCTGGTCACCATTGCCGCCGCCGAGTCCGAGGATCCAGCGCACAACGTCGCCACTGCGGTGCGCGCCATCATCGTGCGCATCATGGTCTTCTACATCGGTTCCATCCTGGTTATCACGCTGGCATTGCCTTTCAGCTCCATCCAGGACGCCGACGTCGCCGCGGACTCGCCCTTCACGCTGGTCCTCGCCGCCGCGAAAATCCCCTTCGCTGCGGGATTCATGGAAGCCATCATCGCCCTAGCGCTGCTCTCTGCCTTCAACGCACAGATCTACGCCACCTCCCGTCTGGTCTATGACATGGCGAAGGACCATAGCGCGCACCACATCTTCCTTCGGACGAACACCTCCGGTTCCCCCATTTTTGCGGTGGTGCTCTCCATCATCTTCGCCTTTGCATCGGTGGTGCTGCAGTACTGGAACCCGCCGGGATTGTTGGCCTTCCTCTTCAACGCGGTTGGCGGCTGCCTGCTGGTCATCTGGTGTTTCATCGTGGCCTCCTATATCAAGCTGCACCCACAGATGCAGGCCAACGGCGAGCTCACCACGCTGCGCGTCCCGGGCTTCCCGTGGCTGCCGTGGCTCACCGCCCTAGCGCTGGTAGGCCTTACAATCCTCATGCTTTTCGACGCCTCCGCCCGCAACCAAGTCCTCGCCGTCCTCATCCTGACCGTGGCCCTGGTTGTGATCTTCCACCTACTACCGGGTAACTCACGGCGCACGGCCGAGGCGTAGCTGCTAGGGTGTGAGCCTATGACTTCAGCATCCGCACGCGGCCTGGCAACCATTACCCACGACGGCACCGTCCTGGACGTTTGGTTCCCGGCAGTTCACACCGATATTTCTGTAGACGCCAGCGGCACCGAGCGCTTGGAAGAGGTTCCGCAGCAGTTCGCTGACCTGGTTGGCCCCGATGAGGAGCGCGGCGTCGCCCGCATCGCCGTGGAGACTAAGATTGCAGACCTTGACGCAGCACCTGCCGATACCTACGACGCTTACCTGCGTCTGCACCTGCTCTCTCACCGCGCAGTCAAGCCTCACGGCCTGAACGTGGACGGGATCTTCGGCAAGCTGGCCAACGTGGTGTGGACCAACTACGGCCCCTGCGCGGTTGCCGATTTCCAGATGGTCCGCGGCCGCCTCGCTTCCCGCGGTCCGGTCGTTGTCTACTCCGTGGATAAGTTCCCGCGCATGGTGGACTACGTCGTCCCGTCCGGCGTGCGCATTGGTGACGCCGACCGCGTTCGCCTGGGCGCCCACCTCGCCGAGGGCACGACCGTAATGCACGAGGGCTTCGTCAACTTCAACGCCGGCACCCTGGGCGCCTCCATGGTCGAAGGCCGCATCTCCGCGGGCGTCGTCGTGGGCGATGGCTCCGATATCGGCGGCGGCGCCTCCATCATGGGCACCCTGTCCGGTGGCGGCAAGGAGGTCATCTCCATCGGTGAGCGCTGCCTGCTCGGCGCGAACTCCGGCGTGGGCATTTCGCTTGGCGACGACGCCGTCGTCGAAGCCGGCCTTTACGTCACCGCCGGCACCAAGATTGCCGTCTTTGGCAAGATTGCTCAGGCTCTCGGTTTGTCTGAGGGCGATACCATAAAGGGCTCCAAGCTCTCCGGAGTCTCCGGCGTGCTGCTGCGCCGCAACTCCGTCACCGGCGCCGTCGAGGCCGTGGACTGGAAGTCTGAGGCCGTGGCCCTCAACGAGGACCTACACAAGAACTAAGCGCTGCTGTTTGAGGCCCCCGTTTCTGCGGGGGCCTTTCGCGATCGTGGACTTAAGCCCTCCGCATTGTGCACAAGCGCTATAAAATGGCCCCTTTATGCCCAAACGCCTTGGCAGCTGCCTACAATGCTAAAGGTGACTGCTCAAAACGATTCCTCTCCTAGCTCACTCGGCAGCGGCTTGAAAGTCCGCCACCTAACCATGATGGGGCTGGGCTCCACTATCGGTGCCGGTCTTTTCCTAGGCACCGGCGTAGGTATTTCCGCCGCCGGTCCCGCGGTTCTCTTGGCCTACCTCATCGCTGGCTTCCTTGCCATCTTGGTCATGCAAATGCTCGGTGAGATGGGCACGGTCATCCCCGCTTCCGGTTCCTTCTCCGAATACGCCGAGCACGGTATCGGACGCTGGGCAGGCTTCACGCAAGGCTGGATTTATTGGCTTGCCACCGTCGCCGTCCTCGGCGCGGAAATTACGGGCGCTGCTGGTTTCATCGGCGCATGGTTCGACTGCCCGCCGTGGATCCCCGCCGCTATCTGCGTGGCGCTCTTCGGCACCATCAACCTCTTGCGCGTGCGCTTGTTCGGCGAGTTCGAGTACTGGTTCGCCTTCATCAAGGTCGCGGTCATCATTGCCTTCCTCATCATCGGTGCGCTGCTGATCTTCGGCCTTCTCCCCGGCCACACCTTCATCGGGACGTCCGTCTTCCTTGCCGACGGATTCATGCCCAACGGCCTCGGCGGCGTGGCCGCCGGTCTGCTCGCCGTGGCTTTCGCCTTCGGCGGCATCGAGGTCGTCGCCATCGCTGCGGCGGAATCCGAGGATCCCGAGAAATCCCTCGTCAACGCGGTGCGCACCACCATTACTCGCATTTCGGTCTTCTACTTGGGCTCCGTCCTCGTCATCACCTTCCTCCTGCCCTACTCTTCGCTCGGCTCCGCGCAGTCTGCCGCCGAGTCTCCGTTCACCATGGTCTTGGACCGGGCTGGAATCCCTGGTGCTGCGGCCATCATGGAAGTGGTCATCGTGCTCGCGCTGCTCTCCGCGTTCAACGCGCAGATCTACGCCTCCTCCCGCATGATGCACTCGCTGGCCTCCCGAGGTGAGGCGCCCAAGCTCTTCGCTGCAACAGATCGCCGCGGCGTGCCAACCGCCGCCATTGCGCTGTCCGTTGTGCTCTCCGCAGTCATGGTCGTTCTCAACTATGCGGATACCGGATGGCTACTCTCCTTCATGCTAAACGCCGCTGGTGCTTCGCTGCTCATCGTGTGGGTCTTCATTGCAGTGAGCCAGTTGCGCCTGCGCCCGCAGCTCGAGGCCGTCCACCCGCTGCCGGTCCGCATGTGGGCCTACCCCTACCTCACGTGGTTCGCGCTGGCATTGTTTGCAGCTATTGCGGTGCTCATGCTTAGCGACGCCTCCGCCCGCATCCAGCTCTACTCCGCCGCCGCCATGTTCGCTGTGCTCGCTGTCGCGGGCGTGATCAACGCTAAGGCCCGCGGAATCTCCCCGACCGCGCGCCTGCCCCTGCCCACGGAAGAAGAGCTGGAGGCACGCTAGCCGCCACTCCCGCAGCAACCCCACGCCCTTCGCGTCCCTTCCTCACTCCTCCTCGCAGCCACCTCACTCCCTTCGCGCTCACCGGCGCACTGCGTAGCACCGTATCTCCGCTCCCTGTGGCCGCCAAGGGCATGCCGCATGAGCTGTCACCCCAGCAAGCGCCCTTCGCGCTCACCAACGAAGGGCGGACAATGACAGGCGCCTGCCCCGTGAGCGCAAAAGGTAGGTGGACCCGAACGGCGCTGCTTCGCCGCCTCCCCTTCCCTTCGCGCTCACCGCCGAAAGCTCAAGCAGCTAATCAGCGAGCCCGGTGAGCGCCAAGGGCGCGGAGGGATTTAAGGGGCTGTGTTGGTCGACAACGCCGAATCGATGCGGCGATCCGAACACTGCAAAGCCCAAACGAAAGGAAATGCGCTAGTCAGGAAGACGACGTGTCAACATAAACCCTCAAAATCTGACTTTTGAGGCAGAGTTATCCACAGGCGGAGAATTGACTATCGACTCGTCGCCAAGCACTGCATACCTTGAGTTTCATGAGGGCATGGACTACCGCGGAGCTGCGCGAGATGGGGTTGAGCAAGGAGGCAATCCGGCGGAAGCTTCGCGCGGGAAAGCTGTTTCGCGTGCATCGGGGGATTTATAGCGATGAGTGGTCGCCGTTAGCTGTGGCAAAGGCCCTGGCGCATGGACTGAGCCGAATACACTTCACGGGTAAGACGGCACAAGAGATTCACCTGGGCCGAAAGCTGACGTTTCCGCTGGAGGCCGAGGGGCCGCGAACGCTCAAGGGGAAGAGCTTTCGGGTGACGCATTCGCGGCTTTCGGCCACAACCCTGGTCAACGGACTTCCGGTCATTCAGGTTCTCTGGGCGGCGCGGCGAATAACCGCAGCGTGTGGTCAATTGCTGGAAGAGCATTATCGCGGCAAGACAGGCCCTGCTCGCCTCGAAGATGACCGGCGGAGAATGCGGCGAGTCCCACAACGCTTGAAGGAAACTATCCGTCGCACGCCCATCGGCACAGACAGCGTGCCGGAGCGCCAGCTCAGTCGAAGACTGCGCACGGACGGAATCTTCCCTGAGCACAATGCGCTCATCGCGGGCTACCGCTTTGACTTGAAGATTGGCAAGCTCATAGTCGAGGTCGACGGCTGGGAGCACCACAAACATAGTCGCGCTTTTCAAGCAGACCGCTCGAAGCAGAACGCCGCAGTGGCACATGGCTATACGGTTTTGCGCTTTACTGCCGACGATATCCGCTACCACCTCGACGATGCAGTTCTACTCATCAAAACCACACTTGAACAGCTCAAAGGGCGTAAACCGAAGCTGCCGGCTGTGGTGATGCACCCCTACTGGACATGGCATGTTTGCATGTAACCCTTGCTCCTATGACAAGTTTGCTTTACATTAAGACATGTAAACGCGACACACCGTAAAGGAGACCAGATGGCCGAGCGCCAGAATATGGTTCGCAAATGGCGTCGGTGGCTCGAGATGTCTCAAGCCGACCTTGCTGAAAGAGCCGGAGTTTCTCGCCAAACTATCGCCAATATCGAACGCGGCAACTACTCCCCCTCCGTCTACCTAGCGCTAGACATCTGCCGCGAACTAGGAAAAACCGTCGAAGAAGTCTTTGGAGATGAACAACATGATTAACGCCCTTGCTAACTACACCCTCAACGAGATCGAGCGCGCCTCCCGCGACGAATACGAACGCGAAACCTTTTACAAAGCCTGCGCCGTCGCAGCGCCGCCTGTGCAGTTCTTGGAGCTCGTCATCGCTGCCATCCTTGCTTGGGTACTTCCCGGCCAGATGAGCATGTTGTGTTTCCTCGCCATAGTGCCGTCTGTCATCGGCAATGCCATCGGCACGGCGTGGCTGCGAAAACGCGTCGCTACCCCGCTTGTGGGTCGTAATTGGTCCGCCATGGCCGTTTACTTAATACCGGCAATCGCGATGTTCGCGGGAATCGCCTATAACGCCTATGCGCCTGCCGACGGCCACAATCCCACCGCTTATCTAGCCGGCACCGCAGTTGGCGCTATCGCCGTCCTCATCCTCGCCCCATTCCTTCGCCGCCGCCAGCACCAACGCGACCAAGAGCGCCTCGACGCCGAGCTCGACGACTAGGCAGCTCTTCCCCGCCCACCTTCCTTCATCCCGCCCTTCGCGCTCACCGCGGACGGCGGGTTCCTCTATTTTGCAGGCGCCGGTGAGCGCCAAGGGAGAATAGGGCCACGTCGAACCAAGCGCCGAAGTGCATCTCATCCCGCCATCTCACCGGTCAAACCGCCAGCACGCCCTTTCGCGCTCACCGGCAGCAGTAGCTACCGAATCTATTGGACGCGTGTGAGCGCGAAGGAGGCATTTCCACCAATTACCCCTAAGCGCTCACCAGGGCGATGGAGCGCTGCCTCGTCGTGTTTCCGGTGAGCGCGAAGGGAGCATCTGCTTGCCGACGCCCCCCTTCCCGCTCACCGCAGCATCGAAAAGACCCCACCGGCCGTCGCTGGTGAGCGCGAAGGGCAGGCGGGGCGAAGGGTCGATATTAAGCCGGTTCCGTCTCGTGGACCACGACCGGCGCCTTGGGCTTCGAGCGGAAGGTCCACAGCTTGTTGAAGATGAAGTTAATCGGCATGGCTACCACGATGGAGATGGCATTGGCCCAGTAGTACATCGTGCGGAAACCCGTGGAGTCATCGAAAATATCGGGCGGCAGCTGCAACGGCGAGGTCGGATTCATCAGCAAGTACTGCACAGCAAGAGTCACCAAATACGCGCCAATGCCCGTAATGAGGAACGGGAAGAAACCCCGCAACCACGAGACTTTGCTAACGGATTTAAAAGTCCACATGCGGTTGAGCTGGTAATTCCACGTATTCGCAACGAGGAAGGCGATGGTGGAAAAGAGCATGAACCAGCGCACGTGAAACTGGGTGCCGAAGAGGTTGAACATCGCGTCATGCGGCGTAGCCCCGAACCAGGACAATCCACACTTTGCGGCCAGGATTGAAACTGCAATATTGACCAACGCGCCCGAACCGCCAACCAGACCGAACTTAATGAACTGGCCAAAATTCGAGGCAAAGCGAGCAAAGCTCAGATCCGCCATGGACACGCCCTTCGTACAAAATGCTCAATTATGATGAATAAAACTTCATTTGAGTTTAGTCGTTCAATCAGCACAAACTAAAACGCACGCCGCATTAGCGCCCAATCTCACAGCTGAAACTCCCGGTTGCGGCCGGTAACTGGATCGCTAAAACTCAAAGCGACATGGGAAAGCAGCAGCGGCGTGGAGAAATCATAAAGATCCAAGCCTCGATCCACGGGATAAGTATCATCCCCCACAATCGGATGTCCCAGGTGGTTAAGTACCACGCGGATCTGGTGGGTATGGCCGGTGAGCGGCCATACATCGGCAGTCGTTCCACTAGCACGCACGCGGGTCACCGTAGGCGTACCGGTGGAATCCACGAGGACCTGACGTTCACCACGCACGCGCCGCATCCCCAGCCGTACAGTGCCGTCGAAGGAGAAGGGCGCGGCCACCTGAGCCCGGTAGTGCTTCACCACCGCACGCTCCTGAAAGAGTTGCTGATACGCAGCGCGCGTGCGGGGATTGCGCGAGCACAGCACCAACCCCGAAGTCAACCGGTCCAGCCGCTGCAGCGGCACGATGGAGTCCTCATTAAAGTCCACGCGCAAGCGTGTCTGGAGCGTCTCGCGGACGATGCGACCATTCGACGTCGTGGGTAAGAAGTGCGGCTTGTCCGCGACTATCAGGTCCCCGTCCTCATATACCACCCGGTAATCAAAGGGAATGGGCTCTTCGGAAGGTACCGAGGGGTGATACCACGCCAGCGTAGGGCCAGGAAGTAGAGTGCCGGGCTCCAAGCGCGTGCCAGGAGAAAACGCGGAATCGCCCGCCTCACCTGCCCAATAGGTAGGAGTGGCGGGCACGATGCCAGTGAGCATCACTTTACGCGGGCTAATCCCCTCCCGCGCCGGCGGGCGAAAAGCCACTTACTCAGCCAAGCGCGCCACCGCCGCCGCGATGCGCTCGTCCGTACCGTTGAGGCCAATGCGCACGAACTGCTCGCCCGCTGGGCCATAGAAGTCACCCGGTGCAACGAGGATGCCGCGCTCGGCCAGCCAGTCGACGGTCTCGCGGCAGTTCTCACCGCGCGTTGCCCACAGGTAGAGCCCAGCCTCGGAGTGCTCGATCCTAAAACCAGCTCCGGTCAGCGCCCGCATGAGATCCACACGGCGCGCGGCGTAGCGTTGGCGCTGGAGGGCTTCGGAGGGGTCGTCGTCAAGCGCGGCAACCATCGCCGCCTGGATGGGGCCCGGAACAATGAGCCCCGCGTGCTTACGCAGCTCCAGCAGCTCGGCGATGAGCTTGGCATCGCCCGCAAAGAAACCGGCGCGATAGGAGGCCATGTTCGCGCTCTTGGACAGCGAATGCATGGCGATAAGCCCGGTATTGTCGCCATCGGTCACGCGCGGGTCCAAGATGGACACCGGCGGGTTCTCATCATCCCAGCCCAAGCCCATGTAGCACTCGTCCGAGGCCACGATGGCATTGTTCACGCGCGCCCAAGCGACGATCTCGCGCAGCTTCTCGACGCCCAGCACCCTGCCCGTCGGATTCGACGGCGAGTTGATGAACACGAGCGACGCATCCTGGAAATCCTCGTCGGCGCGCAGGGGCTTAGCACCGGCCAAGAGGGCGCCGACTTCATAGGTGGGGTAAGCCACCGTCGGGAAAGCCACGGTCTCACCGCGCATGCCCAGCAAAGTGGGCAGCCAGGCGATAGCCTCCTTGGTGCCGATGACCGGCAGCACCGCGTCCACGTTCATGGTGTAGCGGCGCTCAAGTGCCTTCGCGATGGCCTCGCGCAGCTCCGGAGTGCCCTGAGTCTGCGGATAGCCGGGAGCCTCGGCCGCTGCTGACAGCGCTAACTGCACGCCAGGGGCAACTGGATCAACGGGATTACCCACCGATAGATCAACGATCCCGTCCGGATGCGCCTGGGCTTTCTTCTTGGCACCGGCGAGCGAGTTCCACGGAAAATCCGGAAGCGTGCGTCCAAGCGGCGTGCGGCTCATGCTCTACTCCTGGTTCTGGGGCGGGAGCTTAGCGATCATCGGGACGTCAAAGTCCTGAGGTCCAAGTGCTGCCGCGCCACCCGGGGAGCCGAGATCATCAAAGAAGGCGGCATTGGCGTCGTTGTAGTCCAGCCACTCATCCGGGACGTCATCCTCGTAGAAGATGGCCTCCACCGGGCAAGCCGGCTCGCAGGCGCCGCAGTCCACGCACTCGTCTGGGTGGATGTAGAGCATGCGCTTGCCCTCGTAGATGCAGTCGACCGGGCACTCTTCAACGCAGCCGCGGTCCATCACGTCGACGCAGGGCTGCGCGATGGTGTAAGTCATAAGGTGTTTAAACTCCTGTGTGTCACGGGTTTTCTACGAATAACAGTATGCTACTCCGAGGCGAAAAATGGCCAAACGCTGCCCGCGATTCCCGCAGCGAACAGCAGCAGGCTGAGAATATTATTGGCCAGCAGACTGCCATCCCCGATGGCGGCTCCCAGCATGAATGCGAGAAAACCGCCCACCCAGGCCAGTCCTGGCACGCCTGCGATGTAGGGATTCTCACTCCACAGACGCGCTGTGCGGGTCAACACCCCGTTGAACCAGAAGGCGATGAGGATGGTGATGGGAAAGGCCATCCCGGACTCGCCGGGCCACGGCAGACGCGCGGTGAGATAAACCACCTCGAGGGTCAGCGAGCAGAGCGCTCCCAAGACCAGCCACACCAAGCCACCTATCTGTTCGCCCCGGGAGAAATCAGTGCGAATGGCGCGCTCGCTCACTTCTCCCCCAGCAATGAATCCTGTGGCTCTCCCTGACCAAGCTGGTAGAACTCTTGGCGCAGCAGCGGCATCGTGAGCAGGTTGGACAAGGCATAGGCGGCGGGGACTTGGGCGGGGTCCTTAAGACCCGCCTGGGCGGCGTGGGGGTTGACGGTGGTGAGAGAGCCGTCGGCAAGCCAGATCTGCGTGGCGTGGGCCAGCATCGCGGCGCGCTTGGCAGCAAGTGCTGCGTCGCTGAGCGCGTAGGTCACGTCGCAGCCGGCGTTGGTGAAGTTGTCCAGGTACGTCTTGTCCGGCAGGCTCCAGCCATCCGGAGGAGTAACAGCCTCGAGGCCGCGATAGTGCGCGGCACGCTCAAAGACGGCCCACCAAATGCGCTGTTCCGGCGCGGCGGCCGTGTGCACGGCCTTGTGCACGGCGATGTGGTCTGGGTGACCGTAGCCACCGTCCGGACCATAGGTCAGCACCGCGTGCGGACGCAGCTGTTCAAGGTGGCCACGCAACAGGTCTGCTGCTTCCTCCACACGGTTGACCAGGGCCCGCAGGTGATCATGGGCGGGGGAACCTTCCATCCCGGAATCGCGAAAATGCCCGAAGCCGCCCAGCTGGATTCCTTCAACGCCCAAGGCATCGAGCGCGTGCTTGAGCTCCCAAGCGCGGAACCCGCCCAGCTGATCTGTTTCTGCGAGGCCTTGGTAGGGCTCACCGATTATTTCGCCCTCCTCCCCCAGCGTCGCGGTAATCACGGTGACCTCCGCACCGCGCGCGGACAAGTCCGCCAACGTGCCGCCTGTAAAGAGCACCTCATCATCCGGGTGCGCGTGAACGGCCACGACACGGTAGCCGGTGAGATCCTTATTCATCGTCTTTCCTCCACTGCGGTGCACTAATCAGACCGGAGTCCCAGTCCTTGATGCTTTGTCCGGGGCCAACAATACCCTTGCCCAAAGCGTGGATTCGCACCTCATTAAGCAACGGGACGAAGAGAACTTCTTCTTTGTTGAGGTGCTCCACCTGCTCTTGAGCCGCTGCGGAATCGAGCTTTCCCGACAAAATATCGGTAGCAGTCTTCGCGGACTCTTCAGGGCAGAACCCCGACTGCGTTGCCGCAGGCCGCGTGGGCGTTGCGCACACGAAGTAGTTAGCCAAACTCAGCGCATCGCTGCCGTTTTCGTCCCACGCCACCACGGCGTCAACTTTGCCAGCCGGGAGCAAGTCAGAAGTAATGGTGGTCGGGCGTTCGGTGACGAGCTCCGCGTCGATGGCCTTGGCTTGCAACACGTCCACGATGGTGGTGGCGGCGGCCAATGCAGTGGGGTTTAGGGGATCCGCGGCGATGCGCACGGGTTTGCGGCCCGCACGCTCACGCAGCGGGGCAAGTTCTGCGTTGCTATCGAAGGGATTCTCCCCCGGTTCGAGCTCCGAAGCGCGGCCGGTGGCAAGCCGGGCCAGCTGGTCGGTGTTGAGCAGCGAAGCCAAGGCGCGGCGTTGCGGCTGTTCCTCGAGTGCGCCCTCGGCGGCCGACATCTCCAGGCGGAGCTGACGCTGCCGGGTCACCACACCGGTATTGACGTTGCTGAGCAGGCTCAAATTCTCCAGGGTGGTCTGCTGCGGGGTGAAGTCAGCAAACCCAATCTGGTGCGAGCGCAGCATGTTCACCGCCTGTGCGGTATCGCGCACAGCGCGCAATTGGATCACGTCGATATGTGCGGGATCCTCTCCCCAGAACCGGTCATTGCGGTTAAGCGTGATAATCCCTCGCCCGCGGTCCATCCCTTCTACGAGGTAGCGTCCAGCAGAGGCTGGGATACCCTCAGCTAAGGCCGAGGTGAAGTCCTTGTCCTCCAGCACATGGGAGGGCAATAGGTGGGCAAAGAGCTTGTGCCAGTCCTCCACGCGGTGGTCGAAGTCCACGGTGACCACTCGCCCATTACCGGAAGTCCGCACGGCCGAAATTGCCCGGTAACCGGACACGTTTTTAGCGCCCGGAGTGCGCGTGATCTGGGACCACAAATAATTGAAGTCAGAGCCTGTGATCGGCGTCCCATCGGACCATTGCGCTGGCGCGGCGATGGTGTAGCGCACTCGCATGGCAATGCTGCCCGGAGCGTCGATTTCCTCGGCGGATTCGAGGACATCCGTGTCCATCTGGTCCCCGTGGAAGGCCGAGGGCAGCACTAGCTCCGCGATTTGGTTGACCAGTTCCGAATTATTCGCCACGAGGTGCGGGTTAAGCCCGCCGCGCAGCGGGTCCACCCCAATGGCCACGGTGCTGCGCTTCGGCAGTGCGTCTTCCTCGGGTGCTTTCTCCGGCGGCGGACTGGTGGTGCTTGAGTTCGTGGGCGTGGCGCTGCGATCTTCCTCGTCCACAACCGGCGGCGGCCCGGGGTTGGCTTGGCATGCAGTCAGCACGGCGGCTGCGAGAATGACTCCGAGCCGGGGCAGGAAACGGTCCACTCCACACAACCTTTACGTCCGGAAAACTCTTCCGCGCTATTTTAATACCCCGGGGCAGGTGGTCCTAGCGGTGGGGCGCCGCTTGGCGACGCCCACAGCGGCCTACTTGTTGAGCTGCTTAGCGCGTGCGGCCGCGCGCTTGCGGTCGGTGGCAGACAGTTCAACCTTGCGCACGCGCAGGACCTTCGGGCCCACCTCGACGCACTCGTCGGTGCCACAGAACTCCAGAGCCTCGTCGAGGGACAGGGTCTTGGCCTTAGCCAGCGTGACGGTGGCGTCGGCGGTGGCGGAGCGCATGTTGGTCAGCTTCTTTTCCTTGGTGATGTTGATGTCCATATCCTCATCACGGTTGTTGGCACCGACGACCATGCCCTCATAGGCCTCCATGCCCGGCTCCACGAAGAAGTCACCGCGGTCTGCCAGCTGCTGCAGAGCATAAGCGGTGATCTGGCCGGAACGGTCGGCCACGAGCGAGCCGGTCGGGCGAGCCTTGATGTCTCCGGCCCACACGTCGAGACCATCGGAGATGGAGTTAGCGATACCGGAACCGCGGGTCTCCGTCAGGAACTGGGTGCGGAAACCGATCAGGCCGCGCGCTGGGACGCGGAAGACCATGCGCACCCAGTCGCCCTCGCGGACATCCATTGACTGCATCTGGCCCTTGCGGGAGGCCAGCAGCTGGGTGATAGCACCCTGGAATTCCGATGGGGAGTCGATGGTGAGCATCTCGTAGGGCTCCATGGTCTTTCCATCGATGACCTGGGTCACCACCTGTGGCTTGCCGACGGTCAGCTCGAAGCCCTCGCGGCGCATATTCTCGATGAGCACGGACAGTGCCATCTCGCCACGGCCCTGAACCTCCCAAGCATCGGGACGCTCAGTCGGCAGCACCTTGATGGAGACGTTACCGATGAGCTCCTGGTCCAAGCGGGCCTTGACCATGCGGGCGGTGAGCTTGTCGCCGCCGCCCTGGCCTGCCATCGGGGAGGTGTTCACGCCGATGGTCATGGAGATAGCCGGCTCGTCGACCTTAATGCGCGGCAGCGGCTTCGGGTCCTCGACGTCGGCGATGGTGTCACCGATCATAATGTCGGAGATACCGGAGATGGCCACGATGTCACCGGCGATGGCCTCGGTGTCCGGCTGACGCTCGAAGCCGACGGTGCGCAGCAGCTCGGCCACCTTGACCTGCTTGACGTGCATCTCGCCCTCGTCGTCGTAGTGCATCCAGGCCACCTGCTGGCCCTTCTTGATGGTGCCGGAGTAGATGCGCAGCAGTGCGATACGACCCAGGAAGTCGTCGGAGTCCAGGTTGGTCACGTGGGCCTGCAGCGGGGCGTCGACCTTGGCGGAGGGCTCAGGGAGGACTTCGTAGATGACGTCGAAAAGCGCCTGCAGGTCGTCGGCGTTAGGAACGTTGCCGTCACCCGGGTTTTCGGTCGAGGCCTTGCCCTCGCGGCCGGAAGCGTAGAGAACCGGCAGATCCAAGAGTTCCTCGGCGGCAGCGGCTGCTTCCTCATCTTCGAGGCCGGCAGCGATTTCCAGCAGAAGATCCTGTGCTTCGGTGACGACCTCGTCGATACGGGCGTCGGGGCGGTCGGTCTTATTCACGCAGATGATGACCGGCAGCTTGGCTTCCAGTGCCTTGGTGAGAACGAAGCGAGTCTGCGGGAGGGGGCCTTCGGAGGCGTCGACAAGCAGCACGACGCCGTCCACCATGGAGATACCGCGCTCGACCTCGCCGCCGAAGTCGGCGTGGCCCGGGGTGTCGATGACGTTGATGATGAGGTCCCCGCCGTCCTTGCCCAGGCCCTTGCGGTGAATGGCGGTGTTCTTCGCCAGAATGGTGATGCCGCGCTCGCGCTCCTGATCATTGGAGTCCATGACGCGGTCCGAGTGTTCGCCATGGTCGCCGAAAGCGCCGGACTGCTCCAGCATTCCGTTGACGAGGGTGGTTTTACCGTGGTCAACGTGTGCGACGATGGCTACGTTACGGAACTCAGTATTACTCACGTGTGGGGTGCTCCTTTAAAGCATGATGCGTTAGCGGTATGAACGGCCCTTAAATATACTCTCTAGCTCTTTCATGTGCAGCATCGTGCGCATCGCGCGCTTTAGCGCGCGATGTAACGAAACGATATCAACAGCCGACATACCGCACAGTAGGTCTCTATTTAGAGTTGACTACGCCAAAAAAGTGAATATTGTGGCAGCAGATACTATTGTGACGCATGTGATTTAGTTTCCTGCCGCCACGTTCCCATACCCAAACACAAGGATTTTCCATGGCCCTTTCCGAACAGCGCTCTTCCCGCTCCGCCCGCCGTGGCGTCGCTGGACTAACTGCTGCCGTGATGATGGGCTTCCTCAGCATCACGCCAGCACATGCCGGCGCCCCCGATCTCTCCTCGCTGGTGAACATTCCGCAGAGCAGTAACCCGCTGGACAGCCTCGGCCGCCCCACCCCGGAGACGCAGGAGCGTGTTCGCGCTTTCGCGGCACAGCCATGGATCCCACAGGAGGCCCGCAGCGCCATCCTCACCGCCCTTAACTTCTCCGCCGGTGACGGCGGCGAAGGCGGTGTGGCCATGCCGGAGGGAAACAACCCCGGCTTCCGCCAGTTCTACTGGCCTACGGTCTCCGCGCAGTGCATCGGCGGGCAGGGCGATTCGGTGGGCTCCGCCATCGCCGTGCCTGGCCCGACCGATATGCCGGCCCCAGGCGCAGGCGAAGGAGAAACCGTCTTCCTCTTCACCGCGCTGGGCACCCCCACCGCCGCTGAGCAGCAGGGTGCCATGAGCGTCCAGTGGTTCAACCTGGATACCTTCCAGTTCGGCACCACTCCCCTGTTCAACAACGGCATCAACGCCGATGGGCCGACCACGGTCTCGGGCCGCGCAGCAACGGGCAAGGGCACCGTCGTGGCGGTCCTCTCTGGCGCGGTCAACACTGCTGAATCCTCGTGTTCTTTCCCACCTACCGCGGCTTACCTCGAGGTGAACTAATGAGCACTGACCTGCACCCAGTCAAGCAAGAAACCTTTAACACCACCGACAACATCAATGTCGACCCGAAAGGTTTTCAGCGGGAGGTAGACACCTACCGGGTCACCGACTTTGGCCTCTACATGGCCCGCGGCGCTAACCACCCGCGCTTCGGCTACCTCGAATCCTGGTTGCTGCCGGACCTTGGCCTGCGCGCCAATATCTTCCACTTCCGCGAGGGCGTGGATGTCCACCAAGATTTCTACATCGACGTCGCTGATATCGACGTCGACGGTGATGTGTGGACTACCCGCGATCTTTATGTCGACTTGGTCTCCACCTCCGGCGAGCCGGTTGATGTGCTCGACATCGACGAGCTAGCCGCCGCAACCTCCAACGGCCTCATCAGCGCCGAGGAGGCCGAGCGCGCCATGGAGCGGACCCTGACCGCCGTCGAGGGCATCACACGCTACGGCGATGACGTCATGAGCTGGCTGCGCACGCTGGGCATGGACCTTACTTGGGCAGAAAATGTGGAGCTCGTTCCTGCCGAGTAACCTAGGGTAAACACTTACCCCTACACCACAAGGATGTGAGCCATGGCCGGTGGCCTTTTTGCCCTGCTTGATGACGTCGCCCTGATCGCCCGCTCCGCTGCCTCCAGCGTCGACGACGTAGCAGCATTGGCCGGAAAGACCTCGGCGAAAGCCGCCGGAGTCGTTGTCGATGACGCCGCTGTTACGCCTCAATATGTCCAGGGCGTCAAGCCGCAGCGTGAACTGCCCATGATTTGGCGTATCACCAAGGGCTCGCTGATCAACAAGCTCGTCATCATCCTGCCTATCGCGCTCATCCTGTCGTGGATTGCCCCGTGGGCGCTCACCCCGATCCTCATGTGCGGCGGTACCTACCTGTGCTTCGAGGGCGCAGAGAAGATTTTCCACGCTGTCCTCCACCGCGGCGAGGAGGAACAGCAGACAGTGGAAGAAAAGGGCCCCGATGCCGAGGACTCCCTGGTCAAGGCCGCTATCACCACGGACCTCATCCTCTCCGCTGAGATCATGGTGATCTCCCTCAACGAGGTCATCGACCAACCATTCTGGCTGCGCCTGGGCGCCTTGGTCACCGTTGGTGTCCTCCTCACCTTGGGCGTCTACGGCGCCGTTGGACTGCTAGTCAAAATGGATGACATCGGCGTGGCCCTGCTCAAGCGGCACGACGGAGATTCGGCCGTGGGTACCGCCCTGGTAAAGGGCATGCCCATCGTTCTCAAGATCATCGGCATCATCGGCACCGCCGCCATGCTGTGGGTCGGCGGCCACATCGTAGTCAAGGGCCTGAGCGAATTCGGCGCCGAGCAGCCCTATGGCTTCATCCACCACGTGACCGAGAGCATCAGCAACGGCGCACTCGCCTGGTTGGCGGACACCGGCTTGTCCATGTTGTGCGGTTTTATTCTGGGCGCCGTCATCGTCACCATCATCATGGCGGTCAAGGCCACTGCGGAGCGCGTTAAATAAACATCGCGAGCGAGACCGCCATGACCGCCATACCGGCGATGAGACCGTAGATGGCGCAGTGGTGTTCGCCGGTCTCCTCCGCCGTGGGCAAAAGCTCATCGAGGGAGATGAACACCATGATGCCGGCGATGACGGCGAAGCTGATGCCGAAAGTCATCGGCCCGATAAACGGCATCAGCAGCGCGAAGCCAATGAGCGCGCCGAGGGGCTCAGCCAGCCCCGACAGAGTGGCCCACCAGAAGGCTTTCTTGCGGGAGCCCGTTGCACTTCGCAGGGGCACCGCCACCGCAATGCCCTCGGGGATGTTGTGGATGGCGATGGCTACCGCAACGGGGATAGCAATTTCAGGGGCTTCGAGGCCCGAAAGAAATGTGGCAAAGCCCTCGGGGAAATTGTGAATGACCAACGCGAAGGCAGTGAACATGCCGGTCTTCATCAGCCTCTTGCGGCGTGCTTCTTCCTCAGTGGTGGCCGGCTCGTGCGGGTTAATCTCCTCTGGCACAAGCCGGTCAATGATGGCGATGATCGCAATGCCGGCGAAGAACGCCGCCATCATCGTCCACGTGGCAGTGGCCTCTCCCCCAAGTGTGCTCTCTAACTTTTTCAGCGCCTCCGGCAGGATCTCCATAAAAGAGACGTAGAGCATCACGCCCGCGGACAAGCCCAGGGCGGCGGCCATGAACTTCGGGCCGGGCTCGCGCTTGCCGACGGCCAGGGCGCCACCGATGGACGTCGACAAGCCAGACAGCAGCACGAGGCCGAATGCGAAGGCGACGGTGGCTAGATCCATAGTGGGAAACTATAGCTTGTCGGTGCTGTCCTCTGGCGGTAGCGCAAGTGACTCGCCGTCCTTGACTGTCGGGTCGTCGTCGGTGTATTCGCCGGTCTCATAGTCATAGCCCACGGCGTGTCCATCTTCATCCGTGCGCGCGTACCACTCGGTGACTTCAACCGCGGTGGAATCAAAGTCTGCACCAGTGGCGTAGGCGGAATCATCCGTTGTGGGCTCAATGGCCAACGCAAAGTTATCGCCGTGGTCCCGCACGCCGTGGATGATGGCATTGGACACTGCTTGTTCTTCATAGAACGTGCGGATCGCGGCGGGGTCGTGACGCAACTCCCGAATCAACGCGATGCACATGAGCACAATGATGACCGCGAAAGGCAATGCAGTCACGGTAATGAGGTTCTGGAGGCCCTGGAGCGCATTACGGCCGCCCGCGAGAAGAATCACTACGGCGATTCCCGCCATGCACATGACCCAGAAGATGGTGACCCCGGGCTTCGGCTTAGGGTTGCCGCGTTGCGTGAGCTGTGAATTCACGATGGACGCGGAATCCGCCGTGGTGATGAAGAAGACGATGAGCATGACGAGCACGAGCGGCGCCATGATCTGCGACCCCGGCAGGTGATCCAGAACGGTGAAGAAGATATCTTCTGCAGGCGGCATGGAATCAATCGTCCCATCGGGAGCAATATCTCCGTCGCGACGCTGCAGCCAGATTGTCGTTCCGCCCAGGATGGTGAAAGCACACACGATGATGGCGGAAGGAATAAGCAAGACGCCCACAATGTACTGGCGGATGGTACGCCCGCGCGAGATCTTGGCCACGAACACGCCAACGAAGGGCGCCCAGGACACCCACCAGGCCCAGTAGAACGTGGTCCACGAGGACAGGAACGACACCATCTCTTCGCCTTGTCCCATGTTGGCGGAGAGCATGCTCGGCATCTCATCGAGGTACTCAATGATGACGGCGGGCAGCATGTTGGCCAGGAAGGCGGTGGGCCCCACGACAAAGAAGAAGACCGCGAGCCCGAGCGCCAAGACAAGGTTGATGTTGGATAGCCAGCGGATTCCTTTCGATACACCCGAGACCGCGGAGAAGATCGTGCCGATGGACAGCACTATGATGATGACCAGCGCCGCCGTGTTGCCCGTGGTTGACCAGCCGCTGACGATTTCCACGCCGCGACCGATCTGCAAAGCTCCAATACCGAGCGTTGCCGCGGTGCCAAAAAGTGTGGCGATGATTGCTAGCCCGTCGATGATGCGCGCGGGCATGGAGTCCGTCTCGCGGTTGCCAAAAAGCGGCATGAGGATAGAGCTCATCAACGGCACTCGCCCGCGGCGGTAGGACACGTAGGCCACGCACAGCCCGACGATGGCATAGATTGCCCACGCATTGATTCCCCAGTGCATCGCTGCTTGAGCCATCGCACCCATGACGGCGTCATCGCTGGCGGCCTCATAAGCGCCGGGCCGGGGTGACAGGTAGTAGCTCAGCGGCTCAAAGGGGCCGAAGAAGATAATTCCGATGCCGATGCCGGCTCCAAAGAGCATCGCTGCCCAGCTCACAGTAGAGAACTCCGGCTTCTCTCCATCCACGCCCAAGGGAATTTTTCCGTATTTGGAAAAAGCGAGGATGAGGAGCAAGAACATAAGGAATGTTGCCAGCGTGGTAAAGATCCATCCCAGGTTGCGCATGACCCAATCCAAGGCCGCGGAGGAGGCAGTGAAAACCTGCTCGGGCGCGATGACACCCCAGGCAACGAATGCCACAATGAGTCCGCCCACGACGATCAAAATGGGTTTGTCCACCCCATACTTCACCTTTTGGTCTTCGATGGACACGCCCGGAACCAAGGCCGGATGGATGTTGTGCGGATAGATAATATCTTTAAGAATCCGCTTAGCCTCGCGCGTACGCTTCTTGCTCTGATCGGTATTGTTCACCGAACTACGAGAATCAGCCGTGATGGGTCTTCACTCCTTATTCGATATGTTGTTGTTTAAGTCTTCTATCGACCGTATCGGAGATCCGGCTCCTGCGTAAGCTTGAGACAAGTCCGTCGATTCCCATCTGACCCACGAGGTGACTGCCACAACTATGGCGCTGTATCCGCTAGCTCCTTCTTATTTTGGTGTCGAGCACGTCGCGGTTCTTGAGCACGTGAACTTCTCCACCGCGTTGAGCATCCCTGGGTTGGCGCAGGAGCCTGCGCTCGTCGACGTTTCCTTGCTCCCCGACCCCACCACCGGGGGCTGGCGCGTACATTCAGATTTCGGATTCTTGGGTTCACTCGATGGTGCGGAGTCCGCAGAGTATCCCGCCCTAAATCGACTGCGCACGGCGGCGATGAACCCGGCGACGCATGCCACCGTCGACATTGTCGACGGCGAGGTGGAGATCGCCCTCGCTTTGGGGCTCGACCCGTGGATGGTTCCCGCCAACAACCAGCCTGCGGGTACCGCGCTGCTCAGTGGCGGGCAGGGCGCTCTTGTTCGCGTCGCGGAAGGCGAGCTCACCGCATATCAGCTCCGCACGATGGGTACGGAACAGTTCTTCGTGACGCTCGTGCTTCTCGACGACACCGTCCTCGCCACCCACGACAACCTCGTCCTCGGACCGTGCGCGGAGCTCTCCGATGCCCCAGCGTTGGCCGCCGCGTTCGCGGCCGCCACACAAACCAGTGCCTCCCTTGCCGCCCGTGCTTATGCTGGCGCGGGCCGCATCGCAGTGGACTTTCCAATAGACCCCGAAGCGCTCTTCGCCCCCGCAGTCCCGCCGTTGCCGATCGACCCGAACAAGCCTGCCATCCCGCCAGTGCTCAACCCCAATGCCGATTGGGAGTTCACTGCCCCGGCCGATCCCCTTACCTCACCGCTGCCGGCCGGTCCACGCGCCTTCACGTCCCCCAAAGACACCTTTTAACTGGCACCTTATGCGCTTAACCTAATACACTGAACTGGGGTTTCCCCGAAAACCGGCCCCAAATGGTGCCTTTACTTTGGTTCCTTTGCCCCTGCCGCGCGCACGAATCGCTTTCCGTCGACTAGGCGCGTCGCACCCGTAGCGTCGAGGTGCTCCAGCACCGGGATGGCAACCCGGCGCGTCGTTCCAAGTGCCTTGCGCGCCTCCGAGAGGGTGAAGGGCTGTTCCAACTGTGAGACCACGGCGAGTGCCTCGCGCGGAGCTGAAGGCAGAAGCACCACACCGTTAGCCAGCCGGAGCAGGCGCCCAGCGCGTTCGGCAGCGGCCAGCTCTTTCGGGCCCAAGCCCAGCTCTTTGAGGTCTTCCGCTTCCGGGGCAGCAAAGGGGTCCTCGCGCAGTCGCCGCTCGAGCTCCGCCACTCCCCTCTCCGCGGGGCCAAGGTCGACTGTCTGCCCGGGCATGCGCAGCACGCCATCAACTGTCTCGAGCTTGGCAGCTGCTACCGCTAGGCCTAACAAGGCCGGCTCGGTCAGTCCCAGTGCATCCATGGCCGCTGCCTTCGTCAGCCCCGGAGAGAGCGGATTCGCCTTGGCGTGGGCTTCCACAGTCTGAATCAAAGACCTTTTCCACGCAGTGACCTGGCTGGCGGCGATCCACCAGTCGCGGAACTCAATGACTCCCGCTGGCTTCTCTGTCACCGAAAAGCCATCGCGCACAAGACCATGCAGCTCCGCGTAGCCACAGCGCTTGAGCCATTGGGCCGGGTTCGTTGCTTCTAAAGTTTCTAGCTCAACAGCGCGCTTCTTGGCATCGCCGCGCCTATTCAATTCAGCTGGGTGTACATCCACCACCTCAAAACCGGCCACGACGTGCCGCCCGCCCGGACTGCGCACCACAAACCTATCGAGCAAAGTAAGCGGTAGCGGGCTTTCCAGAGTCAACCGCGCGAACTCACCTCCTAAAGGCCGCAGCCGCGCTCCCACTCCCGCGGTGCCGATGTGCACCACGAGGTTCTGTGGAAGCTCGCTCATGTTAGTACCGAACGTTCGCCGCACATCCACGGTGTCGAGCACACGCCAGCACCCAGGGCTAAGCAAAGCATCTCCGCGATGAACCTGGTCCGCGGCCACCCCGCGCAGGTTGAGCGCTACGCGCGTGACGGGTGCAGCGCTGTCCACTGCCCTGTTCTCACTGTGCACCCCACGCACCGTGGCGCGTTGCCCACTGAGCTCAAGGTCATCGCCAACCGAAACCGTCCCGGCCGCCAACGTTCCCGTCACCACGGTTCCAGCGCCCTTCACGCTGAAGGCGCGATCCACCCACAATCGCACGCGCGCCTGCGGATCCGGCGCGGGCATAGCAGCAAGCACGCTATCCAATTCGGCACGCAGCTTCTCCACGCCTTCGCCGGTCTTTGCGGAAACGTAGACAATGGGGGCGTCGGCAAGCGCTGTTCCAGCCAGTTCTGCTTTGACCTGCGCGGCTACCTCTGCCCGGCGGGCAGTATCAGCCCTATCAGCACGAGTCAGCGCCACCACGCCGTGCTCGATTCCCAGGGCACGCAACGCGTCACGATGATCGGTGGACTGCGCCTGCCAGCCTTCATCGGCCGCCACCACAAAGAGAACCACCGATGCCGGCCCCACCCCGGCCAGCATGTTGCCCAAGAACTTCTCGTGCCCCGGCACATCGACAAATGCGACGTCCGCGCCGGAGCCCAGCCTCGTCCACACAAAGCCCAAGTCAATGGTCAGGCCGCGCCGCTTTTCTTCCTCCCAGCGGTCCGGTTCCATCCCCGTCAGCGCCTTGACCAGGCTCGACTTGCCGTGATCCACGTGCCCCGCAGTGGCCACTACATACACCTAGATCACCGCCCGCAATGCCGCGATGAGCTCGGCATCCTGTGCCTCCGGCACGCAGCGCACATCCACCAGGCAGCGCCCCTGATTCACGCGCGCTACCACAGGAGGCTCGCCCAACCGCAGTGGACGCACAAGCTCTTCTGGCAGCGCCACAGCCCAGCCCGGCAGCGGTACCTCTGGGGCTCCGCCACCGCCGACGCGTCCGGCGTGTTCGACGACCTCACCGCCAACTGCCGCTGCCACCTTCTCGGTGCGCTCGCGGTGGCGCTGCGGATCAATGTGGAGCGCGTCCTGCACGGCGTTGGAGGGCGTGGACAGAGAGGCCTCGAGCGCGTTGAGCCGCAGCTTATCGATGCGCACCGCCCGCGCCAACGGGTGCTTCTTGCACGCAGCAATCGCGTTCTTCGTGCCCACGAGCACCCCGGCCTGCGGGCCGCCGAGCAGCTTATCCCCTGAAAAGAGGACAACGTCGGCGCCATCGCGAAGAGCCTCGCTGGCGGAGGGTTCTGCCGGCAGCGCGTCATCTGGTCTAAGCAACCCCGAACCGATATCCACGATGAGCGGCAAGTCGGTGAGCGCACGAAGCTCAGCAACCGATACCGAAGAAGTGAACCCACTGATCAGGAAGTTGGAGGGATGCACCTTCAAGATGGCTCCCGTGTCCTCCCCCATCGCCCGCTCATAGTCCGCCAGGTGAGTGCGGTTCGTAGCGCCGACCTCGCGCAAGCGGGTGGCCGTGGACTCGATGAGCTCGGGCAAGCGGAATCCCGCGCCAATCTCGATGAGCTCACCGCGGGAGATGATGACTTCCTTGCCAGGGGCCAAGGCCGCCGTAGCCAACAGCAGCGCGGAGGCACCGTTGTTCACTATCAGCGCATCCTCCGCGCCGGGGCATGCAGCCAATACCGCATCAACGGCCGCGCGGCCCCTATCTCGTGAGCGCAGGCCGCTGTCCAGATCCATCTCAACGTCCGTATACGATGCCGCGGACACTAGCGCATCTACCGCTGCCGGCGGTAAAGGAGCCCTGCCCAAGTTCGTGTGGATGATGACGCCAGTGGCGTTGATGACGTGGCGCAAGGAATATGGCTGCACAGCATCGAGCCTGGTGGCCAGCTCCTCCTCAATCTGGGAGGGGGCGAGGGAGCCGGAGCGGGCGTCGGCAAGCACGGCGTCGATGATCGCGCGCACCGAGTGCGGTGCCAGGCGGTGGTGGGCATCCTGCACCGCCGGGTACTGGAGGATCTCATCCATCTTCGGGATAAAGCGGCGGGGGTCAGTCATCAAAGTTCCTCCTAGCTGCGCACATGGCGGAGACGGACAGGAATCGAACCTGCCAGACCGAGATGCTCGGCCTCACCGGTTTTGAAGACCGGGGCGCCCACCAGGACACGTACGCCTCCGTCTGCTCACCTTACACGGGGCTAAAGTAGGACTTATGACTGACATTAAACTTACGTCCTTTGCCGCCGGTGGCGGTTGTGCTTGCAAGATTCCCCCGGGGGAACTCGAGTCTGCTGTGGAGGGCCTCGTGGGCACTGCGGACCCCAACGTGCTGGTCGGGCTTGACGACGGCGACGATGCCTCCGCCGTGCGCATCCCCAACGGCCTGGCGGTCATCTCTACCGCGGATTTCTTCACGCCGATGCTCAATGACCCTTATGACTGGGGCCGCGTGGCTGCTGCCAATGCGCTTTCCGACGTCTACGCCATGGGCGGCACCCCCATCACCGCCATCAACCTGGTTGGCTGGCCACGCGAGGTGCTTGGTCTCGACATTTTGCGCGAGGTTCTGCGCGGCGGCATGGACGTGGCATCTCAGGCCGGCATCTCCATTACCGGCGGTCACTCCATCACCGCACCGGAACCCACCTATGGTTTGGCAGCCACGGGTATCGTCCACCCGGACAAAATCCTGCGCAACGACGCCGCCGAAGCAGGGCTTCCCATCACGCTGACCAAACCGATTGGCGTGGGCATCCTCAATAACAAGCACAAGACCACCGGCGAGGTTTCCCAGGCCGCGGTGGATTCCATGACCGCGCTTAATCGGGATGCCTCTGCGGCAGCCGTGGCGGCCGGGGTGCGCGCGGCTACCGATGTCACCGGCTTTGGTCTTCTGGGGCATCTCTACAAGATGTGCCGCGCCTCCGGTATAGGCGCAGAGCTGGACTTCTCAGCTGTTCCTGCGATTGAAGGTGCCAAGGATGCCTTGGCGGATGGCTTCATCCCGGGTGGCTCGCGCCGCAATCTGGATTGGGTGCGCCCCCACCTCGACACGGATTTGAGCGAGGAAGACTTGATTTTCCTCGCCGATGCCCAAACATCCGGTGGACTCCTCGTCATCGGCGAGGTTCCCGGCTACCCAGTCATTGGCCGGACTGTGCCGGGCGATGCACGGATTTCTATCCGCTAGTCACCGTCGAATGGCTGAGGCCCTCTGCCCTGCGGCGGGCTTCAGCGCGCCGCTTTTGGGGGCCAATGCTTGTCGACGGATCCTTCACCGCCTCCAGCCCAGCGTTGAGCACGCCAAAGCGCGTGCACGCGGATCCCGCCATGAGCGCCACGCCGGATACCACCGACACGGCGCGGGACTTGGTTGCTGCCGCCACGGCAGCTCCCACTCCGCCGGAGGCGATGAGCCACTCAGAAGCCTTCATGAGTTTTCCGGGGATGCCCGAATGGAGGGGCCGCTTAGGCTCAGGCTCCATGTGGTCTTCCATGATGCGGGTCGCGGCTAGGTCACTGACAGCGGCCGTGATGCCCAGCGCGCGGGCAGGCCCCGCGCTGCTAACCGGGGTAAAGGCCATGGCGGCACCCGCCGCGGCTGCCGACGCCGAGGAAACAAAGACATAGGGCAAGTGCTTCTTCGCATCGTTCCACGTCGGGTTAGAGGTATTAGCCAACAGCACCGCCGTATAGCCCGCTAGCGGCCCTCCAAGAACACCGGCAACAGCACCTGCTGGGCCAGCCGCCTTGTCGAGAAGCCGACGAACCGGCTTTGGCAGCACACCGCCGACCAATGCATCGGCTTCGACGATTGCAGGAAGCGACGCAGCGGAGGCAAAGCTGCCGAGAATCCACGAACCGATGGACATCGGCGACGTCACCTTGAACACGCGGAACATGTTGAGCAACCGCTCCGGGCGCCCCAAGTCAAGGATGAGAAAGACGGATCCCACCGAAGCTGCGGAGAATGCCGTCAACCGAGTGGAGCGGCGCAACTCCGCATTCCCCGTTGCCTGCGCACCGGCAGCGAGCAATGCCGAGCCGCCCGACAGGCCACCTAAGAACAGGTATCCGCCAATGGGCCACTCCCACGGCGGGGCCTTGACCACGGGCTTGCCGTAATAGGAGGAGAACTCAAAGTCCTCCGCCATGCGTTCTTCTTTAGAACCATCCTGTGCGCCGGCGCCGACGCGGCCACGCCGACGCTTCTTTCCGCCGCCACGACGCCGACGCGGCTCCTGTGGGGGACGGTACTCATCAAACTCGCTCATTTCCGGCCTCCCATCATGAATGCTCCTGCCACAGCCAGCGCCATGCCGCCGATGGCTTTCACGGCCGTCTTGTACATCTGCGGCAAATCCGCCGTGGGCACGCGCGGATCCGGCGGTAGCCCGTAAACCTCTGGGGAATCCAGCAACAAGAAGATTGATCCCGTTCCCCCAACACCATCTTGCGAGTTTGCTCCGTAGAGGCGGGCTTCGGTCAGGCCTTGCTCGTGGAGGACGCGCACGCGCTCCCGCGCTGCGGCAAGCATCTCCTCGTAGGGGCCGAATTGGATGGAGTCCGTCGGGCAGGTCTTGGCGCAGGCAGGCTGCTCACCAATTTTCAGGCGGTCATAGCACATGGTGCACTTCTGGGCCACGCCCAGATTCTTAATGGGCATGGCCTGTCCCGGTGTATGGTCGGGGCCCTGCGGCTTGAGTTGCTTCAGCTTTGCCAACACATTTACGCCCGCGTGGTCCGGAACCTGGTAGTCCACGGTGGCCGTTTTATCCGCCTTCAGCGTCACGCCGCCGTCATCGCGGCGCTCAATCACGCCGAACGGACAACCGGCCACGCATGTCCCGCACCCATTGCACACATCATCCTGGACCACGACGGTGCCGAATTCGGAACGGAACAGCGCGCCTGTCGGGCACACGTCCAAGCATCCAGCGTTGGTGCAATGCTTGCACACGTCGGAGGACATCAACCACCGGAAATCATCGGTATCCGGGGTCACGCTTGGGGTGGAGGCTTTGGGCATGCCTAGCGAAACAAGCTTCCGGCCCTCCTCGCGAGCCTGTTGAATACGCTCGTTGCTTTGCTCAATGAAGGCCACGTGGCGCCAAGTATTGGCGCCCAGCGAACCAGTGTTGTCATAAGAGTCACCGGTGACCGCGTACCCCTCAACCGGGTTGCGGTTCCACTCCTTACACGCCACCTCACAGGCCTTGCAGCCAATGCAAATCGAGGTATCCGTAAAGAAAGCCATGCGCTGATAGGACTCATAGCCGTGCTTATCAGCCTTTTCGGTCAAAAGATTAGCCATTGGTCCTCCTTAGCTTTCTTTGCCTTCATAGTCGGCGACGTTTCCAGCAGTCGCATCATCACCCGTGTTGTCCTCGGTAGCTGCTTTCTCAGTGCTGAAGGCATCGTCAACATCCAGGATCCGGTTGCCGGAGTCCACGGTGAGGTGCGCTCGTTCTTGGTACTCACGCAAGAGCTGAAGACGTGCCTCGCCACGCGGGCGGCGGCCCGGCTGGATATCACACGCACCCACCTTGGAATTCTGGATGAATACGTTTGGTTCCAGGGTCAGGCCCAACAGGTCGTTGGCGCCATCGCCGGCTACCTCGGTGGTCTCCGATTCTCCGTAGTGATACGGCAGGCCGATCTGGTGGAAGTCCTCACCATTGATAGTAAGCATCTCCATGCGGTCCGTTACCAGAACCTGTGCCTCGATGACACCGCGTGGGGACACGATGGTGGCCCACTCACCGTTAACCAATCCACGCTTTGCAGCCAGCTCCTTGTCCACCTCGCAGAAGAGTCCCGGCTGCAGCTCCGCCAAATAAGGCAGGCGGCGTGACATCGCACCCGAGGTATACATCTCCGTCAGGCGATAGGTGGAGAAGACGAACGGGAAAACATCAGCACCGCGCTCCCCCGGCTCCGGGCGGGAGAGGTTGTCTTCGCGCTTAATTGTCAGACGCGTCGGCGACTGCTGCTGCTTGTACAGCGCATTGTGTACCGGTGACTCCTGCGGCTCGTAGTGAGTCGGCAGCGGGCCGTCAGACAATCCCTTCGGCGCGAACAGCCAGCCCAGGCCGTCGGCCTGCATGATAAACGGATCGTCACCATCGAGGGCATCGGGGCCAATGGCGTCGACAGGCGCCACGTAGTCCGGGCGCTTCGTCAACGGGAAGTCGGGCACGTCATCGCCAACCCACTTACCTTGCTCTTCATCCCACCAGATGTACTTCTTGCGCTCCGACCACGGAGTTCCATCCGGCTTTGCGGAAGCACGGTTGTACAGGATGCGGCGATTGGCCGGCCAGACCCAACCCCAGTCGAGAGCAACCTCGTTTTGCTCCGAACCCGGAACCTTCTTCGCAGCATGGTTGATGCCGTCCTTGTACACACCGGTGTAAATCCAGCAACCTCCGGAGGTGGAGCCATCGGTGCGCATTTCTGTGAAGGCAGGCAAGAGCTGCCCCTTCTTCGGGCCGTCGAGATAGTAACCGTTGATCTCCCGCAAAATCTCATCCGAGCTCGGATCGCCGTGCTCATCTTCGGTGTAATCCCAAGTTACGGACTTGATTGGCAGGTCGCGCGGATCAGTCGAATCCGCGAGGCGCTCCCTAATCTTCTTGCCCAGCTGGTAGAAGAACCACGCCTCGCTGCGCGCTTGCCCGGGTGGCGGAACCGCTTGGAAACGCCACTGGACCATGCGCTGGGTCTGGGTAAAGGTTCCGGACTTCTCCACGTGGGTAGCTGCCGGCATGAGGAAGACCTCAGTAGCAATGTCCTCAGTCTTCAGCTCGCCGTTCTTAATCTCCGGCGAATCCTTCCAGAAGCTTGCAGTCTCAATCTCTTGGAAGTCGCGAACCACCAGCCACTTCAGGGAAGCGAGACCGCGGCGCTGCATACCACCGTTGGACTGCGCCACCGCCGGATTCTGACCGAAGACAAAGTAGCCCTCTACCTCATGGCGCAGCATGGCCAGCAAGGTCTCATAGGTCGAGTGTGCTCCAGAGAGGCGCGGCATGAGGTTAAAGCCCCAGTCGTTCTCCTTGGTAGCAGCATCGCCCCAGTAGGACTTCATGAGCGAGACCGCGTAGTTCTCGCCCAATTGCCAGAAGCCCTTCTGGTCCGCCGCGCGGAAAGAATCCAGGTAATCCGCCCAGGTTTCCTGGTCCACATGCGGCATGGGCAGGTAACCCGGCAGCGAGTTGAATAGGGTCGGGATATCGGTCGAGCCCTGAATCGACGCATGCCCGCGCAGGGCCATGATGCCCGAACCGGGGCGGCCCACGTTGCCCATGAGCAGCTGCAGGATTGCCGCGGTACGGATGAACTGTGCACCCAAAGTGTGCTGGGTAAAGCCCAGCGCGTAGGCGAAGCACGTGGTGCGGTCCGGGTTGGAATTCTGCGCAATGGAATCCGCCAAGTAGTAGAAGTCCTCCGGCGAAATACCGCAGGTCTCCTCCACCATCTCCGGGGTGTAGCGCGAGTAGTGGCGCTTGAGAATCTGGAAGACCGTGTTCGGATCCTCCAGCGTCATGTCCTTCTCCACGTTCCACGAGGAGCCCTCGGGCTTTTGTACGTATTGCCACGAATCCGTGACATACTTGCCCTTCTCTGCGTCGTACCCAGAGAACAAGCCCTCCAAATCCTCGGTGTCCTGGAAATCCGGCGAAATTATCGACGCCGCGTTGGTGTAATTCACCACATAATCGTGGAAATACAGGTCATTATCCAACACGTACTTGATAATCGCGCCGAGCAGTACCACGTCCGTGCCACCGCGAATGCCGATGTGGCGGTTCGCAAAGGCAGACGTACGCGTATAACGCGGATCAACGTGAATAATCCGCGCGCCGCGCTTCTTGGCTTCAACGACCCATTGGAAACCCACTGGGTGGCATTCAGCCATGTTAGAACCCTCAATGACAATGCAGTCCGCATTTGCCATATCCTGCAGCGGTTGGGTTGCGCCGCCGCGGCCAAACGAAGTTCCTAGACTAGGAACGGTGGCGGAGTGTCATATGCGCGCCTGGTTTTCCACCTGAATGGCGCCGGTGGCAGTAAACAGCTTCTTGATGAGGTAGTTCTCCTCATTATCCAGCGTCGCACCGCCCAATCCAGCGATACCCATCGTGCGGTTAAGGGGACGCCCCTGCTTATCGACGTCCTCCCAGTGCCTTGCGCGCGATTCCACGAAGCGGTCCGCGATCATGTTCATCGCGGTCTCTTCATCGAGCTCCTGCCATTCGGTGGCATAGGGTGCTCGGTACTTGATCGTGGTGATGCGAGTCGAGGAGTTAATGAGCTGCTCAGAGGCCGAGCCCTTAGGACACAGACGTCCGCGGGAAATTGGGGAGTCCGGATCGCCCTCGATTTGGATGACCTTGTCATCCTTGACATAGACGCGCTGGGAACAGCCCACCGCGCAATAGGGGCACACCGATTGCACCACGCGGTCCGCGTCTACGGTGCGTCCGCGCAGATCTTCGCTCTTAGCCGACTGCGTAGACACATCGCGACCGAAGGCATCCTTGTTCCGGATCTGGCGCACGACGGGCCAGTTCAGTGGGCTAAAACGTGACATACCTTAAACCTACTTGCTTGCCCCAGCGTTTTCCAGCTGCCACTACCCTGCCTCTCGAAACAGCGCCGCTGAGTACGCTGACAACTATGAACCACACTAAGCACTTTGAGCTCAAGGTCCCCGGCGGCAAGCTGCTCGTCGTTGACCTCGATTTAGACACCGACAACACCGTCACTGCCGCGAAGGTTTCCGGTGACTTCTTCCTCGAGCCTGAGGAAGCCTACGAGGCACTAGCCCCAGCACTGATCGGCATCACTACCGCCACCTCGACAGAGGAAATTCAATCCTGCCTCGATGCCGCCCTTGCACGAATCGATTCACCCGTAGCTCTCCACGGCTTTGACACCCACCACCTTGCCGTCACCGTTAAGCGCGCGCTGTCTGGTGGCACCGATTTCACCGACCACCACTGGGAGATCCTGCGCCCAGGTGTTCTCCCCACGCCCGTAAATGTCGCACTTGACGAGGTTCTCCTCAACGAAGTTGCTGAAGGAAAGCGCGGGCCCACGCTCCGATTTTGGGAATGGGAAGACCGTGCCGTCGTATTCGGTTCCTACCAGTCCTATGCCAATGAGCTGGATCAGGAGGGCGTCGACAAGCACGGCATTGTTCCGGTGCGCCGAATCTCCGGCGGTGGCGCGATGTTCATGGAGGGTGGCAATTGCGTGACCTATTCCCTGTACGCCCCGGAATCGCTCGTGGCCGGCTATTCCTACGAGGCCAGCTACGAATACCTGGACCAGTGGGTGCTCGCGGCACTGAACAAGCTTGGCGTCAATGCATGGTACGTGCCGATTAATGACATCACCTCGGACGGCGGCAAGATTGGCGGCGCCGCCCAGAAGCGCCGTAAGGGCGCGGTACTGCATCACACCACGATGAGCTATGACATCGACGCGGACAAGATGATGGAGGTCTTGCGCATCGGCAAGGTCAAGGTCTCGTCGAAGGGCCTTGCCAGTGCAAAGAAGCGCGTCGACCCGCTCCGCCGCCAAACCGGCGTGCCCCGCGAGGAGATCATCGAGACCATGGCGCGCGAGTTCGCCACCCGCTATGGCGCCGTCGACGCCGTGCTTTCCGACGACTCCCTCGCCGCCGCCCGCCGCCTCGTCGACACCAAATTCCTCAACGATGAATGGACCAAGCGCATCCCATAATTTGCGGGGGAATTTCTGGGCAGCGTACGGTGTTATAAGTTCAAGTGAACCGATCGGTACGAGAGTGCCGAACTAAATGGTCCATTTCTATACAACACTGTCTAGAAGGAAAATCTCGTGTCAGACACTTCCTCTCGTGCATCCTCCCGCACGCTGCCCTCTTGGGCCACCGGCTTTGGCGCCCAAGTTATCGCCGGTCTCATCATCGGCCTCATTCTCGGTTTTATCGCTTCCGGCATGGAGTCTGAGTGGCTCTCCGATACCCTGTCCGGCGTCGGCGGCGCGTACGTCCAGTTGCTCAAGGTGATGGTCCCGCCTCTCATCTTCGCGGCTGTCGTCACCTCAGTTGCTAACCTGCGCAAGGTGGCTAACGCCGCCTCGCTGGCGATCTCTACTCTGGTCTGGTTTGCCATTACGGCGTTCTTCTCCGTCTTGGCTGGCATTCTCGTCGCCCTCGTGATGAAGCCGGGCGTAGGCACAACTGTCGATGCTTCCACCGCCGCCGACCCATCCCACATCGGCTCCTGGACCGCTTTCCTCCAGCAACTTGTCCCCGCCAACTTCTTCGGTCTCACCGCTTCGCTGAGCGACGGTGAAATCTCCCTCAGCTTCGGTGCCCTTCAGCTCCTTGTCATTTCCCTTGTGCTGGGCATCGCCGCGGTCAAAGCTGGCAAGGCGGCCGATCCCTTCCTGCACTTCACCGAATCTTTCCTCAAGGTCATCCAGGTGGTCCTCTGGTGGATCATCCGCCTTGCCCCGATTGGCACCGCCGCCCTCATCGGCAAAGCCGTGGCCACCTATGGTTGGGACGCGCTTAGCTCCTTGGGCAAGTTCGTCCTCGCGATGTATGTGGGCCTTGCACTCGTAATTTTCGTGGTCTACCCCGCCGTGCTCGCATTCAACCGGATCCCGGTAGTTGGCTTCTACAAGCGAGTCTGGCCCGTCTTCTCCCTTGGCTTCGTCACCCGCTCCTCCATGGGCGTCATGCCAGTTACCCAGCGCTTTACGGAAAAGGCCATGGGCGTGCCCCGCGAATACGCCTCCTTCGCCATTCCGCTGGGCGCTACCACGAAGATGGACGGCTGCGCTTCCGTCTACCCGGCCATCGCTGCCATCTTCATTGCACAGTTCTACGGCGTTGATCTCTCCTTCACCCAGTACCTGCTCATCATCTTCGTTTCCGTCATTGGCTCCGCAGCAACCGCCGGCACGACCGGCGCTACCGTCATGCTGACGCTGACGCTCTCCACGTTGGGCCTTCCGCTCGCCGGCGTGGGTCTGTTGCTGGCCATCGAACCCATCATTGATATGGGACGCACCGCCGTCAACGTCACCGGCCAATCACTGTGTGCCACCATCGTGGCCAAGCGCGCCGGCATTCAAGACGAAGCCGTCTGGGATGCTGCTGGTAACGGAGTCTCACACATTATGAACGAGGACCAAGACACAGACGAGCCCGAGACACAGCCGGTCAACACGACTGCATAACTCTTCCTGCCCCTCCCCAAGCCTTCCTAACACGCAAGAGCCGTGTAGGAAGGCTTTGGTATTTCTGCCCCAGGCGAAGGGCTTTACCCGTCGTTCTTTTCGACGGTGTCAGTGTAGAGCTCGGCACTTGGAGCTATGGAGTCGTCGTCTGCAACGACGGTGAGTGTGTTCTTGGCTTCTTTTCCTTTCGACTGTTTGGAGTGGTGTCGTCGTTTGATTCGACGAGGGCTAGGCCCCTGTTCTTCGTCATCGTCGTCGTTTGAATCGACGGGGTTTAGAAGGGGATGTCCTCGCCGCTGTCGGTGTTGGTCTGGGTTTCGGCTTCGGCGTTGGCTTTGGCTTGTTGTTGTGCGTGGTAGTCGTCGAGTTCTTGTTTGAGGTGTTGGGCTTCTTCACGCACGCGTTTTCTGGTGGCGGTGATGTGTTGGGCTACGGTTTGTGCCCACCGTTTTTGCTTGGGCGCCAGGGGTCCTTCTGCTTCGTTGATGGTCCAGGTACCGTCAGCGAAAAGCCAGATAACATCCCCACTGTAGGGGTCCAGCAAGTATTTGAGGGTGCCATCGGTTTTCATGTTGTGATGTCCTTGGCATAAACATGCCAGGTTCTTCGGGTGTGTTGGCCCGCCTTCAGCCCAGTTATGTCGGTGGTCTAACTGGGTGAGGAAAGCTGGTTTGTTGCATCCGCCGACCCGGCAGGTTCCGTCGCGGCCTTCGACGTGTTTGCGCATGACAACACCTGGTTGGTAGCCGTCTGCTTCGGCTACCTCGCCGGTTAGATCCCGGGTTTTATCATGCGGCATGGCTTCTTGCCGCCAGCCAAAGTCTTCAATAAAGGTTGGGGCATTCTCAATATCGCAGGCCTGATAGGTGTGTAGCACCACAGCGGCTGGAGGCTCAATCTCACCGGACAGCAGTTTCTTGACAGCATCCGGAATCGTCAGGTCGTGCTTGGCAGCGGTTTGGTGGATGAAGGCATCGAGTTTAATGCCGGTATCTTCAGTAACTTGGAGTTCTAGCCAGGCGGAGGTTCCGTTGGAGGAAAAGCGGTAGGTGTCTTTGGGGCGGGTGTCGCGATATGCGATGGAATCATCCAGGGTTTTACATATATCGCGGACTTTGCGTCTGATTTGGCTGCGGGTGGGAAAAGCCTGATTCGCCTTAGTGGGGGTGAAGAAGTCAGCCAGGATGGTGTCGATAAAATCCAGGGTTTCAGCAGTCAAGCCGGTTAGTGCTGACATGGGTTGGTCAATAGCAATCAAGGACTCGATGTCCAGCAGGCAGTGGGTGTCTTGTATGGCTTTGACTTTTGGCAGGCTATCAAGCCGGTGGATAGCACGCAGACCTGCTTTGATGTGGCCTTCGGGCAGTGACCAGGCAGCCACCAAGCTTAAAGCGGTGGTGTTGATATCAGCCTGCAGGCTGGGCATAGCAGCAACCCAGGTGTTGTAGATAGCTCGGCGGGCTGCCGCACGGGCTATAGCGTGTGGATTATTCGGATTCGTTGTTGAGAAGAAGAAAGAAGAGGAGGTTGAAGGGTGCGTGGCGGTGGTAGTCATGAATGTCTCCCCCGAGAAACATGAGTTAGAAGAAATGTTCTAACAATGATTCTACCGACCCTCACCACACATAGCCATAGCCTGCAATGAATTCACGTCAAGTCGTTACTACAAACGGGGGTAGCCACCACGGGTTAGCTAGGCCGTTCGATCCTCAATCAGTAGCGGTGGCTGGGACAAAACGAATAATGCCCCACGCTCGTTGTTGGTGGCACGTGGGGCATGGGGATCTACTGGGCGTCGGAAAGCGCGACGCCAGTGAGTAATTTATTCGTACCGCACATCACCGCGCGCGATGTCCTTGCGCCCGTGAACGAAGAAGTAGACCACCGAGGCCACTAGCATCAAGGCAGCCAACATCCAGTACATGACGGAATAACCCGCCGCGGAGATAATCTGCCCCAGCAAAATCGGTCCAAAGCCAATACCTAGGTCCAGCAGCAAGAAAAAGGTCGAGATCCCCGCACCCATTTCGTGCATCGGCACCAGGCGCACGGCGATAGCCTGGCCCGCCGGAAGAATTGAGCCGTAACCAAACCCCACCAAGGCACCCGCAGCAATGATCTGCCAATCAGCTGCAGCCAAAGCAAGGACTACCAAGCCAGCAATAAAGAAGACGAGCGAGGAATAGATGATGATGTTGTCACCGCGACGATCTTGCAGCTTGCCCAGCACAAAGCGCAGAATGAGGCTCACCACCGCATAGGCCAGGAAGAAGTAGCTAGCGCCCTTCTCCAGGCCCGCATGGGAGGAGTAACCGTTAAGAAACGTAATGATGCCCGTGTACGCAACGCCAACCAAAAGGATAAAGACGCCAAAAGGCGCCACCGCTGGGTGCACGATATTTCCCAAGGAAAAGGAGACGCTTCGACGCTCCTGCGCCGGTGCCTTGACGACGAGTCCCAGCCCCAACGCCACCACCGTCAGCGTCAGCGCCACCATAAACACGGTGTTATAGCCAGCGTGGTGGGCAATCGCCAAACCAGCCGCTGGACCAAAGGCAGTGGCTAGGGTTGTCCCCAAGGCGAAGTAGCCGGTCCCCTCGGCACGACGGTGGTCCGGAATCACCGATTGCGCCACTGCCATCACAGCAGTCGAGGCCACCGCATATCCAAAGCCATGCAAAATACGGACGGCAAAAAGCATCGGCAACGAGTGCGCTGGCATGTACAGCGCCATGGCTACAGCCACCACAATGAGCGAGGCCACCAACGAGCGTTTTCGCCCAGCCGCGTCAACGATGTAACCGGAGAAGAGACGAGCAATCGTCGCCCCCACCACAAAGGCACTGGACGCAAACCCGCCCGCCGTATCCGAAGCCTGAAACTGCTCCACGGCATAGAGCGCCATGATGGTCACAAGCAGATAGAAGACCGTAAACTGGGCGAAATTTACCAACCACGCAAACACGAATGTCGGCGTAATGAGGGACTGGGATTCAGAGGACGTTTGAGACACCTTCTTCGATAGCGTTATGGAATTAAGACTTCCACACGCTACCAAAGATCAGAGATACTTTCGAATCCAATTCACGGATTGCACTGCGCTTGACGACGCCCTCTACCCGAACAGTTTCCGCAGGTAGGGCGAACCGAACTTCCACTCCGGATCCATCTTTTCGTGCAGTTCGCAGAACTCATCAAATCTTGTATAAAGTTGAGCAAAGTCATTCCGGGACAGGGAGTTCATCTTGCCCCAGTGCGGGCGCCCACCTGCTGCACGGAAAATAGGTTCCAGCTTCGGCATGTAGTCCTGCGGATTCAGCGCACGCGGAATGTGGAAGGCAATGTACATCGATTCACGGCCCGACGCCGTCGAAAGAGCAACGTCATCCGCGGCCGTCGTACGCAGCTCCATCGGGAATCCGATGCGCCAGTCCTGTTCATCGATGAAGCGACGGATTTCGCGGACGGTGGCGGGGCCGTCGGCAAGCGGCACGGCGTACTCCATCTCGTGGAAACGAACCCGGCGCGGGCTGACAAACACGTCGTGGGCGGCGGAACGGTAGCGATTATGAGAAATGACCGAGGTGGCGAACTTATTAAGGGTCGGAATCGTTCCCGGAATCAGGCGCCCCAACGCCAAGGCGGCGGCAAAGGCGCCGTTGCCGATGAGCTCGTCGTCGATAAGCTGCTTAAGCCGTGAGCGGCGCTCCCCATTCGGTTCGAGGCGCGTGTTGGCCTTGACCATGGCGCGGTCGGTATGCGGGAACCAATAGGACTCGAAGTGATCGACGCTGCGGGAGAGCTCCTCCCAGTTGTCCATCAGCTCATCGAAGGCAATGCCGGACTCCTCTGCCAGCAGGTCGAAGGCATCCACGCACTGCATTTCGACTTCGACGACCACACCGAGTGCGCCAACACTGACCACCACGAGGCGAAGTAGTTCTGGGTCCTCGTCGATGGAATAGGTGCGGACGTTGCCGTCGGCGTCGATGAGCGTCAGGCCCGTGACCGTCCCCGCAAAGCCGGTGTAGTTGATGCCGGTGCCGTGGGTCGAGGTCGAAATCGCGCCCGCCAGGGATTGCGGGTCCACATCGCCTTGGTTTGCCAGGGCGAGACCAAAGGGGCACAGCAGTTTGGGCACGTCTCGCAGGCGAGTGCCGGCCAGGAACCGGACGCGTTTGCGCTGCTTATCGACGCTCACCAGTCCACTCACGTGGTCGAGGTTGAGCATGGTCTCCTCCCCCGCCGCGATGGGAGTGAAGGAGTGGCCGGCGCCCACCGCACGCACGCTGCGAGAGCGACTAATGATTCCAGGGATCTCGTCTATACGGGATGGCTGTACAAACTCCTGCGGTTTCGTGGTGACCGATCCTGCCCAATTGCTAAATGTGGTTGTCATCGGAGTGTCCATCCTTGTCCTCTATAGGTGTCCCATACATCAACGCCGTCGTGCCCGACGGCGAGGAGGCGGTCGACGTTTTCTGTCATCTCCCCCGCCTTGGCGTGGCGGAACCACACCAGGTCCTCAACGCTCAGGTCAGCCCCGCGCAGCGGAGTCTGCACCTCACCGGCGCCCTCCGTGCTGGAGTAGCTAAGGCCCGCCGGCCACACCGGTACGGGGACGCGATCCTTCGCGGGAGGGCCGGAGGCGATCCAGCCGCCGGAGTTGACCGTGGCCCAGCCCGGCGCGGGAACGCGGGATACTTGGCAGACGAAGAAGGCTGCCGCCTTGTGATTGATGCCGGTGAAGTCATCGAAGATCGCTGGCGTATAGAAGCCGGAGCCAGCGGCCAGCTCGGTCAAGGTTCCCTCGGCCGCGGATTCCTGGAGGCTGCCCGTGCCGCCACCGTTGACGAACTCGATGTCCGCTACCTCCCGCGCAGCCGCCACGCAGGCTCGGCGCCGCGGGGCAAGGTCGGCCATGGACTTCGAACGCAACCAACGCTTGACCGCTCCCACTGGACCTGGCAGGCCATCCGCTACGGACGCCACCTGCCCCTCATAGGCCATGAGCCCCACCAACCGGTGACCGCGCCGAAGAATTTCACGCGCCAGCGCTGAGACCTGTTCCGGAGTGCGCACGGGCGAGCGCCGCGGGCCGATGACCGCACCCGGCAAGTGGAGGGTGCAGTCAATATCGATGGCCACGCGTACAGAACCCTCGAGCAGGCTCAACAGCTCCACGCTATCCACCATGACGGTGATGGACTCGCGCGCCGTGTCATCTGCGGCGATCTCACGCAGGGCCTTCCGATTAACACTCGGGTAGGCCACCACGATGTCGCGGAAACCCTCCCCGACCAGATGCAGCGCCTCCGGAACGGAATACGAGAGGATGCCTCGGTAGCCCTCATGCTCGAGGGCACGGCGTAGTGCCGCCACGCTGCGTATTGACTTCGAGGCCACGCGGATGGGCAGACCCCCGGCGCGGGTGGGCATCTGTGCAGCGTTGTAGTCGAATGCATCGAGGTCGATAACGCCGACGGGCGCTGGGCTTTCACCGGACCTGACGAGCGGCTCAACGGCCGAACGCACCTGGGCCTGTGGAGTGGTCGCGAGGATTGGCATAGCGTCATCCTAACCACAACTAGTTTAGTTTGTGAGACAAATCTCGAAAAACTCATAGCGGCATCCCATATTTTTGGGACAATAGACCGCATGAAAACCTTCACGCAGACACGTCTTCCCCAGCGAGTGCTCAATTTCTTAGACACTTCCCCCGCCCGCGATGTCCGTGGCACGGGTGAGCAACACCAGGCTCACGCGCCGTTTAGTGGTGACGAGCTTTTTAGCTTCCCCGTTGCCACCGCAGGGGACGTCGAGAAGGCCGTCAACTATGCACGCGCCGGCGTTGGCCAAGGTGACCGCGCCGCCATCCTGCTGCGCCTGCACGACCTCGTTCACGAGAACGAGGAGCTCATCCTCGATCTCATTCAAGCCGAGAACGGCAAGTCCCGCTCCCACGCTTATGACGAGCTGATGGATCTGTATAACTGCGCACGCTTCTATGCCGTCAACATCCGCAAGGCTTTCGGAAACGACCGCCGCCCCGGTGCGCTTCCCGTGCTGACTAAAACCCGCACCCAGCATTACCCGCTGGGCGTGGTGGGGCTTATCTCGCCGTGGAACTATCCCTTGTCCCTCGGTGTGGGCGATGTTCTGGCAGCGCTCTCCGCCGGCAATGCCGTGGTGCACAAGCCGGACTCCCAGACGACGTTGACAGCAATTCTGCTGCGACGCCTAGCCATTGAAGCAGGCCTTCCGGAGGCCGCCTGGCAGCTGGTTCCCGGCCGGGGTGCCGAGGTGGGTGACGCCCTGGTTCCGCTGGTGGATGGCCTCTCCTTTACCGGTTCCACCCAGGCTGGCAAGTCGATTGCCACCCAGGCCGCGGGGCGCCTCATCCCCACCATGCTGGAGTTGGGCGGCAAGAACCCGATGCTCGTGCTTGACGACGCCCCCCTTAAACCCACCGCCCAAGGTGCCGTACGCACCGCCTTCTCCTCCTCCGGGCAGCTGTGCATGTCCGCCGAGCGCGCCTATGCCCACGAGAGCGTCTTTGAGGAGTTCCTCGCAGAACTCAAGAACGCCCTGGACCAGCAAGTGCTCGGGGCAGCATTCTCCGATGCTGCCACCATCGGCTCGCTGACCTCGCAGCGCCAGCTCGATGCAGTAGTTTCCCACGTCGAGGACGCCCTGTCCAAGGGCGCCACCGTGGTATATGGCGGAAAGGCTCGGCCGGATCTTGGGCCCTTCTTCTATGAGCCCACCGTGCTCACCGGCGTGACCCCAAAGATGGATCTCTATGCCACCGAGACTTTCGGCCCAGTGTTGGCGGTATACCCGGTGAGCTCCGATGCCGAGGCCATCCAGCGCGCCAATGACACCACCTACGGTCTTTCTGCCTCAGTGTGGTCCGGAAACTCCCGCCGCGCGTGGAAGGTTGCCTCCCAGCTAGAGGCCGGCATGGTCAACATCAACGAAGGCTTCGCCGCCGCCTACGGTTCTATCGCCGCGCCAGGTGGAGGCGTCAAGGAATCTGGCCTGAACCACCGCCACGGTATTACCGGCATGCGCCTGTGGGCCAACGAGCGCACCGTGGCCGAGCAGCGCCTGCACCCGCTTGCGCCGTCGGAGTACGTCTCACCGGAACGCTTCCGCCAGCTGGTATCGACGGGTATGCAGCTGATGAAGACCTTCCGGCTCTAATGTAGACAGCTATGAAGGAACTTCACCGCGACGAGCTTCTAGCCCGCCGGCTCATTGCTCAAGGCCTTGCCCCATCGGCCGCGAGGCCATCGCTCGCCTCGGCGCTGGACGTCGCTGAGCATCTCCTCGCTCTGCAGGGTCAGATCTACGATGCCGGCATCGCAGCACTAGCCCTTCGCGCCGGCTGCACTGATCAAGAGGTGCTCGGAGAAGTTGCAGACTATCGCGTGGTGCGCTGTTGGCCACAGCGCGGCACGCTGCATTTCATGCCGGCTGCCGACGTCCGCTGGATGTCCCGCTTGCTCTATCCGCGCGTGGCCTCCAGCCAGAAATCCCGGCGACCGAGCTTGGGGCTCAGCGAAGACATGGTGGCAGCAGCTTCGGAAGCACTACATGGCGCAGCCACCGAGCCTCTCACTCGCACGGAGGTCTACGAGATTTTCGCTGAGGTTGGAGTGGACCCCACAGAAGGCAGGGGCTCCCACCTACTCCGCGCATTCGGCGGTGCCGGTGACTTGGTACAGGGCCCAAAAGCTGGCAACCAAGAGACCTTCCTCCATGTCGACGCGCTGCCTAGCGTCCAGCGCAAGCCAGAGAAGCCACTCTCAGAGCTAGCCCAGCGCTATGTCGAAGGCCACGGCCCCGTATCCGTAGCCGACCTCCAAACATGGTCCAAGCTCAGCAAGTCCCAGGCCACCAAGGCTCTTGCGAGCACGGAGGCCACGACCGTTAGCCATGATGGGCAGACACTGTGGATGGCGGGCTGGCAGGAGGATGTCACCGCGAGCGAAATCGACGGTGCCTTAAAAATCCGGCTCGAACTCCCCGCCTTCGACGAATACCTGCTGGGCTATGCCAACAAGGAATGGATCGTGCCCGATGAGATCCGAGCAAACGTCCTCACTCGAAATGGCCTCAGTTGGCCGTGGGTCATGGAAGGCGGGCGCGGCGTAGCCAGCCTACGGCATCCGTAGGATGCGGCGATGAACCGTTCCTTCGGGCTCGACATGGATAAACACTTCCGCACCGGGAAAAAGCTCATCGATGGCGTCTTCGATGCGGTCGGCGATTGTGTGCGAGTGCAGCACCGTCCACTCGCCGGGAACATCCATGGTGAGGTAAACAAGGCGCTGGCGCCCTGCCGCGACCGTGCGGCGTGAGGTGAAGGAAACATCGTGACGGCCCTCCAGCTCATTGAGCAAAGCATCCAACTTGGCGTGTTCCTCTTTGGGCAGGGACTCCGACAACAGGGAGCTCAAGGATTCCTTGAGCAGCTTGTACCCAGTCCACAAGATGTTAATGCCCACTGCCAGCGCAATGACGGGATCCAACCACAGCCAGCCAGTCAGTGCGACTGCACCAATGCCGAGGAGGACGCCGACGGACGTCCAGACGTCGGTAAGCAAGTGCTTTCCGTCCGCCTGCAAGGTAGCTGAGCGGTGTTGCTTGCCTGCACGCACAAGCAGGAGGCCCACGCCCAAGTTCAGCAAGGAGGCGATAAGCGACAGTAAGAGGCCGAGCCCAGGTTGCTCCAGCGGCTGCGGAACCAGAAATCGGCGGATGGCCGTGTAGATGATCATCGCGGCGGCCACGAAAATCATCGCGCCCTCTACCAACGCGGAAACATACTCGGCCTTGCCGTGGCCGAACTGGTGGTTTGCGTCTGCCGGCTTCGCCGCAATTTTGATAGCCACAAACCCCACGACGGCGGCTACGAGGTTCACACCGGATTCGAGGGCGTCGGAAAGAAAGCCCACCGATCCCGTCGCCGCAGCAGCGACGACTTTGAGCGCGATCGTGGCCACTGCGGTGGCAATGGAGAGCTTCATGAAGCGTTCGAGCAGCAGTTGCTCGGTTGGAAGAGACATGTGCGTCTTTCTATATGTCCTTCGCTGAGGAAAATTTCTATTTACCGTGAGTCAGGGTACCAAGGGCGAGTGTGCACGTACTGTTCACGCATTGTTTACCGCGTGTGGTCGTAAAGTACATACACCGTCGTTAGTTTGTACTTCATGTCCAAAGACATATCTCCCCCAGTTCTCCTCTTCGATTTCGACGGCACCGTTAGCCTGGGCCACGGGCCCGTGCTGGCCTATGCCCGCCACATCGGGGAGGCAACCGGAAACCACTCCATCCCCCACACCGCCGAGCGCATGCTCTCAACGAACGACGCCTCCCTAGTGCACTATTGCGACGGCTACGACCTCGTCCGCAGCCTCGCCGCGGATTGCGATGTCCCGGAGGACTCCTGCCAACAGGCCTACATGGCCTCCCGACTAAACCTTGCGGACACCGGAATCAAAGCGCCCGAAGGCCTCGCCGAGTTTCTAGGCTCGTATCCCGGCCGCGCGGTTCTCGCCACCAACTCCCCCGAAACTGGCCTCGCAGAGGCGCTAAAGGTTTTGGGGCTGAGCAACTCCTTCGACGCCATCTACACGAGGGTGGGCAAGCCCGACGGCTTGACTCGAATCCTCGAATCTGATTTCCCCGATAGCCCCATCATCGCTTTCGGCGATATCTGGGATTTCGATCTCGCTCCCGTGACTGCCCGTGGCGGGCGCACCGTTTTATTGGAAACACCGTTCGCCACCCCCGCAGACGCCAACCCCACGTGGCGCGCTCAGCGCGTCACCGACATCTTTTCTGAACTATCTTCCGCCTTCTAGCACTCCACCCCTCGACACAGAAAGACATTCTCATGCGCCGTTTCACCGCCCTCGCTGCCTCCGCCCTTGCACTGTCGCTCTCCCTGACCGCTTGCTCCTCTGATTCCTCCTCAACCGATGACTCGAACTCCCCCGACAAGCTCACCCTCGCGCTCATCCCGAACGAGAAGGTCAACGATCTCGTCACCACCGCAAAGCCGCTGACTGACTACCTTTCCGAGGAGCTCGGCATCGAGGTCGAGGGAGTCGTGACCAAGGACTACCAGGCCGCCGTCGAGGCCATCGGCTCCGGCCAGGCAGATATCGCCATCGCCTCCGCCGCGCAGCTGGCCTCTGCAGAAGACATGTACGGCGCTCACGCCGTACTGCAGGACGAGCGCTTCGGCGCGGATTCCTACGCCGGCCAGTTCGTCACCAACAACCCCGACAAGTACTGCAAGGACGAGCCGGTGGCCTCCACCTATGCTGCCAGCGGTGCCGACTACCTGTACTGCAACGGCACCGCCACCCCGGAGGAGAACAAGGGCCAGGGTCCGAAGGGCCTCGAGGCGCTCAAGAAGATCGATGGGGAGACCACCGTCGCCATGCTGGGTGCTACCTCCCCCGCCGGATACCAGCTGCCGGTCATGGCCATGGAATCCCAGGGCATCGACGTCGACAGCCTCAAGAAGGTGCCTGTGACCTCCAACGACGCCTCCATCATGGCGGTCTACAACGGCGATGCCGAGGTGGGCTTCAGCTTCTGGGATGCGCGTTCCACCATCGACGCGTCGGAGGCCCCAGGTCTGGCCGAGAAGCTCGTGGTCTTCGGCTACACCGACATGTACCCCAACGGTGGCGTCGTGATTTCTGATGAGGTGCCGGAGGATCTGCGCGGCCAGATCACCGACCTCATGGACGGCTTCTCCGAGGTTGATCCGGACACCATGTCCGCCATCTTCGACATCACCGACTGGGTTCCCGCCAAGCAGGAATCCATCGATATGGCGCGCAAGGTCAACGAGCGCTTCGCCCAGTAGCCTGACGCCCCTACTCAGAAAGGCTTCACCCATGACGGAGGAGAAAGCGTGGGGAATCCGCTTCGAGAATGTCTCGGTGCGCTACCCCAACGGAACGCTGGCGCTCGACGACGTCTCCGTGGACATCGCTCCCGGCGAATTCGTCGCCATCGTCGGCCTGTCCGGCTCTGGCAAATCCACGTTCATCCGCAGCATCAACGGCCTCGTGCAACCGACATCCGGCAAGACTTTCGTCGGCGACCACGAGATTTCCGCAGCGAAAGGAGCACAGCTGCGGAAGCTACGCGGCCGCATCGGCATGATCTTCCAGGAGTTCAACCTAGCCGACCGCGCGAGCGTCTTCTCCAATGTCCTCGTCGGGCGCTTTTCTCACAATCCCAGCTGGCGCACCCTGTTGGGAATCTCTACCGCCGAGGACAAAGCAATCATCGCCGAGGCCCTCGACTCCGTAGGGATCCTCGACAAGGCGTGGAATAAGGCCGGCGCCTTGTCGGGCGGCCAGAAGCAGCGCGTGGCCATCGCCCGCGCCCTGTCCCAGAAGCCGGCGATCATGCTGGCCGATGAACCCGTCGCCTCCCTCGACCCGCCCACTGCCCACTCCGTGATGAAGGATCTGCGCCGCATCAATACCGAGCGGGACCTGACCACCCTGGTGAACTTGCACCTGGTGGATCTGGCGCAAGACTACGCCACGCGCATCATCGGCATTCGCCACGGCAAGATAGTTTTCGATGGGCCCGCCGCAGGCTCCACCGTGGAGGATTTCGAAGCCATCTACGGCCGCCGCATCCGCGAGGAAGACCAGCTGGGAAGTCAGGAGAGCCGGGCATGACGGCGGTACTTCCCCCACGGCAGCGCAACTGGCCCGGCATCCTTGGCGGGCTGGCTGCTTTTCTCGCGCTCACCATCGCCACCTGCGTCCCCGCCTGGGGCGGAATCGAGATCGACTTTGGGCAGATCGCTCGCAACTGGCGCAACGGCGCCGACCGCTTGGCCCTGATGTTCAGCCCCGACTGGTCCATCCTCCCGCGCACGTGGGAGCCGATGCTTGAAACCCTCGCCATGGCTGTCGTCGGTGCCGCCATCTCCGCGGTCATCGCTCTGCCCTTATCCCTGTGGGCGGCGCGGCCCACCAACCCATCGACACCGTGGCGCTCGCTAGTGCGCGGCATCGTCAACGTTGTCCGCGCGGTGCCCGACTTGGTCTACGCCACCATCCTCGTGGCCATGCTCGGAGTCGGTGCCCTGCCCGGCATCATCACGCTGGTGCTTTTCGACGTCGGCATCGTGGTCAAGCTCGTCTCCGAAGCCATCGACTCCGCGGATGATTCTTACATGGAGGCCGGCCGGGCCGCCGGCGGCACGCAAACCCAGATCAACCGGGTTACTGCCCTGCCGCAGACCTGGCCGGTATTTGCCAGCCAGGTGATCTACTCCCTCGAGCTCAACGTCCGCATCTCCGCGGTCCTCGGCCTCGTGGGCGCTGGTGGCATTGGCCTGCTGATCGACGAAGTCCGTGGCTTCTACCGCTATGACGCGCTCTCCGCCATCGTGCTCGAGCTGCTCGTCGTGGTCATCGCCCTAGAGATCGTGTCCGTCAACCTGCGAAAGAGGCTGCGATGAGCACTGCACATGTACTTCCCTCCCGCTCCCGCAGCTGGGGAGTCTTCGCTGCGTGGGCCGGATTCCTTATTATTTTGGCGCTGTCCTTTGGCTACATTCGCGTTGATCTGACGGCTCTTAAAGATTTGCCCTCGAACATCTGGCACTACCTCGTGCTCATGTTCTCCAACCCGGACTGGTCCAAGCTGGGTGAGGCCCTCCTGCAGACCTGGCGCTCCGTGGCCATGGCCTGGATCGGCGCGCTGCTCGGCGTGTTCCTCTCCACCATCCTCGGTGTCCTAGCTGCCAATACGGTCTCCCCGGGGTGGGTATGCCTACCACTGCGCGCACTGTTTGCCATCATCCGCGCGGTACCGGAGATCATCATCGCCATCATTATCCTCACCGTCACCGGGTTAACCCCGTTTACGGGCGCGCTAGCTCTAGCCATCGGCGGCATCGGCACGCATGCGAAGTGGACCTATGAGGCCATTGAAACCGCGCCGACTGGCCCAGCCGAAGCGGTCAAGGCAGCCGGCGGCAGCCTGGCAGAAATGGTACGCTGGGGAACCTGGCACATTGTCCAACCCGAGCTGGCTTCGCTCGCGCTCTACCGTTTTGAGATCAACGTGCGCACCTCCGCGGTCCTCGGCCTCATCGGCGTGGGTGGCATCGGTGACATGCTCACCGGCTATACGCAGTACCGCCAGTGGGACGTCGTCGGCGTCCTGCTCATCGTGGTCATCGTCATCACCATGTCCATCGACGCCATCTCCGGCGCTATCCGCCGCCGCATCGTGGCCGCCAAATTCACCTGATAGTTACCCCTATGACTGATTCCGCCCCGCTCTCCGCGCACATCACCACGCGCATGCCGAGCCTGCAGCCCATCGAACAACGCGTGGCCCAGGCAATCCTCGAAGACATGGACTTCGTCCTGCACGCCACTGCGGACCAGCTGGCAGCCAAGGTAGGCACGTCCCGTACCTCCGTCATCCGCACCGCGAAAGCGCTGGGCTACGACGGGTACCAGCAGTTGCGTGTGGCGCTCACGCAGGAGATTGCGCAGCGCCCCACCCCGCCGGCGGGTGCCGATTCCACCCACGTCGGCCGCATGAGTGCCGAGATTGCCTCCTTCAGCAACTACCTGCATGGGCTTACTGCCCTGCTCAACGAGGATGAGCTAGCCGCGACAGTGGAGGCAGTAGCACAGGCCAAGCGGGTTCTCCTCGTGGGCAATGGCCTCTCTGCTCCCTTGGCGCAGACCATGGCGCTGCGCCTCACAAGCATCGGGCGCCCCGCCGAGTTCGTGGCGGAGGCCATGGGCCAGCACATCGCGGCGACGCAACTAGACGCAGAGTGCGTGTGCCTCGTCGTTTCCGGTTCAGGGTCGACCACGCTCACGCTCAAAGCCGCGACCGCATCCTTCGAGGCGGGCGCGAAGCTCATCGCGCTGACTTCGTTTACCTCCTCGCCCTTGGCGGAGCTCGCCTCCTACACGCTGGTCATCCCCTCCCCGGATGGGACATTTCGTGCAGAGCTGCAGGATGCCTCGCGCGTTGCTTTTCTGCTGGTGCTTGAAGCACTCGTGACGCTGGTGGATTCCCACCTCGATGATTCCGCGGCACGGCGCACGGTGCTCTCCGTGCTCCATTCGGCGATGGAAGATTAATTTCCCAGGTAGGCGTAGGCCGCGGCGATGAGCGCCTGCGTCGCGGTGCTGAGCGTCGGCTGCAGCTCCGGTGCAAAGCGCGGATTGTGGTTCGGGACGGAAACGCCGTCCGTGCGGCCACCGAAGCCCCAAAAGCAATAGGGAGCGCCGAAGGCATCGGGGAGTCTCGAGAAATCTTCCGATGCGGTCCACGGTTCCATGTCGAGGACGTTGTCGCTTCCGAGGACGTCGACAAGCTGCGCGCGCACCTTGTTCGTGACTTCCTCATCGTTGACAGTGAGCGGGTAATTATCGCTTTCGGTGATCTCCGGCTCACGTGGGGACATCGCTGCCTGGCACTCGGCGTTGACAATCCGGTGGATGGCCACAACGATTTGCTCTCGAATCTCCTCGCTATAGGCGCGGACATTGATGCGCAGGGTGGCCGAATCCGGGATGATATTGGCCTTCGACCCCGCTTGCAGCGCGCCGACGGTCAGTACGGCGAACTGGTGAGGATCGACTTCGCGGGACACGACGGTCTGCAGCCGCAACACGATGGAGCTGGCCAAGACGACTGGATCGACGCTGAGGTGCGGCATCGAGCCATGGGAACCGTGGCCATAGACGGTGACCGTGAGTGAGGTCGCTGTCGACAAGACCGGGCCGGGCGCAATCAGTACGGTGCCGGCCGGGGCGTTTTTATCAATAAAGATGTGCTGGCCAAAGGCCACGTCAGGCGTGGGGACTTTGCCGGTAAGTCCCGCGTCCACCATGGATTGTGCACCCTCCGCGGTTTCCTCGCCCGGTTGAAAGAGCGCGATGAAAGTACCGGACCACGCGTCAGTAGCCTTCGCCATCGCTTCCGTGGTACCAAGCAAGGCGGTCACGTGGGTGTCATGGCCGCAGGCGTGCATAACCTCGCCCGTGGCCGAGTAGTCCAAGCCAGTGTCTTCAGTGACGGGCAGGCCGTCGAAGTCGGCGCGCTCTAAAACCGTCGAACCCTCACCGTTGCGGAGGATGCCGACGACTCCCCCGCCGAGTTCAAGCACCTCAACCCCTGGAAACTCCCGGAGCTGGCCCGCAATGACGCCGCGGGTGCGCTCCTCCTCCATGCTGAGCTCAGGATGCTGGTGAAGGTCCTTATACAGGGCTTCTTGCCACTGCGTGGCATGTGCTGCTCGGTCTAGGATGTGGGCGATACTCATGCCCACAGCCTACGCGCTATGAGCGCACGAGCTAGCCGCCGATCTTGAAATCGCAGACGTCGCCATCCTGCATGATGTATTCCTTACCCTCCTGGCGCACCTTGCCGGCGTTACGGGCTTCCGCCATGGATCCAGCAGCATCAAGGTCGTCGAAGGAGACGATTTCTGCCTTGATGAACTTCTTCTCAAAGTCGGTGTGGATAACGCCAGCAGCCTGCGGTGCCGCAGAGCCCTGCCTGATGGTCCACGCGCGGGCTTCCTTCGGGCCAGCGGTCAGGTAGGTCTGCAGGCCGAGGGTGGCGAAGCCGGCCTTGGCCAACGTCGCCAAGCCTGGCTCTTCCTGGCCGACAGACTCCAGCAATTCCAGAGCCTCTGCCTCGTCGAGCTCAAGGAGCTCGGTTTCAGTCTGGGCATCGAGGAAGACGCACTCCGCCGGGGCTACGAGCTGGCGCAGCTCTTCCTTCTTGGCCTCATCGGTGAGGACGGCCTCGTCCGAGTTGAAGACATAAAGGAAAGGCTTCGCGGTCATGAGGTGCAGCTCGCGCAGCAAGGACAAATCAATCTCATTGTTCTTGGACGCCGCGAAGAGGGTACGGTCATCCTCCAAGATGGCCTGGGCTTTCTTGGTCTCCTCCACGGTTTCTGCCAGATCCTTGTTCTTGCGGGCCTCCTTTTCCAAACGCGGCAAAGCCTTCTCGATGGTCTGGAGGTCCGCAAGGATGAGCTCGGTGTTGATGACCGAAATATCGTGCGCCGGGTTAACCTCGCCGTCGACGTGGATAACGTTCTCATCAGCGAAGGCACGCACCACCTGGCAGATGGCATCGGCTTCACGGATGTTGGCAAGGAAGGCGTTGCCCATTCCCTCACCCTTGGAAGCGCCCTCGACAATGCCGGCGATGTCCACGAAGGACACGGTGGCCGGAAGGATGCGCTCGGAGCTGAAGATTTCCGCGAGGCGGTTCAGGCGGGAATCGGGAAGCTCCACTAGTCCGACATTGGGCTCGATGGTGGCAAACGGATAGTTCGCTGCCAAGATATCGGAACGGGTCAGGGCATTAAACAAAGTGGACTTGCCCACATTGGGCAGGCCGACGATTCCAAGTGTAAGACTCACGGGGCCAATCCTAACGCACCCCGGATCTTTTAAGGCAAGATGGTGGGGTGAGTTCTGATCAGCCATCCCCCAATGCATCCTCGCCTGAGCTCGCCGCCGCTGAGGCAGCGCTTGGCGGACGCTTCGATGATTCCGTCGACGCCGCTTCGCTGAACGCAGTCTCGCCGCACCCGCCAGGCAACCAAGTGGATCGCTCCGTGGTGGTCGGCGAGGTCATCAAGTCCGCATCGCTGTGGGCACTGCGCCTGACCATTATTGGGCTATTCCTCTATGCCTCATTCCGCATGTTGGGCAACTTCTGGCGTGGCATTTTGCCGGTTCTCATTGCTCTCATCATCTGCACTGTGCTTGCCCCTGTTGCGAGCGCCATGCGGCGCAAGGGGTTGCCGTCGGCCCTGGCTGCGGCGGTAACCATCCTCGTGTCCTTTACCGCGGTGGGCTCGCTTTTCATGTTCATTGCTCCGGACTTTGCGCGGCAATCCCAAACGCTGTACCTGCAAACTGCGGAAGGCATTCAGCGCCTGCAGCTATGGGCACAGGGTCCGCCGCTCAACCTCGATCCGGATGATATCGGCCAATACATCGATGAGATCGCCCTGTGGCTGCAGCGCCAGGCCGGCTCTATTGCGGGTTCCGTGTTCACAGGAATTGGCACGGCGACCTCCATCGTGGTCACGCTCTTCATCATCGTGGTGCTGACCTTCTTCTTCCTTAAAGATGGCCACAACTTCCTCCCCTGGTTGCGACAGGCCACGGGCCGCCGGACCGGCTGGCACCTCACTGAGCTGCTCACCCGTGTGTGGACCACGCTGGGCGGTTTCGTGCGGGCGCAGGCGGTGGTCTCGCTTGTCGACGCCATCTTCATCGGCCTCGGCCTCGCCCTCATCGGGGTGCCTTTGGCCATGGCGCTGGCCATCATCACCTTCATCGCCGGCTTTATCCCCTTTGTGGGCGCGATCGTGGCTGGTGCGCTATCCGTGACCATCGCGCTGGTCTCCTTGGGCTTTACCAAAGCACTGCTCGTTCTTGGCTTGGTCCTTTTAGTTCAGCAGCTTGAGGGCAACGTACTCTCCCCGTGGCTGCAATCGAAGGCCATGAACCTGCACCCGGTCATCGTGTTGATTTCTGTGACTGTAGGTTCCGCGCTCTTCGGCCTCGTCGGCGGCTTCCTCGCCGTTCCGGCGGCGGCGACCATCGCGGTGGTCTACCGCTACTTCCAAGACATGATGATGCTCCAGTCCGGCGAAAGGACCGCCGAAGACTTGGAATTCTCAACGGTCGCCGGCTTCCTCATCGGGCGCTACACACAGCAGCAGGGTGACCGGAAGCGCGAACAATGGCTGTCCATCCCGGACCACGCCGCACCCGAGGGCGCAGCAGAGGACGTAGCCCACGACGGCACCAGCCCGCTGGACCAAAAGATCGATGTCGACGTTGACGCAGACTTCAGCGAACGAGATAGCGGTGCCCCAGCGGGAATCAAGCGAGCGATTGGCGCTCTCGAACAGATTTTGCAATCAAAAGACAAGAGCTAAGCCTCCGTGTCCGGGGAGCGTGCCATGATGACAGGCATGACGTCTTCCCTTCCCGTAGTGCTCTTGTTCCTCGGCCTCATCATCGGGGCCGCTCTGGGCTGGCTGGCCCGCGCCTATTCCGCGCAGTCCGCCCAGCCTTCAGAAGAGCACCGCGCGCTACAAGAGTCTCAACGCCGCCAAGCAGAACTCGCCCCTCTAGAGAAAGCCATGGACCGTTTGGGCCTCCAGCTCCAAGAAATCGAGGAGGATAGGGCGACATCGCTCGCAGCGCTCAGCAGCCAAGTACAAGCGGTGACCCGCACGTCGACACGCCTGTCTGATCGCACGGACAAGCTGGTCGGCGCACTGCGTTCCCCGAATGTTCGGGGACGCTGGGGCGAGGTGCAGCTCGAGCGCGTCGTCGAGCTCGGCGGTATGCGCAAGCACGTGGATTTTGATTCTCAGGTGAACGCCCGCATCAATGGCTCGCTCGTCCGCCCCGATCTGGTCATTCACTTGGCCGGCGGGCGCAGCATTATCGTGGACGCCAAGGTACCGCTCAGCGCCTACCTCGATGCGATGGAGACTGAAGACCCGGAGGAGCGGGCTGGATTCCTACGCCGCCATGCGCACCTCATGCGTTCCCACGTGCAAGCACTGGCGTCGAAGGACTATATCGAGGCCTTCTCCCCCACGCCACAATTTGTGATCCTCTTTGTCCCCGCTGACACCTTCGTGGACGCGGCCTTGTCTATCGACGCTGAATTGCTCGAGTTCGCCTTCGAGCGCAACATCGTCATCGCTACCCCGAGCACCCTTTTCGCACTCTTACGTACCGTTGCGGTGAGCTGGCAGCACGAAGAGATCGAGGATAAAGCCCGCGAGGTCCAGCGCCTGGGCCGCGAGCTGTACACCCGGCTCAACACTCTTAATGAGCACTACGACAAGGTGGGCCGCGGGCTGGAGCGCGCGGTGGAGGCCTATAACGCAAGCCTGGCTAGTTTGGATTCGCGCGTTTCGGTCACTGCACGGCGGCTCAAAGAATTGGACGTCCCCGCCCGCGTCGACCGCCTGCCCGTGGAGCCGCGCCGTGTCGGTTCTTGGCCGCGGCGCGCCCAGAATGAATAACGGTTTGGCCAACATTCCCGGTAAGCTCTCTGGGCGTGTCAGTTGCCAAAAATCGTCGCCGCCCTCCCCGCCGCGGGATGCCGCTTACCCGAGCGCTTCTCCTCGCGCTCGTCGTAACGCTCGTGGCTTTGACGGTCTCAGGAGTGCTTGGCAGCGTGGGGCTGCCGTTCGCCCTGATTTTTGGACTGGGATCGCTCGCCGTCACCTGGCTGGTGGAAACCCGCGGGCTCTACATGCTGGTAATTCCATTGCCCCTGCTCTACGCGCTGGGAACCGTGGGCGGTGGCTTCATCAGTTCCACGTCAGCCTTGCCAGAAGGCGCGTCGCCGTTTTCTAAGACCGCGCTTCTCACCACGGCCTTCCCGCTGCTGCAGCACTTCCCCGTACTTATTGTCACAGTAATTGCCTGCGCGCTACTCGCAGTCCTGCGACTGTGGCGCAGCGACAATCGCGCGAAGAGCCGTGAGGCCAAAGCCCAGGAAAAGCGCCGCACCGACGCAGCTTCCGACCTTCGAAACCGCTCCGAGCGTCTTTCCGTAGCCGAGCTCCTTGCTCGTGAAGCCACAGGCTCCGGCCGAGTCCGGGAGCGCGACCGCGAAGAACGCCGCCGTATTCAGGCCGAGGAGCGCGAACAGCGCAAACAAGCCTCCCCCGACGCAGATGAGCGGGAGGAATTCCGCCGTGCCGCCGCTGAATCGGCAGAGAATGCGCGGCGCGCACGGGAGCGCTCCCAGCGGTCCTCCCAGCCGCTGGAAGAGAATCTCTACGACGAGGATTAACGCGCGGTGCGTGCCGGACGCAGATCGCGCGGCAAGGAGAATGTGATGGTCTCCGTGGAGGTCGTCACCTGCTCAACGTCGTGGTAGCCACGCTCGTCCAGGAATTCCAGTACCTCACGGACCAGCAGTTCAGGCACGGATGCGCCACACGTCACACCGACGGTGTTCACGCCCTCCAGCCAAGCTTCTTCGATCTCCGAAGCGAAGTCTACGAGGTGCGAGGCCTTAGAGCCTGCTTCTAGGGCGACCTCGACGAGACGCTTTGAGTTGGAGGAATTCTGGGACCCGACGACGATCATGAGATCACACTTCGGGGCAATGGCCTTCACCGATTCCTGACGGTTCTGAGTGGCGTAGCAGATATCATCTGATGGCGGATTCTCCAGGTGCGGAAAGCGCTCACGCAGCTTATTGACGATCTGAATGGTTTCATCAACCGACAATGTGGTTTGCGACAACCAGATGAGTTTCTCATCGTGGAGGAAATCCGGCAGCTTGTCGACGCCGTCCAAGCCATCTACCAAGTGGGTAACCTCTGGGGCCTCACCGGCGGTGCCTTCGACCTCTTCGTGGCCCTCGTGGCCGACGAGCAAGATGTGATAGCCATCGCGCTCAAAGCGCTGTGCTTCCTTGTGCACCTTGGTCACCAGCGGGCACGTTGCGTCCAGCGTTAGCTGCTTGCGTTCCTCCGCTTCCTTGCGCACCGTCGGCGCAATGCCGTGTGCAGAAAATACAAGGTGAGCGCCTTCAGGGGCTTCGGAAGCCTCCTCCACAAAGATGACACCACGCTTAGCCAGGGATTCAACAACGAAGCGGTTGTGCACGATTTGCTTGCGCACGTAGATAGGGGCGCCGTATTTCTCCAACGCCTTTTCCACTGTCTCAACAGCACGGTCCACGCCGGCGCAATAGCCGCGGGGAGCCGCCAGGAGCACCTTCTTTGCAGTTTCAGTCATGGCTCCCAGAGTATCGAAAGTCGCGCGCATACTGTAGTTACAGCTTGCCAGGCTTGGCCGGTAGCACCAGATGTCCGGCACGCCTCTTACACTGGACGGAACATACCCGAGAGACTAGACCACTCAAGAGAAAGGACTGCGCGTGAACCAACCGGCCAATTCTGCGGAAACGCCGTGGCCCGTCGGCAAGGTCAATGACCAAGTCAAAGGCTGGATCGAGCGCCTCGGTTTCCTCTGGGTGGAGGGGCAGATCACCCAGCTGAACATGAAGCCAACATGGAAGCTCTCCTACATCACGTTGCGTGATGTCGAACAGGAAAAATCTGTTCAGTTGACATGTAACACCTCGCTCATCCGCAATGCCCCCTCACCGCTCAAGGATGGCGACCGCGTCGTGGTCTACGGCAAGCCCGCCTTCTACGCCGGACGCGGAAGTTTTTCCCTGTGGGTCACGGAGATCCGCCACGTCGGTATTGGTGACCTTCTTGCTCGGGTAGAGATGCTGCGCCAGCGGCTGCGTCAGGAGGGCCTGTGCGACGCTTCCCGTAAGCTGCCGCTTCCCTATCTACCGAAGAAGATTGGCCTCATCACCGGCCGCGGGTCCCATGCCGAGCGCGATGTGCTCTCCGTAGCGCAGGATCGTTGGCCAGCGGTTCAGTTCGAAGTCATTAACACTGCTGTCCAGGGAGCCACTGCCGTTACCCAGGTGATTGACGCGCTCCGGACTCTCGACGCGAACCCGGAAGTCGATGTCATCATCATCGCCCGCGGCGGTGGTTCAGTGGAAGATCTGCTTCCCTTCTCCGAGGAGGCGCTCCAGCGCGCTGTGGCAGACGCCCGCACTCCGGTTGTCTCCGCCATCGGACACGAACCGGACCACCCGGTGCTCGATGATGTCGCCGATCTGCGCGCCGCCACGCCCACCGATGCGGCCAAGCGCGTCGTTCCTTCCGCCGCCGAAGAGTATGCGCTGATCTCTGAAGCCCGCTCGCGCATGGCGGCAGCGCTGCGCGGCTGGGTGGACAGGGAACGCCGCGGCCTCGAGAGCATCCGCTCCCGCCCGGTCCTCGCCGATCCCATGGTGCCGATCAACGCGCGCCGCGAGGAACTTGAGCGCAACCTCGCGCTGATTCGCCGGGTAGTTACGCACCGGTTGGATCGCGAAAGTAACCAGGTAGCCTCGTTGCGTGCTCGCGTCTCAGCCTTGGGCCCCTCGGCCACACTTGAACGGGGCTACGCCATCGTTCAGGTGCTGCCTCGCGACGGTAGCGGACCAGAGGTTGTCACCAGCTATGCGCAGTCTCCCCCGGGATCGCAGCTGCGCATCCGCGTTGGCGATGGTTCGATTACCGCCGCCGCAATGGCCTCCCAGGCCGCAGATTAAAACGATTTATTAGAGCACAAGAGAAAAGGAATTGACCCCATGACTGACACAATTGGTGCCGGCCAACCCGGCCAGGACGCGTTCCCACCGGTAGAAGAACTGAGCTATGAACAAGCCCGCGATGAACTCATTGAGACCGTAAAGATCCTCGAGCTGGGCCAGATGGGCTTGGACGAGTCTCTTAAATACTGGGAGCGTGGCGAGGCCCTAGCAAAAGCTTGCGAGGCGCACCTCGACGGCGCATCGAAGCGCGTAGAGGAAGCCCTCCGCAAGAATACTGAGGGCACCGATAGCGCAGCCACCAATGCAGAAGCAGGAGAGGATTAAATGAAAATTTACGGCTACCCGGGAGATCGCGTCGATTTCGTCTCCAAGTCGGGCGGAGCGGGATCCATGGTCTTTGGGGATTCACGCCAGCTCGTCGAGGAGTTTTTCGGCCCGCCGCACACCGTGAGCGGAGAGGAAATCAGCTATTTCTCCGGCTCCATCGTCCTGCGTTTTAGCGCTGATAAACTCGTCGAAATTGCACTCTTCCCCGGCAAGTCCCAACACGAAAAGGTCGATGTCTACCTGGGCAAGACGCGCCTGAGTGGGCTCGACCCGGAGTCTCTCACCAGTGCCGCCGGCGATGCCGTCGAGGTGGAGTGGGATGAAACGCTGCAGAGCGTGACGTTCCGCTAACTATTTACTCGCTGACGACGCTGCCATCCTCAGCAATTTGGAGCGGCTCAGCTTCCGCGAAGGCGGTGAGGGCCGTCTCATAATCAGCGTCGGAGGCAGAGCCCGTAAGAACGAGGCGGGCATCGCCCAAGTCAGTAATCCACAGTGGACGCACATCTTTGTCGTCACTGCTCAGGATTTCCACGTCGTGGCCCGCCACCTCACGCCGCTCGGAGTTGCCACGATAGTTGGAGTCGTAGGCCGAGGGGACATCGCCAAGCGCCAACTGCGTCTGCGCCGATTCCACGTAGCCTTCCTCGGCGGTAAGCCAGCTCACCACGGCACCGGATTCGCCGCCCATCTCCTTACGCCGTGCGGCCGTAGGCTGCCAGCCCTCCGGCATGACGGGCTCCCTGATGACGGCCCCGGTGCCGCGCGCCTCCATTTCCAGAAACGTAGCGGCATCCACGTTCTGCACGGGCCCCGGCTTTTCCGGGTTGATCGAGCACAGTCCCGTTGCTCCAACCGCCAGGAACATCATGATGAGGATGACGCCCACCGTCAGGGTGATATCACGCGCGTCCTCAAAAATCTTAGGTTTATCTTCAGATGCCACCCGCCCAGTATGTCACGCCGCCTCCCGCGCTCGCGACAGCGACCTCCCACCTGCCCTTTTGGTGGCCAACTTGACTGAGACCCTCTTCTGGGGGAGGCATTCGGGCTTGGATACGAGGGAAAAGTGGAAGAATGGAATATGTATTCCGGGTTGTCCCCCACCCCGGGCCGAGCCACCTGAAAAGAAAGGGACTAATCACACATGTCTGATAACACGTCTTATATCCCCGATCGCAACCTAGCCATGGAGCTGGTGCGTGTCACTGAGGCAGCAGCACTCGCCTCGGGTCGCTGGGTTGGCCGTGGACAGAAGAATGAAGGTGACGGCGCCGCGGTGGATGCTATGCGCAAGCTCATCAACTCCGTAGAGATGAACGGCATCGTCGTCATCGGTGAGGGCGAAAAGGATGAAGCCCCCATGCTGTTCAACGGAGAAAAAGTCGGCACCGGCCAGGGTGCAGAGATGGACATCGCCGTCGACCCGGTTGACGGCACCCGTCTTATGGCAGAAGGCCGCCCGAACGCTATTTCCGTCATCGCTGCTGCTGAGCGCGGCACCATGTATGACCCATCCGCAGTGTTCTATATGAAGAAGATTGCTGTCGGCCCAGAGGCTGTTGGCTCAATCGATCTCAATGAGTCCGTGGAGTGGAACATCAAATCCGTGGCCAAGGCCAAGGGCATCAAGCCAGCTGACCTGACCGTCGTCGTACTCGACCGCCCGCGCCACGATGACCTTATCCGCCAGATCCGTGAGGCAGGCGCCAAGGTTCGCCTCATCATGGATGGTGACGTCGCCGGCGCCATCGCCACCTGCCAGGACACCAACTCCATCGATATGATGATGGGTATCGGTGGCACCCCAGAGGGCATCATCACCGCATGTGCCATGAAGTGTATGGGTGGTGAAATCCAAGGCAAGCTGTGGCCTAAAGATGAAGCAGAGGCAGAGAAGGCACGCAAGGCCGGACACGACCTTGATCGCGTCCTCACCACCAACGATCTGGTCTCTTCTGAAAACTGCTACTTCGCCGCAACCGGCGTTACCAATGGCGACATGCTCCGCGGCGTGTCCTACCGCCCCAACGGCGCCACGACCCGTTCTCTGGTCATGCGCTCCAAGTCCGGCACGATCCGCTACGTCGATTCCATCCATAAGCTGGCTAAGCTGCAGGAATACTCCGTGGTGGACTACACCAACCCCCACGATAAGGAAAGCTAATCCACTTTCCTGCGAAGAGTGCTACGGTGGCCATCAATGCCGTGCCACGGCACACATAAAGAACTCTACAATTCTCATCTCACAGAAAAGGTGACTTCATGACTGAATACCGCATCGAACACGACACTATGGGCGAAGTCAAGGTTCCGGTCGACGCCCTGTGGCGTGCCCAAACCCAGCGCGCTGTGGAAAACTTCCCCATTTCTGGCCGTGGCCTTGAAGCTGCCCAGATCCGCGCACTCGGTCTTCTCAAGGCCGCCTGCGCTCAGGTGAATAAGGATTCCGGCAAGCTGGATGCGGAGAAGGCCGACGCTATCATTGCGGCAGCCACCGAGATTGCAGAAGGCAAGCACAACGATGCCTTCCCGATCGATGTCTTCCAGACCGGCTCCGGTACCTCTTCCAACATGAACACGAACGAGGTCATCGCTTCCATCGCCCACAACAATGGCGTGGAGATTCACCCGAATGACCACGTGAACATGGGCCAGTCCTCCAACGACACCTTCCCCACCGCAACCCACGTTGCGGCGACCGAGGCTGCCGTCAACGACCTCATCCCGGGCCTCAAGGTCCTCCACGAATCCCTCGTGGCTAAGGCCAAGGAATTCGCCGACATGGTCAAGTCCGGACGCACCCACCTGATGGACGCCACCCCAATCACCCTGGGCCAGGAGTTTGGCGGCTACGCTCGCCAGATCGAGCTCGGCATTGAGCGCATTGAGGCAACCCTGCCGCGCTTGGGTGAGCTGGCCATCGGCGGCACCGCAACCGGTACCGGCCTGAACACTTCCGCTGACTTCGGCGGCAAGGTTACCGAGGAGCTCAAGAAGCTCACCGGCGTCAAGGAGCTGTCTGAGGCTAAGAACCACTTTGAGGCCCAGGCCGCTCGCGACGCCTTGGTGGAGTTCTCCGGCGCTATGCGCACCGTGGCTGTCTCCCTCAACAAGATTGCCAACGACATCCGTCTCATGGGCTCCGGCCCGTTGACCGGTTTGTCCGAGATCCACTTGAAGGACCTGCAACCGGGCTCCTCCATCATGCCGGGCAAGGTCAACCCGGTTCTGTGTGAGGCCGCCACCATGGTCGCTGGCCAGGTTATCGGTAACGACGCAGCCGTTGCCTTCGGCGGCTCCAACGGCCACTTCGAGCTCAATGTCTACATCCCGATGATGGCTCGCAACGTTCTCGAGTCGGCCCGCCTGCTGGCCAACGTCTCCCGCGTTTTCGCTGAGAAGTGCGTTGACGGCATCGAGGCCAACGAGGAGCGCATGAAGAAGTTTGCGGAGTCCTCCACCTCCATCGTGACCCCGCTGAACTCCAAGATTGGCTACGAGAACGCAGCCAAGGCAGCTAAGCACGCACTGCACGAGAAGATCACTGTCCGCGAGGCAGTCATCGACTTGGGCTTCGTCGACGGAGAGAACCTCACTGAGGAGGAGCTCGATGAGCGCCTCAACGTTCTCACCATGACCAACCGCGACCGCGACAACTTCTAAGCTCGCTTTCGCGAACGCCGCCGCTCTCCTTCGGGAGGGCGGCCTTCGTCGTTTTCAACGCCCACGCTCAGCGTCATAGTAACCACCGTCATATTTTTAGATCTCCCTTTCAAAAATCACTCGAATTGCACTTGGTGCAAATTTGCACTGAGTGTACTGTTGCACTCTGTGCAAGAAGAAATGTCATTACGCGAGCAGAAGCGCCTCAAGACGCGCCTGCGAATCGAAGACGCCGCCACCCGTCTCGTGGATGAGCGTGGATTCGCCGACGTTACCGTCGAGGAAATCTGCGACGCAGCGGGGATTTCTCGGCGCACCTTTTTTAATTATTTTGATTCCAAAGACACTGCTGTGCTCGGTGCGCCGAGTCACGACTTCACAGAGGAACAGAAGAAGGCTTTCCTTAGCGCCCCTACGGATAGCGTTTTCAGGCTGGCGGTCGACCTAGTTAAAGGACACCTCGTTGGCCAGCATGTCAACGAGGTCATCGCTGAACGTCGCCGTCGGATCTCTGGGGACAGCGATGCCGCGGCGGCGGCACTCAGCCGTAAGCGGGCCAAGTCGAACGAGATCCTGGGGCTCATCACCGAGCGCCTTGACCAGGATCCCTCCTTGCGGCAGATGCCCGAGGTCACGGCTGAGACTGAGGCGATACTCATTGCCTTTGCTATCAGGGAAGCATTCTGGATAGCCACTGCGTCGCCAGATTTCAGCTGCGACATCCCCTTTGAGGAACGCTTCGAATCTGCGCTCACACTCATTAATAAATTTTCGGAAGGACTGACATGGTAGATACCGCGGCTAAGCCGGCCTCTCAGGCCAGCAGCGGCAAGCCGGATAACAACCTTGCCCTCGTATTCTCCGCCCTCGTGCTCACCATGCTGATGAGCTCTTTGGGCCAGATGATTTTTGCCACCGCTCTACCCACCATCGTCGGCGAGCTCGGCGGCGTGGACCACATGAGCTGGGTCATCTCCGCCTTCTTGGTCATGATGACAATCGCCATGCCTATCTCCGGCAAGCTCGGTGACATGATGGGCCGCAAGTGGCTCTACATTGGCGGCATCGGCGTCTTCGTCATCGGTTCCACGCTCGGCGGCTTCGCCGACTCGATGAACCTGCTCATCATTGGCCGCGCCGTGCAGGGTTTCGGCGCTGGTTTCATGATGATTTCCTCCCAATCCATCATCGCGGAGGTCACCACCTCCCGTGAGCGCGGCAAGTTCATGGGCATCATGGGCGGCGTCTTTGGACTCTCCTCCGTCCTCGGCCCAGTCCTCGGTGGCTGGTTCACTGACGGCCCGGGCTGGCGCTGGGGCATGTGGATGAACATCCCGCTGGGTCTGCTCGCTATCATCGTATGCACCCTGGTCCTCCACCTACGCGTCGGCGATACCGACCTGCGCAAGTTTGACCTCCTCGGCGCCATCTTCATTTCCATCACCACCGCCTCCCTGATCCTTATGACGACCTGGGGCGGAACCCAATACGAGTGGTCCGACCCGATCATCCTCGGCCTGGGCATCACCGTGGTCATCGGTGCCATCATCACCGTCTTCGTCGAATCCAAGGCCAAGGAGCCGCTCATCCCGGTGCAGCTGTTCAAGAACCGCAACATGGTTCTCACCACCGCAGCCGGCATGGTGCTGGGCCTGGCGATGTTCGGCGTGCTGGGCTACATGCCAACCTACCTGCAGATGGTTCACACTCTGACCCCGACCAAGGCAGGTCTCATGATGATCCCGATGATGGTCGGCATGATCGGAACCTCCACAGCCGTCGGTTTCATCATCGCCCGCACCGGTCACTACAAGCGCTACCCCATCATCGGCCTAGCAATCACTGCTGGTGCGCTGTTCTGGATGTCCAAGCTGACTGCAGACACCTCTCTGACCCAGCTCGGTGCAGAGTTCCTCGTCTTCGGCATCGGCCTTGGCTTCGTCATGCAGGTTCTGGTCCTCATTGTCCAGAACTCCTTCCCCATCGCCCTCGTCGGAACCGCGACTGCCGCAAATAACTTCTTCCGTCAGATCGGTTCCGCCATCGGTGCGTCCCTCGTCGGCTCCCTCTTCATCCACAACATGAAGGATGAAATGGCCGCCAACATGCCCGCTGCCATCAAGTCTATGGGTGAGGCAGGCAAGCCCTTCGCGGAGAAGTTTGCCAGCGCTAATGGTGGTTCCTCCAGCCTCACCCCGGCTCTGGTTGCTCAGCTGCCGGACCCCATCAAGGACGTTATCCTCAACGCTTACAACGACGGCCTAACCCCCGTCATCCTGCTGATGGTTCCTATGGCCATCATCGCGCTCCTCCTCATCCTCCCCGTCCGCGAGGAGCACCTCAAGGAGACGATTGATTAGAAGCCACTGCTTCGAGACAAGCTGGCGCTTGACGACGAGCAACGGTGGTCTGGGAGCTGGGATGTCCCCTCGGCGTAGAAACCGGGTGAAGTAAGAACGAATCCTCGCTACGAGCATTCACGTAGCGAGGATTTCTTATTGTCACGATGCTTAGCGCAAGATTCCCAACTGGCGTGCTACCTGGGCAGCCACGCCGATGAGCGCGAGCACGCCGGCGAGGATGCCCACGATGGCACCAATGTTCGTGCCGCCGGAGCTCAAGTCCCCGCCGAGGGACTTCTTGGTCACCTTCACGGTCTTGGTGATCTGGTTATCCGAGACCTTTGCCTGGCCATTGCGCAGAACATAGGTGTTAAAGGTGACGGTCGCGGTGCCCTCAGACTTTGCTGTGTAGGTTCCGTCCTCGTTGACTTCAAGGACCTCTGGGTCGTTACTGCTGGGCGCCGCCACCGGAACCCCCAGCTTCGCTCCCCAGAATCCATCGATGCGCAAACCCAGGCTTCCTTGGCTTCCGACCGAGGTGCCTCCCGTGGTCATCAGTTCAGCACGGTTTATAGCGCTTTCCGGCACGGCGATGGGGAATGCGTGGCGACCGGCCGTCAACCGCGCCGGTTCGGACGGCTTATCATCGGCCGAATAGAGACCAGCTGTCACTTCTCCGATTTGAGCCTGCGCAAACTTCACGTATTCAGGATTAAGAATCGTGTACAGGTGGCCATTATTTGTTGACCATTGGCCGTTCTCTCGGACAAGGTAGTCCCACTCGCTGGGACCGCTGCTTCTGCTTGTAGACCACGATTCAACGGCATGTTCCATGTCCGTCGTGGTCAGGTTGTCCAAGGTATTGTAGTTGTCCAAGATTTCAGGAGTACGTGTGCCAACTGCGCGGCGATGATCAAACAAGAAGTTTCCCTCAGCAGCACGCTGCAAAACCGCGTGCTCGAGACCGCGGTCCCAGGAGATTGAATTCACATATGCCTCGCGGGTGCGGTAGCCAGCGGCACTAGCGGCCTGTCGCAGGGTTCCGCCGTTGAAGGGCAGGTTGGTGTCCCAGGCTTTGCCGCGCAACTCGCGAACTTGGCGGGTAACCAAGTCGATGTCGGACTGCATCACTGGCTCGGCAAAGACATAGGCCAGAGCGCCGTTAGGCTGATTAACGTCGAGCTCGGCCACAGGAACGGAACCAGCCGACGGATAGGTTGCTGCCGTGGCAACAGGTGCGGAGAAAGCACCGGTTGCCACGGCTGCGGCTGTAGTAAGGGCAAGGACAGAAGTGCGCAAGGACATGCTTCACCTTCTAAGCGAGAGGGAATAAGAACAGCTTTAATTCTATCCCCACTCATGCCCTTCCATTAGAAAAGCAGGATAATTACTTTCTCTTCTGGTTGGCTGCTGCCTTCTTCTCCTCGGGCTTCGGCAGAAGAAGCTCATACACGTCCGTATCGCGCCACTGGCCGGCGAGCTCACCGTAGGTCATCTTTGCCATGTGGGAGTACGTGCCCACCTTGACGAAGCCACGGGACTTATGGAGGCCGGCGGAACCTTCGTTCTCCGGGAAGATCCACGAGTGGATAGCCCACTTATGCAGGTCGCGGCAGACCTCGATGAGCTGATCCAGCAAGGCGCCACCGATGCCCCTTCCCTGGGCTTCCTTGCTCAGGTAGATGGAATCCTCGACGACGCCGTGGAACACGGTGCGGGTAGACGCCTGTGCGGCGCACACCCAGCCGAGAACCTTTGAATCATCCTCCGCCTCAACAGCGACGAAAACTGACGCCATGATTTTGACGTTTTTGAACTCTTCAAAGGTCAACGAGCGGGTCTCGTAGGTAGCGTGGCCAGTGTTGAGGCCCTGCTCATAGATTTCTCGCATCTGCGGATAGTCCGCCGCATTGAAGGGACGGATGCGGAAATCCTTCTTCTTGTCTTTCGCGTTGTCGCTCATGGAACAATTATTACTGAGCACACGGCGTCAATGCCAAGCTGAGGGCAGAGAGATCGCCGCGCGCGAACGCGTTAGCTTTCGCCTTCCAGCAGATCGGTGACCAGCTCTGCAATGGCAGAGCGCTCAGAGCGTTGCAGCGTGATGTGTGCAAAGAGCTCACGCCCTTTAAGTTTTTCAATGACTGCCTGCACGCCGTCGTGGCGGCCAACGCGCAGGTTATCGCGCTGAGCAACATCATGCGTCAGTACAACTCGGGAGCCACGCCCCAAGCGCGACAAAACAGTCAACAGCACATTGCGCTCAAGCGATTGGGCCTCATCAACGATGACGAAAGAATCATGCAGGCTGCGGCCGCGAATATGGGTCAACGGGAGAACCTCCAGCAATCCGCGGTCCTGGACTTCGTCCATGACGTTTTCGGATACCAGACCTTCCAGAGTGTCATAGACGGCCTGCGCCCATGGATTCATCTTCTCGCTTTCAGAGCCCGGCAGATATCCCAGGGACTGCCCGCCCACCGCATACATGGGGCGAAACACCACGATACGACGGTGTTCGCCGCGCTCCAGCACTGCCTCCAAGCCAGCACACAACGCCAGCGCGGACTTACCAGTGCCCGCCCTGCCTCCGATGGACATGATTCCAACGGAGGGATCCAAGAGAAGGTCCAGGGCAACGCGCTGCTCAGCAGAGCGGCCTTGCAGACCAAAGACATTCGCATCGCCGCGCACCAAGCGAACGGTGCCCTCAGCCGTCATCCGGCCCAGAGCGGACTGCCCGCCCGCCTGCAGCGTAATGCCACAGTGCACCGGCAGGTCCTCGACGCGGGTGCCGGCGGTGGTCACGGATCCGTCGATAAGCACCTCGCCCTCCCCGTAGAGCTCATCGATGACCTCAGCGCTGGTGGGCACCGTAGCCATGCCGGTGTAACCGGTGAGCACGACGTCCTGCGCATGGTATTCATCCGCCTGCAGGCCCACAGCACCAGCCTTGACACGCAATGGGACGTCCTTAGTCACCAGGACGGTGTCCTTGCCCTCATGCTGGAGATTCAGCGCGCAGGCCAGAATCCGGTGATCTCCCTCCGGCCCGCGAAAGGCCGCTGGCAACAAGGATTGATCCTGGTGGTTGAGTTCCACGCGCAAAGTCCCGCCCGCTGCATTTACGGGCAGGGGCTGGTCCAACGCCTCATAGGTAGCGCGAAGGTCCTCCAAAAAGCGAAGAGCTTGGCGGGCGAACCAGCCAAGCTCCGGGTGATGACGTTTTCCTTCCAACTCAGAAATAACGACGATGGGCAGTACCACATCGTGTTCAGCGAACTTACGCAACGCCCAGGGATCTGAGAGAAGGACGGACGTATCGATGACATAGGTCTTGGTCAAAACAGAGGCCTCATGCGGCTGCTCGGTGAGGACGGAAGGATTGGTCATAGCGGCAGGGTTCTCCCTTGTTATGCCCGCCCCAACTCATCGACCTGGGACGGCATGGTGAAGCTGGTGGTTTTCGAACTATCCGGAGACTGTTCTTAGCTTCCGGACACCGTCCACGCTAGAGAGCAAAGGTTGAAATTACATGGGTGCAAGATGAACAGTATTAAAACGACAATCACCAGCGTCACACCATTCCCATCAGGCTCTACGAGCCTGTCGTCTCTCCCCCACTCCCCCAACACTGCAGCTACATTCTTCGGCCCTGCACTTTCACGCGTTGACCGTGAAAAACGAAGAAGCTCCGCACCGTGTTATCAGTGCGGAGCTTTGTCGCTTTAGCTCACAAGGCAGCGAGCCGTTTTATGAGCGCTTAGTTGATGGTGGCCTCGTACTCACCGGACTCACCCTGCATCCAGGAGATGGTGCCATTGGTGAACTCCTGTACCCAGCCGTTGCCCTCGGCCTGCTCCGGGCCAGTCGGCAGGCCAACCTTGCTCTCCAGGCCGCCTTCCTCGGTCCAGGTCTCTGCGATCTTGCCGATGATCGGCTGGGTGCCGTCACCCTCACCGAATGCCAGCAGCTTGTCCTTGGCAAAGGTAGCAACGCTTCCCTTGTCGGTGTTTTCAATGGATTCCGGATCGCCCCACTCAGCAGCCTTCTCCTTGATGGCCTGAGCGAAATCAGAAGGAACCTCTACGTCACCATTGGCGGTGGACACGCTCTCCTTGTCGCCCTCAGCGCCAGCGCCATCCTTCGACTCGGCAGAGTCCGACTCAGAAGAATCGGCACCTTCGCTGCCCTCGGCCCCCTCAGAGCCCTCGGCCTCGGAAGAATCGGCGGACTCGGAGTCCTTCATGGAATCCTTTGCGTCCTTAGCGGCAGAACCGGCAGCATCGGTAGCGTCGGACGCAGCGGACTGAGCAGCGTCGCCAGCATCCTTAGCGGCATCCTCAGCATCGGAACAAGCAACGACCCCCAAGGACAGGGTGGCGGCGGCGATACCTGCGGCGAAACGACGAGTCATCTTCTTCATATTCTTAAGCCTTTCTGTCTAGTTGAGCACTGTTCTAAGTACTTTTGTTGAGAACGATGCCCACCGTAGGCATGGCCAGCACTTCCTGCCACCACAGAACCTATGATTTGACAACAAAGACGTTGCTTTATCTCCGTTTCCGCTGTTGAGAACCCCTATATCTTTTTGATAACGGTTTGGAAGCCGAGCCTCTTTGAGGCTTTTCTTGGGACCTTCTGCGCGCTTGCTTAGCTTTTGCTTTGTCGCGTGCGCTGCGTTTCGGAGCGGCATTGCGGGATGAATTCCGCGTCCTTCCCTTTGCGACCCCGACGAAGTCTTGGATCTCATCGCCGTCATCAGCCCGGCGCCACACCAGTGCAATCACTGTGCGAGCCACAGTGGGGTCCTCCAAGCCCAGTGCCACGACCTGCTTCTTGCTCAGCACCTTCAACAAAGGCCGCGGCGCGATGGCTACGCCCACGTTGGCTGCCACGACCTGCAAAGCGGTGCGCAGCGCCGGAACATCGACGCTGCCGTCCTGCGCAATCCGGTAATTCACTATTTCTTCGGCAACATCCTCCTGCGTGACGTCCTCCCCAACCTCCGCGTAGACAGAATCTTTCGGAACGGCGATGCCGGGTGCTTCCTCGTAGAGCTGGACGACGTGGAAGCTGTCATCAACCCGCGAATCCGGCAAGCGGGTCAGCGCTAGATCTGCCTCATGAGTAAGAAGAACGTCCATCGCGTCATCGGCGTCGACGGTTACCAGGGACTCTGGAGAGTGATAATCACGGTAGCGACGAAACCATTTGCCGGGTTCTGTGCCAGTGGAAAAGACGAGGCGGAGCATGCACCTCATACTACGGTGCTGCTAGCGTTGTGAGCGTGACTGATACCCCGAATAGTGAAACCCCAGCCAACGAAACCCAGCAGCCTTCCGGCACCGCCATGCGTGCGCAAACCGCAGCGAAGAAGTTGGGCATCTACCTGCCGGCCGCCCCGGAGGAGTTTCAAGCCAACGCGGTAACCCATGCGCAGCTGCGCGACTTACAGGAGAACCCACCGGAGTGGCTCGCTACCCTACGCCGCGAGGGTCCGCACCCGCGCCCGGTCGTGGCACAAAAACTGGGAATCTCCGTGACCGCGCTGAAGAAGAACGAGATGGACCGCCCTCTCACCACCGCGGAAATTAAAGAGCTCCTCAGCGCAATGCCCGAATGGCTCGAAGCCGCCCGGAAAGCCCACGCTGAGGAGCGCAAGGAAGCTTAGACCAGCTTCCAGTCCTCAAGGCCGTCGTAGAGCGGGAAGTCCGCGGCGACCTTCTCAACGCGGGCGCGCAGCTTGGCGACGTCCGCGTTCTTACCGTTTGCCAGTGCAGTACCGATAACGTCGGCAACCTCGGTGAAGGCCGCCGTGTCGAGGCCGCGGGTAGCCAGGGCCGGGGTACCAATGCGCAGGCCGGAGGTGACCATCGGCGGGCGCGGATCGTTCGGCACCGCATTGCGGTTCACGGTGATGCCGACCTCGTGGAGGAGGTCCTCCGCCTGCTGGCCATCGAGCTCGGAGTTGCGCAGGTCCGCTAGGACAAGATGCACGTCGGTGCCGCCAGTGAGGACGTCGACGCCCGCCTTGGTGCAATCCTCGGCAGTCAGGCGCTCAGCCAGAATGCGAGCACCTTCCAGGGTTCGCTCCTGGCGCTCCTTGAATTCCTCGGTGGCCGCGATCTTCAGCGCGATAGCCTTCGCCGCGATGACGTGCATGAGCGGCCCGCCCTGCTGCCCCGGGAAGACGTTGGAGTTGATCTTCTTGGCAAAATCCTGCTTGGCCAGGATGAGACCGGAACGAGGGCCGCCCAGCGTCTTGTGCACGGTGGAAGACACGACATCGGAGTGCGGCACCGGGGAGGGGTGCAGCCCAGCTGCCACGAGGCCCGCGAAGTGCGCCATATCCGTCCACAGGTACGCACCGACCTCATCCGCGATGGAGCGGAAAGCCTCGAAATCAATGGTGCGCGGGTAAGCGGACCAACCAGCGATGATCACCTGGGGCTTTTCTGCCAGCGCCTGCTCGCGCACCTTATCCATGTCAAGGCGCATGGTCTCCGGGTCAACCTCGTACGCGGCAACGTCGTAAAGCTTGCCGGAGAAGTTGAGCTTCATGCCGTGGGTCAGGTGCCCACCATGAGCCAAGGACAGGCCCATGATCTTGTCACCCGGCTGGATCAGCGACGCCAGCACGGCGGCATTGGCCTGGGCGCCGGAGTGGGGCTGGACGTTGGCAAAATCAGCGCCGAAAAGCGCCTTGGCACGATCACGAGCCAGATCTTCTACGATGTCAACGTGCTCGCAGCCGCCGTAATAGCGGCGCCCCGGGTAGCCCTCGGCATACTTGTTGGTCAGAACAGAGCCCTGCGCCTGCAGAACCGCGCGGGGGACGAAGTTTTCCGACGCGATCATCTCGAGGGTATCGCGCTGACGAGCAATCTCACCGTTAATAGCAGCAAAGACCTCGGGGTCGAGATCGCGCATCTCCTGGTAGCGCACGTCTGAATTGTTCGTAGTGGTCATGAAAGCGTGATGTCCCTTCGTAGAGGTGGTCAATGAAGCCCGCGGCGCCCGCCCGCGGCACGACACCACCGGCTCTGCAATCGCCGAAGCTAGTTCTACATCCTAACGCCCGCATCCCCCGCGTGGGGGCCTCCTCGAATCTTTTCATTCGGGGCGATTGCCACAGGCGCTCTGCTGAGTGGAACAATAGTAGGCATGGCGCGAATGACCGATGCGAGCCCGTACCTCGATTTTGACCGCGATACGTGGCGTGCCCTGCGTAAATCCATGCCACAGGTGCTAACGGCGACCGAGGTGGAAAAACTTCGTGGCATCGGTGACCGCATCGACCTCACTGAGGTGGCTGAGGTCTATCTGCCGTTATCCCGTCTTATTCACATGCAGGTTGAGGCCCGCCAAAAACTCACCACCGCTACCGAGGCATTCTTAGGAAACCCACCCACGCACGTTCCTTTCGTCATCGGCGTTGCCGGCTCCGTCGCGGTGGGCAAGTCAACGACCGCGCGCTTGCTCCAAGTTCTTCTACAGCGCTGGGACTCCCACCCGAAGGTTGATCTGGTCACCACCGACGGGTTCCTCTACCCCACCGCGTATCTTAAAGAGCACGGGCTTATGCAGCGCAAGGGCTACCCGGAGTCTTATGACCGTCGCGCGCTCATGCGTTTTGTTACCGACGTTAAGTCCGGCAAGCCGCTGGTAACCGCACCGTTGTACTCGCATGTGTCTTATGACATTGTTCCTGGTGAGTTTCAGGAGGTTCGCCAGCCGGACATCCTCATTTTGGAAGGCCTCAACGTCTTACAAACCGGGCCGACCCTCATGGTTTCGGACCTGTTCGACTTCTCTGTTTACGTGGACGCCCGAGTCGACGACATCGAAAAGTGGTACATTGATCGCTTCCTCAAGCTCCGCCACACTGCCTTCCGCGAACCAGGGGCGCACTTCGCGTCCTTCGCGGACATGACGGACGAGGAGGCCTACGTGCAGGCCCGTGAAATCTGGCAGTCCATCAACCTGCCCAACCTCATCGAGAACATTTTGCCCACCCGGGTACGCGCCTCCCTGGTTCTGTGCAAGGGCTCGCACCACCTGGTTGACCGGGTGAGGATGCGTAAGCTCTAGCCCGATCGCCAGGGCTAGCGGCCGAAGCGGCGCGAGCGCTGCGAATAGTCACGCAAGGCGCGCAGGAAATCCACCCGGCGGAATGCGGGCCAATAGGTGTCCGTGAACCAGATCTCCGAGTAAGCGGCCTGCCACAGCAGAAAGCCGGACAGCCTCTGCTCGCCGGAGGTACGAATGACGAGATCGGGGTCAGGCAAACCCTTGGTATAAAGGTTGCCCGTAATGGCCTCCGCCGTCACGTTGTCCGCAATTTCCTCAGCGCTCAACCCCTTGCGGGCTTCGCCGCGAATGAAACTCTGCACGGCGTCCACAATTTCCTGGCGCCCACCATAACCAACCGCGATGTTGACGATGACTCCCTGGTGCTCCTCCGTGGCCTCAGCCGCGCTTTGCATCTTGGCCGTGACCTGTTCAGGGAGCAGATCTAGGTGCCCAACGAGCCGGATCTGGCAATCCAAGTCCCCTTGGGAGAGGTGCGTAACGACATCCGAGATGATGTCGAAGAGCAGCTGCACCTCCTGCTCGCTGCGCTTCAGGTTCTCCGTCGAGAGCAGGTAGATAGTGACAACCTCGATGTCGGTGCCTTGGCACCAAGAGATCATCTCGCTGATCTTCCGCGCGCCCTGCCGATGGCCGTGGCTGATATCCGTAAATCCAGCCTCGCGCGCCCAGCGGCGGTTGCCATCAGCCATGATTGCCACGTGGCGTGGTTGCGGCTTGTTCTTGATTTCACGTGTCAGACGCGCTTCGTACAGGGGGTACAGGAGCTGGCTTAGGAACTTCACGGTGGGAATCGTCCTCTACCTTAAAAGATGGACTTCTTGCTGTTATCGAGGATGCCGGCTTCCTTCATTGCCGAATCGATCGCCTCATCATTGAACGGATCGATGCCGTGATCCTGCGCAAACATGGTTCGACGACGGAAGCGCGAATAGCGGCGGTGAAAATTCCAGCCTGCAAAAAGGACAGCAACACCCATCAGGGCGAGGATGAGCAGACCAATAGGCGAAGCCTTACCAAACTCCGGTCCAACCGGCCCGCTTTGGCTTCCTTGGGCGAGCAGGGCGACGTCGTGCGCTGCGAGGTAGAAAGCGTTCATGCTTTAAGACTCCCCTACTTCTGGAATTCCCGCAAATAAATCATCTTCCGGCAGTGCAGTAGAAACGCGAGTTTTGGCCAACTCGAATTCCTCCGTGGGCCAGTGCTCCTGCTGTACGGACACGGGCGTGGCTAGGAAGGCACCGGCTGGATCAATTTGGGTTGCGTGCGCACGGAGCGCATCCTCACGATTCTGGAAGTAATCCGCGCATTCGACCTGTGTGGTTACCCGCGCCATGATGTCTCCGAACGTCGTATCCCAGCGAGCCAGCATCGGCTCATATGGGCTGATCTTGCCTTCCTCCAGAAGAAGATCATGGAAGACCTTCATCCTTTGGTATACGAAGCCATGCGTGTAGTACAGCTTCTGCGGCTCCCACGGCTTACCCAATTCTGGGTGGTATGCCGCGTCACCTGCGTTTTCCCACGCCAGCATGGACGCGCGGTACACCATGAGGTGATCCGGGTGTGGATAGCCGCCGTTCTCGTCGTAGGTAATAATGACGTGGGGCCGGAACTCACGGATGATTTCAACTAGCTCTTGGGCTACGTCATCATCTTCCTTAAGCGCAAAGCAGCCCTCAGGTAGTAATTCCTTGATATTGGGCGCGAGCGGGTTACCAGGAAGGCCCGAATCAATGTGCCCAAGCCAGCGGTGTTGCACGCCCAAGGCGGCGGCTGCTTTCGCCATTTCCTCACGGCGAATGCTGCCCATATTCTCAAGGACACCGGGGCGATCCATGGCCGGGTTGATAATATCTCCCCTCTCGCCACCGGTGCAGGTCACGACGAGGACTTCCGCCCCCTCCGCGGCATATTTTGCGGTCGTCGCAGCACCCTTCGAGGACTCATCGTCAGGGTGCGCGTGGATAGCCAAAAGGCGCTTCGTGCTCACTGGGTGATACATCTCCCTACATCGTCCCTACATCGCCTCATTAATACAGAGGCATTAAACAGAGGCCTAGTCTAGTGGATAGTTTCTTCGCGGCGACTGTTGGATAGAATCAGACTCATGTCTGACGCCCAACCTGCTTCTCAACCCGCACGCTCGCAATCCCGCTACGGTTCTTCCTCTCAGTCCATTCGCGCAAAAGGCTCATGGACCAACCGGGCGCTGGTGCTGGTATTCCTGGCTATGCTGATTGCGGCCATTGTCTACGGCGTTCAGTATTTCCGCAGCCAGCAAAAGGTCAACGCAGATATCTCCTACGTCACCCACGAGATCCTGTCTGATGACACAGCGCGCGTGTGGGTAGACATCACCCGCAACCGCGTGGAAGAACCCGCATACTGCATTGTCCAGGCCTTCGACTACTCCAAGGCTGAGGTGGGGCGCCGCGAGGTCGCCGTGCCTGCTGGCGGTGACTCCGCTCAACGCATCGCAGTGGATATCCCCACCAACCACAGAGCCGTCGCCGGTGGCGCCTACGGTTGCTCCGGAAGCATCCCGTCCTATTTGGACACCAGCACGATGGATACAGCGGGTGAGGCTACCGGCGAGTAAAAGCCCAGCTGTGCTAGTATGTTGAGCGTTCTGAATGGGCCGCGCCACCTGCGCTTTCTGGCCCATCCAATGAGAAATAGACCCGTTCATTAGGAACCGTAAACGGAAGGTTGCACTATGGCTGAGCAGCAGAAGCAGTACATTACCCCGGAAACCAAGGCCAAGCTCGAGGCCGAGCTGCAGGCCCTCATCGACCACCGCCCGGTCGTCGCCGCGGAGATTAATGAGCGCCGTGAGGAAGGTGACCTCAAGGAGAACGCGGGTTACGACGCAGCCCGTGAGATGCAGGACCAGGAAGAGGCCCGCATCAAGCAGATCTCCGAGGTTCTGGCGAACTCCACCACCGAGCGCACCGCCGTCCAGGAGGGTGTTGCCCACATCGGTTCCGTTGTGCACGTGTACTACAACGGCGACGAGGAGGACCGCGAGACCTTCCTCATCGGTACCCGCGCCGCTGCTTCCGATAACAAGGACTTGGAGACCTACTCCGAGCAGTCCCCGCTGGGCGCTGCACTCCTGGGTGCTGCTGAGGGCGAGACCCGCGAGTACACGGCGCCGAATGGCAAGACCTTGTCGGTCACCGTGGTCTCTGCGGCGCCTTATGATTCCGCAAAGGCCGCAACTCCGCGCAAGTCCTAATTTATACTGCTCTTAGGTCATCGTTTTTCCGAGAAAGAGTTTTAACCCATGAAGAAGTTCACTCGTTTCGCTGCCGCTGGTTTGGTTTTCTCCGCTGGCCTCACCCTCGCTGCCTGCCACCCTCCGAACCAACAGGATTCCTCTGAGAAGGTTGACACCGGCGCTTCCTTTGCCGGTGAGGCTCCCGGCGCAGGTGCAGCCGCCCCCTCCGAGGCTGCGGCTGAGTCCGAAGCAGCCACTGAGTCCGAAGCCGTTGCTGCAACCGAGGTTGCTCCGGCTGAATACACCACTGCTCCGGTTCAGCAGTAGGTTCAACGGCAACTGACAATGAAGCGGCGTCCCGATAGTTGGGGCGCCGCTTTTAGCTTTCTGGGGTCCACCGTCTTTTTCTACTTTGCCTCCCGGACCCAATCCCCGATAACCCCTGGCAGTACTGCGGGTGCTTCGCCGAGTAGATCACGGCGGTTGGGGTCGCGTTCTACTTGAGTCGTGACGGACTTGACCCGCCTTTCGCCTTCGCCGCCGCGTGCCATGCCACCCATCATGGGCATCATGCGCATCCCCGCACCGCGGGCACTGCCGACGCCCTGCCTCGCACTACCCGCTCCGCCCGGGGCTCCCAGGACACCACCAGCGCCACCAGCGTTGCCGACGCCCCCGGAACCTCCCGTACTGATGGCACCACCTCCGACGAGGCCGCCTCCGCTTAGCGACGTCCGCCCTTCCCTCTGTTGTCCAGTTCCCGTTACGGCCCCAGGAAGGCCTCCTAATACCGGATGCGTTCCGGTCTGCGGCCCACCGAATGAAGCGCCCGCGCCTCCGAACCCCGCTGCGTTTGTCGTTGGATTCGCCGACATTTCCGGCAAGCGACCGCTGTGGCCTGCCACGCCTCCGGGAAGCTTGTTCCCACGGCCATCAGCAAGACCGATGGCTCCCAATCCCTGGCCTACAGCGCCGCTGCCTAGACCTCCGAGCCCGTTTACACCAGCTGGCATGTTTGCCGCTCCGCTGGTAGCTGCCAACGATCCTGGCGCTCCTCCCCGAACGGGATCAAGGGCGCTCAAGCCTGCGTTGGCAGCCGAGGTATTCACCTCGCCTGCATTGATCGGCGCTAATGCGTCTCCGAAACCAAGCTCGCTGAGGATGCTGCGCCCACGATTGTGTAGCTCATTGTGAAAGCGCGCGATATCGTCAGCCCCCATCCCCACGCTTTCCAGACCTTGGATGTGGCCGTCCGCAACGCCAAAGGAGCCTGGGCCCATGGTGCCGTTTTCTATCGCTTCGGCTATTGGCTTCGGCCATGTGACTCCATCGGTGTTGTAGCGATTTCCGTCGCCCATGACTGCCCCAAAGTGGGTACTGGTGTCTCCGCCGCCGCTGGGCGGCGCTGCGTCCATAAGCGCATGCTGATACGGCATAGCGGAAATCACTTGCTGCTGAAGGACGCCCTGCATATAGACCAAGGCTGCTTGTTCAGCGGCTTGACGCGTAGCAGGCTCTGGGATTGCCGCCACCTCAAAGGCCAAGGCAATGGCTTCCGGCTGAACATTCATCAGCTGCGCTTGGAAGCCGAACAGCTTCTGTTGCATGACGCTCGCATTGGCAATGAAGTGTGTACCCGCCTGCGCAACTTCACGAATCTTCTGCGCTGCGCGTGTGGTGGCTTCACTGTCGTTCTCGGCTTCCAAAGACGCGGCCGAGTTTTCAAGACCCGCAACGATTTCTGCGACTTCCCCACTCAAAGCGCCCCACCGCGCATTCGCTTCCGACACATCCCAGAAGCGCGTGCTAAACAGATTCGATGCTAAGCCCATGATGGAAGCACCGGTGTCCACGATCGGGATGGTAAACCCAAACGGGCTGTATCCCGGGTCTGGTTGCGACACGATCGGCATCGATACCGCCCCGCCTCCCCCACCAGCGTCAGCGACATCCAACCCCCGACTCGTAAGCTCATCCTGTGATTCGAAGCTTGCCAGCTCAGTTTTTAGTGTGTCTGCCAACCAGGAAAGCTGCCTATTAAAGCCTTCGAGTGAATGCTGCGCAGAGCCAGGATCATGTGTAAGTACTCTCTCGTGGATACCCCCGACATCCTTTATCCCCAATACCGGAGAGAATCCGCTGTTAAGCGGAGAATGGGCTCCATCCGCAACACCTCTAAGCCGCTCAGATAGTCCCCTGATTTCAGACAATTGATTGAAAAGATTTGACAAGTTTATTTGCATTTGTGCCCCCTATTTAAGTAGCAAACGTATAAAGAATTCTTTCCCCGATCACGCAGCGCTCGTCCTTCTGAGTGCTACCAAAACCAGAAGATTCAACTATCAGCGTTCCCTTGGTGGTCTCTAGATATAAAGTGCAAAACAGTCGACCAAAATCAGGGTCATCTAGGGCAACTACCGGAAGTTGCTCACCTTCATAAACCCTTTGCCCCCCGTATTGCGTTTCCAGTTCCTGAAGTGCCATATCCGTCACGCCGAGACCAATGAATCCAGTTTCCCCCACAGCATTTTCAATCTCAAACCCACAGTGGGAAAAACCTGATTCGCGAACACTTGACTCCAAACGCGTAGAAAGGCCTGCTTCCCTTAGCTTTCTTTCCGGAATCCCTACACACGGATCAAACACCTGAAATCCAGGCACTGTCCGGTCAAACTCCCCTAGCGGTGGAAGTACCCCACCGCCTGCACGAGACTGCTCACTTTGAGCTTGAGACTCTCGCCCCGTCGTGGCGGTGGCATCAGCGACCCCCGAGTCCACTGAGCCACCGCCGGCTTTCATGTCAGGAGAATTGCGAAAGTCCCCCGCGTTACTACCATTGCCACGAACACTGAGGCCGAGCGGTGACGCGCAGTTTGACAGCACCCCGATACAAACCGCCATCATCACAAGGCCCCCGATTCGCTTCATGGTGTCCCTTCAACTAACTTTCCTGACCGTTAGAAGCCCCTCCCTTGAGCTTTAAACTCCGAGCGACTTCTGCGACCAGAATGCACGAGAAAGAACAAGAAGTCGCGCCGGTGCCAAATTAGTCATTTTCTATATGCAAATTTATTGTAACTATTCGATCGCACTAATAGAACTATCCGTTAATAATAGCTGGTCGTAGCCTGCATGGAGCTTGGGTACCCGCCGTGAACTACATGTGTCTTGCCTGCCGATTATAACCAATTGGGGGTACCCGAATTACAACACTGTCAATTTTTGGGGTGTCGTTTTTCCTCAATTAAGAAGCAATCTTGCCCGCTTTGCCGCACGCCGCTTAGAGCATCGCATCCTTGGGAAACATGAGAAACCCAATTCTGTCGGCATGGTCGCGTAAAGCTCAGGGCTAGGCACGGAAACAGGTGCTTGCCGATGCAGTTGCCTTCATTTCCAGCGGACGGCTCACGGAGCCTGTTAACAGCAAGACAAAGACTCCCCCACCCAAGAAATCGAACATTTCGCCCACAAGAACCGAACAGGACCTCAGATTTGCAACCATAACTACCCCCGCAGTCATCCACGTCACCCGCCTTGAGGTACTCGCCACCTATACCGCAATTGGTACGCAAATAGATATTTGCGAAGGGAAATCCTGTTCTAACTGTTGCAATCTGTATTAGCTCGCGCCAGTCAATGCCAAGATCCCGCCCGCACCTAACGGGCGCTATACCCCTGCTCCAAAAGAGATGCGCCACGCACACAAAGAAACCGGCGGCCAGCAACCACAAAGCTTGTGGTGCCAGCCGCCGGTTTCGCAGAAGCGGTATGAGACTAATTAGTCCCTGAAGTAGCTCAGCAGACGAAGAATCTCCGTGTACAGCCAGACCAAGGTCACGGCCAAACCAAGAGCGATACCCCAGGCATATTGCGCCGGGGCACCCTGGCGAATCAGGCGGTCTGCCTGGTCGAAGTCTGTCATAAAGGACAAGGACGCCAGAACAATGCAGACGAGGGAGAAGATGATGGAAAGCATGCCACCATCACGTAGCGGATTAAAGCCGAAGAAAATAGCGCCCAGCATGTTACCCAGAGCCAACACGGCCACGCCGGCGATGAGGCCGAACATGATCTTGTTGAACTTCGGGGTGACCTTTACCGCACCGGTCTTGTAGACCATCAGCATGCCGATAAAGACACCTACGGTACCCATGATTGCTTGGCCAATAAGTGCCATGCCATCGGAATTGCCGAAGGATACGCCGGCAAACATGAGGGAGAATCCGCCCACAAAGAGGCCTTCAAACACGGCATAGATCAACGTGACGGCTGCAGAACCAAACTTCTTGCCAAACGTTGAGACAAGAACAGTAATGAAACCGCCGAGCGCACCAACCAGAGTAAGAATCATCGCGATGCCTGGGTTAATCAACTCACCAACAGCAAAGTTGAGCACGGCCATGACAATGATGACGCCAAGAGTAATGCCAGTCTTGGTCACGACATCATCAACAGTCAGCGGCCGATCGGCGCTGCGATTCTCCTGAACAAATGGATTATCGCTCTGACCGTAGGGATTTCCACCCTGGGTCTGACTTTGGCTGGACGAGAGGGAACTCATGACGGGGTTGCTAGAACGCACGCGAATCCCGATTCCTTTCACAGTCTTTCTCTAAAAAGCGGCCCCTAGGGCCGCCTTATTTGTCGTTTCATCAAGATCAACGCTCCCCACTGCTAGGAAGTTCCCAAAAATCTCAAAATTCGCAAAATTGTCCACGCCTAACAGGAATGCGTCGACAAGCACTGCGCTTGCCGGCGCCCCTGTTGCCGCAAACTATGAAGAGGAGCGCTGGGAAGCGTTCCCTACCTTCACCCGTTAAATTCAGCGTTTCCGCTGGTCATGGTGCCCCCACTGGGACTCGAACCCAGACTGAATCGATTTTAAGTCGACTGCCTCTGCCGATTGGGCTATGGGGGCCAAACCGTGCCCACTCATCTTAGGGCACGGGTAGGCATGGACTGAAAATAGGGTCGGCTTCTGCGCAACTCTTTTGGTTTGAGTTCGCTAACTGGCAGCGAGGCCGCTGATAATACCGTCGAGGATGTCCTTCTCACTGATGAAGAAGGAACGGGCTTCACTGTTGCGCTCAATCATCGTCATGATGCCCTCGATGGCCACGCATCCACCACCGATGACATCTGCGCGCCCGGGGTGGATGACGGGGTTGAGAGCGCGCACATCCGAAGGCAATCCAATCATCTGTCGGGTGAGCACCCGCAGCGCATCGAAGCGAAGCTCGGAACCGTGGATGGAGTCGGCATCGTAACGCTCCATCCCCTGGGCAAGCGCCGAAAGAGTCGTAAACGTACCGGCACAGCCAACGAAGGTGAGGGCTTTGTCGATAGGAACGATCTTCTCCACTTCGGCCATGCGCTCAGCAACATAATCGCTAGCAATCTCAATCTCGGCCTCCGTGGGAGGATCGGTGCGCATGATGCGCTCGGTAAGCCGCACGCACCCCATCTGAGCAGAGTGCGAGCCGAGGATCTCGCCGTCGATTGTCCCCACGACGAACTCTGTCGAACCACCGCCCAAATCGATGACGCAATACGGACCCTCCTCAGAGTGCAGGTCCCCCACCGCACCGGTAAAGGACAGCAGTGCCTCTTCCTCACCGGAAATTACCTCCGCGCGAGCCCCCGGCTGGATTTCACCGAGAAGCTCTTCGGTCATGTTGAAAAACTCGCGGTGGTTCTTTGCATCACGAGTGGCCGAGGTGGCGACCATGCGCACGCGCTCGACCTTTTCAAACTTCATTTGTTTGACGTAGCCTTCGAGCGCTACGCGAGTCCGCGCAAGAGCTTCAGGATCAAACTCACCGGTAGCATCGACGCCCTGGCCAAGGCGAACGATCTCCATCGTGCGGGTGATATCCCGGATCTTGCCATCCTCCTGAACCTCGCTGATGAGCAGGCGAATGGAGTTGGTTCCGCAGTCGACAGCAGCGACGCGAGTCATAGGGCTAGCCTTTCTTTTAACCGGCGTTAGAAAAATCGAACTGGGTCATGTCGATGCCCAGGTCCCCCACGGTGGGCCAATCCTCAGGGATGGCGCTTCCCCGGAGTTTACCGTGCTCCGCAGCCATCGCGACGGCCTCGGTGCCAAAGCGCACACGGCCCGGTCCCTCAGCTAAGGCATAAGCGATGAGAACGTGGAGGCACTTCACGCGCTCTGGCATGCCGCCACCTGAAAACTCAGTGCCCAGGTCTTCCATGGCGTTACGGGTTTCCAGGTAATGTTCGTGCGCCGCCTGGTAATCCTGCTGCAGGTCCTCTTCTTGGGCGAGGCGCTGCTCCATCCACTTCATGACATGGGCAACCTCAAGGCGCGATGCTTCGGCAGTCAGGCGCGGGTCGGTGAGGTAGTAAAGGGTGGGAAACGGGGTGCCGTCGGGAAGCTTGGGTGCGGTTTTAATCACCGCTGGGGCTCCGTCCGGGGTGCGGTAAGCAATGTCCACGACGCCGCGCGGGGTGCGGCCCAACTGTTCGCGGACGACTTCAAGGTCAGCATCGGTCACGGTCATAGGAACCATTGTGACATGGAGATATGGATGAGTCCTATTCAGCAGGTGTTTCCGGTAGGTTTTCCGCATCTTCCGATACTGAATCCCACAGCACCGTGTACCACTCGCGGTCGTCGGCATCCTCACGACGCTCTGAGGTCACCGTGTCACCAGAGTCCATGCGCGGATCCATGATGCGAAAGGCCATCTCACCTTCATCCATGACACCGAAGCGGCGGCGCGCCTCCTCCTTGACGTATTCCTCGGATCGGTACTTGTCAATCTCCGTGAGGAGGTCATCCTTCTGTGCTTGCTTGGCGACGATTGAGCTTTCCAGCCGCGCAATCTCCGATTGGCCGTGGTAGTAGTTTCGCAGCGGAACGGCAATGGATAGCAGTACCACGAGAACAACAGCGATAATCACACCGATCCCGAGGATGTCTAGCCCCTTGGCCTGCACCGGTGCTTTCTTCCGTTTAGCTCGCTGCTCATCGCGGGCACGCGTGCGAACCGGAACGGTGTTCCGGCGTTTCGTGCGGGGAGAAGTAGTGCATGCCATCGGAAAGCCATTGTATCCCGGACCGGCCCAGGTGCTGTGCGGCGCGCGACGTGTCCCAGAAATAACATGCGCCTCAGAAGTTTTGGGCTGGGCCTGTTCGGGGCCGGACAACAGGAAAGGTGCCACGATCAAAACGACTAAAAGGTGCCACAGTTACTGTGGCACCTTATTCTTTCACCAGTAGTTCAGCGAGTGGTCTGTGCAGACCACTGCTAGAAACCGGAGTTGAGTCCTAGCCCTGGAAGCGCGGGAATGCGGAGCGGCCGGCGTAAACTGCGGCGTCACCCAGTTCCTGCTCAATGCGCAGCAGCTGGTTGTACTTGGCAACGCGCTCAGAACGGGCCGGAGCACCGGTCTTGATCTGGCCGCAGTTCAGAGCAACGGCGAGATCAGCAATGGTGGTGTCCTCGGTCTCACCGGAGCGGTGGGACATCATGGTGCGGTAGCCATTGCGGTGAGCCAGCTCAACGGCGTCGAAGGTCTCGGTCAGGGTACCGATCTGGTTAACCTTCACCAGCAGAGCGTTGGCGGCCTTCTTCTCAATGCCCTCCTTCAGGCGAGCCGGGTTGGTGACGAAGAAGTCATCGCCGACAATCTGCACCTTGTCACCGATAGCTGCGGTGAGCTTGGTGTAGCCCTCCCAGTCATCTTCCTGCAGCGGGTCCTCGATGGACACGATCGGGTAGTTGGCGATGAGGTCCTCGTAGACCTTGGCCATCTCCTCAGCGGTGTGCTCGCCGCCCTCGAAGTGGTACTTGCCGTCCTTGAAGAACTCGGAAGATGCAACGTCGAGAGCCAGGGCGACATCCTTGCCCGGCTTAAAGCCGGCCTTCTCGATGGCCTCAACGATGAGGTCCAGAGCTGCCTTGGTGGACTCAGCCTCCGGAGCGAATCCGCCCTCGTCACCCAGGCCGGTGGACAGGCCCTTGGACTTAATAACGGCCTTCAGTGCGTGGTAGACCTGTGCGCCCATGCGCAGGGCCTCGCTGAAGGACTCGGCACCGATCGGGGCGATCATGAACTCCTGAACGTCAACGCCGGAGTCAGCGTGGGCACCACCGTTGACGATGTTCATCATCGGAACGGGCAGGACATGAGCGTTCGGGCCGCCAATGTAGCGGTAGAGCGGAAGGCCAGCAGACTCGGCAGCGGCCTTGGCGGCTGCGATGGACACGCCCAGGATGGCGTTGGCGCCGAGGCGGGACTTGTTATCCGTGCCGTCCAGCTTGATCAGGGCCTGGTCGATGAGACGCTGGTCATCGGCCTCGAAGCCGGCAAGTTCATCAGCGATCTCTTCGTTGACGTTCTCAACAGCCTTCAGAACGCCCTTGCCCAAGTAGCGGTCACCACCGTCACGCAACTCGTGAGCCTCGTGAACACCGGTGGAAGCGCCAGACGGAACGCCGGCGACACCGCGTGCACCATCGTCGAGGAATACTTCAGCCTCAACGGTGGGGTTGCCGCGGGAATCAAGAATTTCGCGTGCCATTACGTGGATGATGTCAGCCATGCTGCTTTCACTCCTATAGAGCCAAATTGATCTTGGGTTCGTGTTCTGGGAGGGGCTCCCAAACCACCTGGGGACAATTGTTCCAGAAAACTTCGGAACGTGTCGGGCGGAAACGGACAACGTGACATAGATCTAGAAAGAGGCTAGGACACGGCAGGCTGTTCAATGGCGTAGGAATTTGCGGCTGCTGCGACTTTGCCCAGGTAGTCCTCAGATTGGTTGTAGTTGAGGACGGCCGAACGCCATCCCTCTGGCGTGGAAAGATCCCTATCTCCGTGACACAGCAGTGCGGCAGCACCCAACGCGGCATCGTCGATTTGATTGGGATCAGCAACGCCATCGCCGTTGGCATCTCGGCCTAGATGCTCCCACGAAGAAGCGATGAATTGCATGGGGCCAACCGCCCGATCAAACTCGACATCGCCGTCAATGGCGCCGCCATCGCTATCAGGAACCAAAGTGGTGTTGTTAGTTCCGTCGAGAGGAATGCCCACAATGGGCGGGTCGGGATAACCATTCTCATCAAGGGAGGAACGGTCGAAGAGGCTTCCATTATAGGTCCCGTGACGAGTTTCTACCCAGCCGATACCGGCGAGGGTATTCCAGCGCAGATTACAGTTCGGCCAGGATTGCCGCGCGATCAGCTCGGCGTTGCCGTAGGCCCGCAATGCCTGGGCGGGGATACTGGTGGCGTCGGCAAGCTGGTCGGACCACCACGTCAGCTTGTCCGCCGTGCGCCCCGGCCCGTCGACATCAATAGCGGGCACCTCTGCCCCGCCCACGGGTGGAAGTTCCTCTGGGACGGGGGAAAGCTGCCGGAACGGGGATGGTTTATCCAGGAAGGAAAGACTCCAGGCCACCAAGGAAATGATCAGAATGATGGCCAAGACAATGCCGAGGCCACAGCCCCCGATCCTCCTAAGCCCCTGCGTCATAAAGGTGAATACTACAGCCCGTTGCAGGAAGGGGGTCGAGCGACACAGAGGGCGCCACGAGGCGACCGTATAGGCAAGACCTACGACAATCGCGGAACAAAAGTTATGTCCAAATGTTCCCATGCGTAACATTCTGCGCTACACTGCAGCGTTGAACAGAGAGCCGAGGCCCTGCTGGTGCTCCACGTTCTATCACTGTCCGTTCTAGAAACGTGCCTTTCTCTTAGCCAAGGAGTTCCATGTCCATCCGTCGTATCCTCGCTACTGCTTCCGCCGTTGTCGCCCTCGGCGCAATCACCCCCGCCACCGCTTCTGCCGCTTCCCTGACTGAGCTGGGCGGCTTCCTCTCCCAGGGCATCCAGTCCGCTGATTGCAACACCCTGCGTAGCACCCTGACGCTGATTGATCAGAGCACCGAGGGTGAGTTGCTTACTCCGAACACCACCCGCAACCAGCTGTCCAAGAACCTCACCGCACTGGGCAACTCTGAGGAACTCGGCCCGCTGGCCTTGGCCGCCGTGAAGTACTCCGGCCAGACCGCCGACCGCGCCCTCGAGTGCAAGATCGTCAAGGAAGACACTCTCGCAACCGGCGGTACCGGCCTATCCTCCACGATCGCTGACTACGCTCCCCTGCTGTCCTCGATGATTCAGAAGGGCTAGTTCTTTTCTCGGGCCTTACCCTCGGCCCACAGGCGCTCCTGCTCCTCTACCCCCACGACGTCCTCCGTGCCGTCGAAAAGGTAGGGCGCGCGGGAGCGCATTTTGTTGACGAAGGACATCGCAACATCGTCGAGAGTAAAAGCCCCACGGCGTGCCGCGATCTCGGCGTGAAAGAGGACCTGTAAGAAGACATCGCCCAATTCCTTAAGCAACTCGGAATCAGTGGCACGCTCCCGCACCGCCTGGGCGAATTCCGCCGACTCTTCTTCTAGATACGGCAGCAAAGTTTCGTGGGTTTGATCGCGCTCCCACTCCCCGATGCGCCGCGCACGCGACATCACCTCACGTGCCTTCCACATCGGTTCCTCAAGGGAGGGGGCGAGGATGAGGTCCGCATCAGCGTCGATAAGCGCGCGCACCTGCGGGTGTGATGGATCTGTGCTCACCACAACACCATGGCCTTCCGGATCCTCACCGCACAACAGTGAATCAAAGTCCCAGCGCACCTTCACCGGAACTTCATCAGTGAAAACAACAGGGCCCTGCAGTTTCCCAACGGCCTCCATAGGGATTAACGTGGGCCAGCGCGGATCTAACAACAGGACAGTCATAAGCAACGAGTATAGGTCCCCAGTTCTTTGAACTTTCGCTGCAGTTGCACAAACGCCCGCCTGAAGGGGTATTTTTAACCAATGACCACTTCCAATCTCACCGAATCGCCGCGCACGCACTCTGTGACGTTGTGGACGCTCATCGCGCTCATCATCGGTTCCACGGTGGGCGCCGGAATCTTCTCTCTTCCGCAGAACATCGCCTCCGTGGCCGGCCCTGGCGCCATGCTCATCGGCTGGCTCATCGCCGGCGTGGGCATGCTCTCTGTCGCCTTCGTTTTTCAAATTCTCGCGCACCGCAAGCCGCACCTCGACTCCGGTGTGTACTCCTACGTCCGCGCCGGCTTAGGTGACTTTATTGGCTTTACGTCCGGCTGGGGCTACTGGCTAGGATCTGTGATGGCGCAGGTAGGCTACGCCACCCTGTTCTTCAACACCATTGGCCACTACGTGCCTTTCTTTGACGCCGACCACCGCTGGGTCTCCGCCATCGCCGTATCGGTGTTGTCCTGGGGAATCTTTGCTGTGCTGGCGCGCGGAATTAAGCAGGCGGCGATCATGAACATGGTGACGTCCATCGCCAAGATCGTCCCCATCCTCGCCTTCATCGTCATCCTCGCTTTCGTAGGCTTTAGCTGGGACAAATTCACTCTTGACTTCTGGGGCGAGGCCTCCGATAAGTCCCTCTTCGAGCAGATTCAGGGCATCATGCTCTTTACCGTGTGGGTCTTCATCGGCGTGGAGGGCGCATCCGTGTACTCCAAGCAGGCGCGCACGCGTGCCGACGTCGGCCGCGCTACCGTCATCGGCTTCATCAGCGTTCTGGCGTTGCTGGTATCCGTGTCCACGCTGAGCTTCGGCGTGCTTACCCAGGAAGAGCTCGCAGCGCTGCCGGATAACTCGATGGCGTCCGTGCTCACCGCGGCCGTAGGCGAATGGGGCGGCGCTCTCATTTCCCTCGGCCTGTGCCTCTCCGTGCTCGGCGCCTACGTGTCCTGGCAGATGCTGTGCGCGGAACCGATTGTCATGATGGCTGTCGATGGTCTTCTCCCCCGCAAGATCGGCACCGTGAACATCGCCGGTGCGCCGTGGGTAGCGCAGCTGATTTCTACGCTGACGATTCAGCTCTTCGTTATCGTCTTCTTCCTCAACGAAACTTCTTATAACGCCATGGTGCAGCTGGCCACCATCATGTACCTGCTGCCCTACATCTTCTCTTCCCTTTACCTGGTCCTCTTGGCCGTGCGCGGCAAGGGGCTGACTCACCCACATGCAGGGGTGCGCTTCGATATTTCAGGTCCGGAGGTGAGCCGCCGAGAGAATCGCCGCCACCTCTGCATCGGCCTCGTCGCCTTCATCTATTCCCTGTGGCTCATCTATGCCGCCGACCCGGTTTATGTTCTTCTCGGCGCGCTAGCCGTGGTCCCCAGCATGATTCCTTATGTGGCCACCCGCCTGTACAAGAAAGAGCGCGTGTTCAACACCTTCGAATGGTTCGTGGTAGCGCTGGTAGTTATCGGCGCGGTTGCCGCGGTGTGGGGCTTGAGCACGGGCCGCTTGGCGCTCTAGAAAACCTCGGGCGCCGTGCGGCGCGATAGCACCGCATAGGCGATGCAGCTTGCTATCCACAACACGTGGCCGATAGCGCTGACGATGAGGAAGAGGCCACCAGTCATAGAGGCCGCTTCCTCGTTGCCAAACCACCACGTCGGAACGGTGGCTGGTCCGACGTCCCCAAAATCCGGCAGGTTGGCGTTTCCCACGATAAAGCCGATGAACACTAAGGCCAGCGACACCCACGCCCACGCCAGCTTGCTCGTGTAATCACCGCGGATGAACAGCGGGAGTAAACCAAGCAGCACCCAGATGCCAACCAGGATTACCCCGAACATCATCAACATGAAGGTGAGCCAACCGCCGTTCTCACCGCTGAACTTGATCACCAGTGAGACGGGGATGCTGAGCAGCGAGGCAGCCATCCACACCGCCACTAAAACGATTCTGGGATTGGACCGAGAAATTCCGGCGGCGGTGCTGGCGTCCATTATTTTTCTCCTACACTAATGACATTCTTCTTAGTCTTAGCACCGCTGACGTCGACGCGCTCAAGTTCGAACATCGAGGCCAAGAAGTCCGCCATCCACTGCAAGAGTTCGATGTCCCGCAATTTCGGGTCGGTGACATTGCGGCCTGCCTTGGGGAAGTTGAGCTGGATGGCCTTGGCAGCTGCACGGTAGTTGGAGCCCGGGAAGAGGCGCTTGAGGCGTACCTGCTTGGAATCCGCCAGCTCCACCGGATGGACCTTGATGCGCGTGCCTTGCACCGTAATATCGCTGACCCCGGCCCGGCGGGCCTGGTGGCGCAGACGAGCCACGGCGAGCAGGCGCTCGACCGGCTCCGGAATGGGCCCGTAGCGGTCCTGCATCTCCTCCACCACATGAGCCAGGTCCGCGTTGTCCTTGGAGGCCGCCAGCTTGCGGTAGACCTCCAAGCGCAAGCGCTCGGAGTTGATATAGGACTCCGGAATATGGGCATCCACCGGCAGGTCGATGCGGATTTCCTTCGGGCCCTCGTCCGTGACCACGGGGGTCTCACCGCGGGCGAGAGCCTTGAAGGTCTCCACTGCCTCACCGACAAGGCGCACATAGAGGTCAAAGCCCACACCGGCGATGTGGCCGGATTGCTCTGCGCCCAGCACGTTTCCGGCACCGCGCATCTCAAGGTCCTTCATGGCCACGGCCATACCGGCGCCCAGATCGTTGTTTTGGGCGATGGTGGCCAGGCGGTCATAGGAAGTTTCCGTCAGCGTGGCGCCCTTCGGGTACAGGAAGTAGGCATAGCCGCGCTCGCGGGAGCGGCCCACGCGCCCGCGCAGCTGGTGCAGCTGGGACAGGCCCATGTGGTGCGCGTTCTCCACGATGAGGGTATTCGCATTAGCAATATCCAGGCCGGTTTCCACGATCGTGGTACACACCAGGACGTCGAATTCGCGGTCCCAGAAACCTTGGACGGTGCGCTCAAGGACGTCCTCGTTCATCTGGCCGTGTGCCACGACGATACGCGCTTCTGGCACCAGGTCCCGCAGCTCGCGGGCCTTCTTTTCGATATCCGCAACCTTGTTGTGGATGAAGAAGACTTGACCGTCGCGCAGCAGCTCACGGCGGATGGCCGCGGCCACCTGCTTATCCTCATACGCGCCCACATAGGTCAGGACCGGGTGGCGGTCCTCCGGCGGAGTCAGGATGGTGGACATCTCGCGGATGCCCGCCATGGACATCTCCAAGGTGCGTGGAATCGGCGTCGCGGACATGGTGAGCACGTCCACGCTGGCTTTGAGCGCCTTGATGTGCTCCTTGTGCTCGACACCAAAACGTTGCTCCTCATCCACCACGATGAGGCCCAAGTTCTTCCACTGCACACCTGTCTGCAGCAGGCGGTGGGTACCGATTACGATGTCCACGGAACCATCCGCCAAACCAGCCAGAATCTCCTTGGATTCCTTGGCCGAGGTAAAGCGCGAAAGCACCTCGATATCCACCGGGAAGCCCTGCATGCGCTCGCGGAAAGTATCGGTGTGCTGCTGGGCCAGCAAAGTGGTGGGCACGAGGACCGCGACCTGCTTGCCGTCTTGCACGGCCTTGAAGGCTGCGCGCACCGCCACCTCGGTCTTGCCATAACCCACATCGCCGACGACCACGCGGTCCATCGGCACCGTGGATTCCATATCCTGCTTGACGGCATCGATGGCCAGCATTTGGTCCTCGGTCTCGACGAAGGGGAAATTATCCTCCATCTCCGCCTGCCACGGGGTATCGGGACCAAATTGGTGACCGGGCGCGGCCTGGCGCTTGGCATAAAGCTCCACCAGCTCACCGGCGATCTCGCGCACCGCGGCACGCGCCTTCTTCTTGGTGTTTTTCCAGTCCGAGCCGCCCATCTTGGACAACGTCGGCGTCTCACCGCCGGTGTATTTGCTCAGCAAATCCAGCGAATCCATGGGGACCCACAGCTGGTCAGCCGGCTGGCCGCGCTTGGAGGCGGCATACTCCAACACAATGTATTCGCGGCGCGAAGTCTCGTCACCGGATTGAACGGTGCGCTCGGCCATCTTGAGGAACTTGCCGATGCCATGGGTCTCATGCACCACGTAGTCCCCCTGCTTGAGTGCGAGGGGATCCACGCGGTTACGGCGCTTTGCTGGGCGACGCTTCGCCCCCGCAATATCGCCCACACGGTTACCCGTCAGGTCAGTTTCCGTGATGACGACCAGCGGCAGTGCCTCAGCGTCCTTGAGCTTGCGCACCTTCGGGAACACCAGACCAGCATGGGACAAGGCCTGGTAGAGCGTGACCTCGCCGGGACTCGGCTCCCAGCCAGGTGTGGCCACCTTCGTGGGGATACCCTTCTCCGCAAAGCGCTCCACCATGCGCTTGATAGCGCCTTGCGCAGGGGCAATGAAGGCGGCACGCCCGCCGGCTGTCGTGTGCGCCAGAAGCTGCGCCATCATGGCATCAATCTCTGGGATATCACCGCGCGGAGTTGGTCCGGGCTCAAAGTCCAGCGGCAAGGTCTCTGATTCAGCCGCCGCAAACATCCCCGGTGGGGCGAAAGTCCACAACGGGGCCTCGATATTCCGGCACGTCGCCTCCAAGGACTCATAGGAGCGGTAACTCGACGCCGAGGTATCCAAGCCCTCAGCAGCCAACGGACCATCCGCACCCATTGCGGCGGCCTCCCAGCCAGCAGCCAAGAACTCCGCATCGGTGGATTCCAGATCCGCAATTCGCGTGCGGATCTTTTCCGGCGCCACGAGCAGCACGTGTGTGCCCGGGGCAAGCAGTTCGGGGAGGGTGACGAAGGGGGCGTCGGCAAGCACGGCCAGCACGGCTTCCATACCTTCAGCCGGGATGTGCTCCCCCACCTTGGTCAGAAGCTCCGCCAGCGCTGCGTTGCCCCCAAACTTCTGCGCCAGCTCGCGGGCCCGCGCGGCGACCTCATTGGTGATCGGCAGCTCGCGGGCGGGATAGATAGCGACCTCTCCCACCTCGATCTCGGGGATGGCACGCTGGTCAGCCACGGAGAACTGACGGATATCCGTAATCTCATCGCCCCAGAACTCCACGCGCACCGGGTAATCCGAGGTTGTCGGGAAGACATCAAGAATGCCGCCGCGCGTGGCGTACTCACCGCGCTTGGCCACCATGTCCACGTGCTTGTAAGCACGAAACTCCAGCTCCGACAGGATATGCGCGAGCTCGTGCTCGTCCTCTTCCTTCAGGAAAATGGGTGCGCGGCCCTCCACCTTGCTCAGGATGGGCTGGCAGTACCCTCGGGCGGAGGTCACCACGACCTGGGCTTTGCCCGCCCCCACGAGGTCAAGCACACGCGCGCGCTTGCCGACGATATCCGGGGCCGGCGACAGCCTCTCATGCGGAAGCGTCTCCCAGGCCGGGAAGTAGGCGACCTTATCCCCCAGCATGGCCGTCAGCTCCGCGGTGAGGTCCTCTGCCTCGCGCCCGGAGGCAGTCACCACCAGCACCGGTGCGTGGTGCGCCAAGGTACCGATAGCCCAGGGGCGGGCCTGGTCGATGCCAGTAATGTGCAATGAGGCTTCTCCCACTTGGGAGGCGAGGCCCTTAAATTTCGGATCTGAGGCGGCTACCTTTAAAAGCCCACCCAGCATCGGCGTTGCCACCTACTTAGCTCCCTTCAACTTCGGTGCTGCTTCCATGCCGGAAAGACCATTCCAGCACAGATTAACGATGTGCGCGGCAACTGTTTCACGCGAAGGCTCACGCTCATCCAGCCACCACTGGGCCGTGGTGGCCACCATGCCGACGAGCGCCTGGCCGTAGAGCACCGCCAGCTCTGGGTCGAGCCCGCGGTGTTCAAAGGCCTCACCGAGGATGTGCGCGATCTGATTAACTGCTGCATTCAACAACGTGGAGAAACTACGCTCATCCCCTGGCTTGGAATCGCGCACGAGGATCAAGAAACCATCGGTTTCCTCCTCCACGTAGGTCAGCAGGGCGACGACCCCCTGCTCAATGCGCTCGCGCCAAGAACCCGTCTGTAGCGATTCCGTCACGACCTTTTCCAAAGCCACGAGCTCGCGGTCAATGACGACGGCATAGAGGCCTTCCTTGCCGCCGAAGTGCTCGTAGACCACCGGTTTGGACACTCCGGCGCGTGCCGCGATGTCCTCCACGCTGGCGCCATCGAAACCGCGCTCTGCGAAGGCCGCACGGCCAATGGAGATCAACTGCTCACGGCGCTCACGCCCGGTCATCCTTTGTCGAACCATGCCTACTACTGTATCTCCCCCACTGGGCATGGCCCGCACCAGCTAAAAGTAGCCCACTAGCACGGCGATAAAGAAGGTTGGCCACCTGTTTAGGTCTGATACACACCCGTCAGGTAACATGTCCCCCAGCGCTCATAATATGAGCGCGTTTCCCCATGGTGTAATCGGCAACACTACGGTTTTTGGTACCGTCATTCTAGGTTCGAGTCCTGGTGGGGAAGCAAGATAAAACACCGCCTGGCCTGCATTTATTCAGCGTTAGGCGGTGTTTGTTTTCTTTTCCTACGCCCTCGCCTAAAGCCTCTAATTTCAGCTTTCCTCGCAATCGATGCCACCTGCGCCGCGGTGTAGTTCAAGGGCGCAATGCCGGCTCGCGGAAGCACCCATCCGCGCCAATACGCCATAACTGCTAGGCCAAAGCCCACGAAGGGAGAGATGACCATGCCGAGGGCAAACTGGTCGAAATACGCAAAGGACGCCATCACGATTCCTGTAAGCACCGCCGGCACAGCATAGAGCGGGCTGCCGCCAAAGACCGAGGGAATCTGGCCGGAAGCAACATCGCGCACCATTCCGCCGCCCACTGCGGTCAAGACGCCCAAGAATACGCAGGCAATAAACGGCATTCCATAAGTCAGCGCCTTCACGCAGCCAGTCGTGCACCAAACGCCTAAAATGACAGCATCCGCGTGCTCGAGGAAGATCTCCCAGGCCTTGCCCTTCAGGTCCGTCAAGAAAGCAATGAGCGCGCCCACACACGCCAGCGTGAGATACAGCGGATCAGAGATAGCCGCTGCCGGGCCGCTGGCGATCAGCATGTCACGGATCATGCCGCCAGCCAGCGCCGAAAAGAGCGCCAGAAAGACGAAGCCAATAATGTCGAATTCCCTACGGCGTGCAATCGTGCCGCCAATGATGCCGTTGAGCACCACGCCAATGAGGTCAAAGACCTGGTACAGAGAATGGATGAGTGGGTCGACGTCCTGAATCACAAATACTGACCATAGCGTACTGCTCACATATTGATGGCGGGCTTGCTGCAGTTCACATCATCGCTAACTTCGTGTCTCCCAGAGTGTCTTAGCCAAGCGCCCTCGACGGCCGCCGTTTCCATAAGTGCAGACCTCGAAGTGCAGACACGCAGGTGGGCGTCGTGAAGCGCAACGCCCTGCTTGTCGACGACCCAGCAAGTCTGCACTTCCAGGTCTGCACTCTTGTGGAAACCGGCCCCTCCTTTTTCTGTAATGCTCACTGCTGCTCTGATAGTGGAAACGCGGTGCCGTGGGTTTACACTGTTACGAATTCATTCACTCTCTTCTCTCGAGGTAAATCATGTCTCCTAACGATGCACAGCAACAACCGCAACAGGCACCAGGCCGGAATCCTTTTTCCACCACACCACAGCCAGTTGATTCCGACACGGCAGCCCAGCCGAAGAGTCCCAAGCCTGCATGGTGGATGGTTCCCGCCGCTGCCCTAGTCGGCGTAGCACTTGGTGCGGGCGCCACCTACGCATTCACCGGAACTAAAGAGGAACAGGTTTCCGCAGCCTCTGCTGAGCCAGCCTCTGCACAATCCGGAGAAGCGAACAATGCCGACACCTCAAATCCCCAGGAAGACAGCACCACCGGAGGCACCCTCGACGAACTCCCCAAGCTCGGCGAACCAGCCATGAGCGGAAACGAAAAAGTCATCATTGACTCCGTCGAGTTCGCTCCCACGGTGGAACTAAGGAACCAAGATTTCTCCTCTGGGGCGTCTGAAACTGTCATGGAAAGCCCTAAAAATGAAGGCACACAATTTGTCATCGTTTCTGGAACTGTCTTCAATGAGGGAAAACCCCACTCATCGCCGACTTCAACAAGTTCGCCTGGATCGCTGACCAGGAAAGCCGCATGTACGACCCCATCAACGACCACTGGCGGGTCCAAGCCAATTGGGATACCCTCAGCGACTCCATTGGCCCCGGATTTTCCACACCATATACCTGGGTATTCGAGGTTCCCGAGGACTTCAAACCCGTAGCTTTTGCCTACGACGACACGGGAGACAACGTGATTGGAAACAGGCTTGCCTCCATCGACGTACGCAGCTAGTGCGCAAGCATACGAAACCGAGCCGCAGAAAATAGCCAGATTCTCAATCCATTGAAACCTGGCTTGGTTCTTGGTTAGCCCTGCGCCTCCGGCGTCGCATAGGGGCTGCGCGAGGAATCCACCACCTGGCCGGCGTGCGCGGAGTGGGCGGTGGCGGTTTGCTCGAAGACTAAGGCGGCGGGTTTAACGCGCACGTCGGGCTTTTCGCCTTTATTGACCATGACGTACTGCCCCATCATTCCTTCATCCTCATGCAGCAACATGTGGCAGTGGTACATGTACGGGATGGTCTTGTCCGGGAAGTGTCCGAACTCCACCAGCAGGCGCGCGGTTGCCTTCGGCGGAAGATTCACAATGTCCTTCCACCCGGAGTTGAACACATTCATCTTCTCATCGCCGTCCCAGTCCAGAACCTTGAAGCGGGCGTTGTGGATGTGGAAGTTGTGCGGCCAATCAGAGTTCTCATTGGTCACGGTCCAGATCTCCGGGGCGTCGTGATCAATGACCGTATCCACCCGCGCCATGTCCATCTGCTCGCCGTTGATCATGAAGGTGTTGAGCACGAACTCGCGCTCTTCAAGGCCCTCCGTGGACGGGGTCTTCGCCGCGGCTGGGTCCAGCGTTTCCGGCAGAGCCGGTGGCTCCGGTGCGGACTCTTCCGGCCCGGAAATGGTGAGAATGTCAAAGGAATCCTGAAAGCCGAAGTCAGCCGCATCCTTGTCTTTGGGCACCCCAAAGTTATCCTTACGCGGCACCGAGCGCAGCTGTACTTCCTCGCCGGGCTCCAAGTCCACGATAATTTCGGCGCGCTCGCCCGGGCCGAAGAGGAGGGAGTCGACTTCCACGGGGGCGTCGAGAAGCCCAGTGTCCGTGGCGATGACATGGAAGGGGCCATTGCTCAGCTCCAGTGTGTAGAAGCGCATGGAGGCACCGTTGAGCAGGCGCAGGCGGACCCGGCGCGTGGTGGCGTCAAAGCGCGCGTTGGTAATGCCGTTGACCACTGGCGTGGTACCCAGAAGACCCAGGGTGTTATCGCTTTTCTCATCGATCTGTCCGTCCTCGGAGAACTTCGCATCCATGATGACCACCGGGATATCATCCACGCCGTAGTCCTGGGGCAGATCAAGATCTGAGGCCACGTCGTCATCAATCAGGAACATCCCCGCCAGCCCGCGGTAGGCATGCGTGGCCGTGGCCATGTGCGGGTGCGGGTGGTACCACAGCGTGGCGGCCGGCTGGATGATCTCCCATTCGGGCTTCCAGGTCTTGCCCACCTCAATCGGCGAGTGCGGGCCGCCATCCGAGTAGGCAGGCAACTTCATGCCGTGCCAGTGCACGGTGGTCATCTCAATGAGGTTGTTCGTAATTTCCGCGCGGACCTTCTCCCCGCGCCGAGCGCGCAAGGTGGGCCCTAAGAAGGGACCGTTGAAACCCCACGTCCGCGTGCGCTCGTTGCCAGGGAGGACCTCCGAGTAACCGTCCTGCGCGGTCAGCTTGAAAACTCGCGTTCCGTCAATAACTTCGCCCTCTTCCACCGGCGGGATGGGCAGGGTGCGCGGCTCACCGTCATAGCCCAGTGGCTCCGGCTGATTCTTCGACCCCGAGGTGGAGCAGGCGCTCAACCCCATCACGGAGGCACCGGCGATGGTGAGCACGGAGCCTTGGACGAAGACACGGCGGGACACTGTGGGACGAGCGGAGATAGACATGTTTTCCAGGATAGAGATCAGGCAAACCTTAGGGCCCGGATAAGGTCGAGTCGGGCTTAAAATCACAGTCATGACTCAGAGCTCGTCACCCTCCCAGGAATCCGCCAACGCCCGCCGCTTCGTGTGGTCGAATGGCCTGCAGGGCGTGGGCGATCAATTGCTCTCCGGCAAGACCGTCCTCCCCTGGCTGTTCAGTGCGGCCGGGGTGCCGGGCTTCTTCACGGGCCTACTGGTCCCCTTGCGCGAGTCCGGCTCCATGCTCCCGCAGGCGGCCCTGACCCCGTGGGTGGTGTCCCATCCCGCCCGCAAGCGCCTGTGGGTGCTGGGCTCGGTGGGCCAGGGTGTGTGCGCGGCGATTATCGCGGCGGCTGCTGTGCTTGTTCGCGGCCCCCTCCTCGGCCTCATTGTCTGCCTCGCGCTTGCTGTTCTCGCCGTGCTCCGCGCGCTGTGTTCGCTGACCGGCAAGGACGTCCAGGGCCGCACCATCTCCAAGGGGCGCCGCGGCGTGGTGACCGGACGGGCCACGCAGCTCGGCGGGGCGGTCACCCTGATTACCGGTGGCGTCCTCGCCGTACTAGGTGAGCTCCCGCGCTGGGGTCTGGCACTATTGTTAGCCATCGGCGCGGCCACGTGGTTCCTAGCGGCGGCGGTCTTTCGCAACATCGAGGAGCCTGTGCCGGAGAGCTCCGGCCAGAAGGGCATAAACCGCAGCTGGTGGAAGGACACGTGGCAGCTATACACCCAGGATGCCCGCTTCCGTGGCTTCGTTAACGTCCGCGCCCTGCTGCTGGTCTCCGCCTTGTCCACATCCTTCATCGTGGTGCTTTCGCAGAACATCGGCTCGCAGGCGCTCAGTGGGCTCGGCGGCTTTGTCCTAGCTTCAGGCTTAGCCAGTCTCGTCGGCGGCCGGGTTTCCGGTGTGTTGTCCGATAAGTCCTCCCGCTTAGTTATGTCCTGGGCTGCGGGTGCCGCGGCGATCATCTTGCTGGCCATCGTGGCCTGTGCCGCGTGGGCGCCGACAGCAGTGAGCATGTGGGCGCTTCCCCTCGGCTTCTTCCTGGTCAACCTGGCGCACGCCGCCATCCGCGTGGCTCGCAAGACTTATGTGGTGGACATGGCTGGTGAGGATAAGCGCACCCGCTACGTCGGGGCCGCAAACACCATGATGGGCGTCATCCTCCTCGTCGTCGGCGGTATCTCCGCCGTCATTGCACTCGCGGGCCCCTCGGCGGCCATCCTGTTCTTAGCGTGCATCGGACTGATTGGCGCATGGCGTGCCCGAGCGCTCCCGGAGGTGTCACACGGGAAGTAGGCAGCACGCGTTATGATGAAACACAGTAAGTCCTGACCCCCCCCAATCACAGGAGAAGCACACACTCGTGGCTGAAGTAACTGACTGCGCCGCCATTGTCCTGGCAGCAGGCGCAGGTACCCGCATGAAATCCTCAACCCAAAAGACGTTGCATGAGATTGGCGGGAGGTCACTTCTCGGCCACGCCCTCCACGCAGCCGCCGGCCTGAACCCGGAGCACCTCGTGGTCGTCGTGGGCCACCAGCGTGATCAGGTTTCCCCTGCTGTCGATGCCATCGCCGAGGAACTGGATTGTGCAGTATCCCAGGCCGTTCAGGAGGAGCAGAACGGTACCGGCCACGCCGTGCAGTGCGGCTTGAGCGCTCTACCGGACTTTAACGGAACCGTCATCGTGACTAACGGTGACGTTCCACTTCTGCGCCCGGAGACTTTGCGCCAGCTGCAGGAGGCTCACACCGGCGAGGGCAATGCCGTAACAGTTTTGTCCATGACGCTGGAGGATCCCACCGGTTACGGCCGCGTGCTGCGCGCCGAGGATGGATCCGTCACCGCCATCGTGGAACAGAAGGACGCCTCTGAGGAACAGCGAAAGGTGCGCGAGGTCAACTCCGGTGTCTTCGCGTTCGACGGTGCCGTGCTTCGTGACGCTTTGACGAAGCTCAACTCCGATAACGCCCAGGGCGAGCTCTACATCACCGATGTTTTGGAGATTGCCCGCGAAGACGGCCACCGCGTTGGTGCGCACGTCGCCGCCGATCCAGAGGAGCTCTCCGGCGTCAACGACCGCGTGCAGTTAGCTCAAGCCGGCCGCCTGCTCAACCGCCGCGTGGTTGAGGAAGCCATGCGCGGCGGCGCCACCATCGTTGACCCCGACACCACCTGGATCGGCGTCAACGTGACCATTGGCCAAGACGTCACCATTCACCCCAACACCCAGCTGTGGGGTGCCACGACCATCGCCGATGGCGCCGAAATCGGCCCCGACACCACGCTGACCAACATGCAGGTTGGTGAAGGCGCACATGTGGTGCGCACGCACGGCTTCGACTCCGTCATTGGCGGCAACGCGCAGATTGGCCCGTTTACCTACATCCGCCCCGGCGTCATCGTGGGTGAAGAGGGCAAGCTGGGCGGCTTCGTCGAGGCAAAGAAGGCACAGATCGGCCGCGGCACCAAGGTGCCTCACCTGACGTATATCGGTGACGCCACCGTGGGTGATTACTCCAACATTGGTGCTTCCTCCGTCTTCGTCAACTACGACGGCGTCAACAAGCACCACACCACCATCGGTAGCCACGTGCGCACCGGCTCGGACACAATGTTCATCGCACCCGTCACCGTCGGTGATGGCGCTTACTCCGGTGCGGGTACAGTGATTAAGGACGACGTTCCTGCGGGAGCGCTCGCGGTCTCCGGCGGCAAGCAGCGCAACATCGAAGGTTGGGTGCAAAAGAAGCGTCCGGGCACGCCGGCAGCAGAAGCCGCCGGCAAGGCACAGGACGCCGAGGCTGACGAATAGACCACTAACTAACGACAAGTAAAGGGATATCTACCTATGACTGGCAAGGTTACCGGCAGCAGCAAGAACATGATGCTCTTCACTGGGCGCGCTCACCCAGCGTTGGCTGAGGCTGTGGCCAAGGAGCTCAAGACCGATCTGGTTCCAACCACCGCGCGCGATTTCGCCAACGGTGAGATCTTCATTCGCTTCGAGGAGTCCGTCCGTGGTGCCGACTGCTTCGTGATGCAGTCCCACACCCAGCCGCTCAACAAGTGGTTGGTGGAGCAGCTCATCATGATCGACGCGCTCAAGCGCGGCTCCGCTAAGCGCATCACCGCCATCCTGCCCTTCTACCCATACGCACGCCAGGACAAGAAGCACCTGGGACGCGAGCCCATTTCCGCCCGCCTGGTTGCAGACTTGCTGGCTGCTGCTGGTGCCGACCGCATCGTGTCCGTAGACCTGCACACCGACCAGATTCAGGGATTCTTCGATGGCCCAGTCGACCACATGCACGCCATGCCGATCCTGACCGACTACATCAAGTCCAAGTACCCGCTGGACAACCTGGCTGTAGTCTCCCCCGATGCCGGCCGCGTGAAGGTCGCGGAGAAGTGGGCACACGAGTTGGGCGATGCCCCACTGTCCTTCGTCCACAAGACCCGCTCTAACACCGAGGCCAACAAGACGGTGTCCAACCGCGTCGTCGGTGACGTCGAGGGCAAGGACTGCATCCTGCTCGATGACATGATTGATACCGGCGGCACCATCGCGGGCGCTGTCCGCGTACTCAAGGAAGCCGGCGCCAAGTCCGTGGTTATTGCGTGTACCCACGGTGTCTTCTCCGACCCGGCCCGCGAGCGCCTGTCCGAGTGCGGTGCTGTCGAGGTCATCACCACCGATACCCTGCCGCAGTCCACCGAGGGCTGGGACAACCTCACGGTCCTGTCCATCGCCCCGCTGCTGGCTCGCACCATCCACGAGATCTTCGAGAACGGTTCCGTGACCACTCTGTTTGAGACTCACTAGATTTTGTTCAGCGACAGCGCTGCTGCTAAAATCTTGTGCGTCTCGGCGAGGGAGAAATCCGTTATCGACGCGATAGCACAAGTTAAGCAGTGAATCTTGTATTTTAGCCTGCGATGACTCGTCCAAGACGTCCATCGGCAGGCTTTTGTCGTATCTACACGGTCCTTCATGAGCCCTTGCCGCACAACGATACTTTAAGGAGATTTACTTATGGCTTCTGAGCGCCCCGTATTGAAGGCTGAAGTCCGTTCCGAGTTCGGCAAGGGCTTTGCTCGCCGTCTGCGCGCCGCAGGCAAGATCCCGGGCGTTGTCTACGGCCACGCCGTCGACGTTCTGCACTTCGCCGTTGACCGCCTGGAAATGACCGCACTGGTCCGTAACCACGGCGTCAACGCCGTGTTCGAGCTGGAGCTCGAGGGCGAGCAGCACCTGGTCATGGTCAAGCACATTGACCAGAACGTCCTGACCTTCAACATCGATCACATCGACCTGCTCTCCATTAAGCGTGGCGAGAAGGTCGAGGTCGAGGTTCCGGTTGTCCTCGAGGGCGAGCCGGCTCCGGGCCTCATGTTCATCCAGGATGCCGACGTCCTCCTCGTCGAGGCAGACGTGCTCAACATTCCGGAAGAGATCGTCGTGTCCATCGAGGGTCTCGAGGACGGCACCGTGGTCACCGCTGGCGAGGTTTCCCTGCCGGAGGGCACCACCCTTGCTGCCGAGGAAGACACCGTCATCGTCTCCATCTCCGAGCCGGAGGTTGATGAGGACGTCGAGGCTGCCGCTGAGGCTGCCGAGGAAGGCGGCGCTGAGGCTGGCGCCGAGTCCGCCGATGAGGGAGCTTCCGAGGAGAAGAAGGACGAGGAGTAAATCCTCCACCCCTCACTTATTTAGTGCACCGCGCCTGGTCCCCTGCTTTGCTGGGGGGCGGGCGCGGTTCGCCGTTTTCACCTACACGCTGTTTAGAATGGGCGGCGTGACTTCTTCTCCCTTTCTCATCGTTGGTCTAGGAAACCCCGGCCCGAAGTACACCGGTACCCGCCACAACATCGGCTTCGACGTGGCTGATGAACTAGCCCCCGAGTTGCTGACTTCCTTTTCCGTTCATAAGAAGACAAACACGGATGTCGCCGAAGCACGGCGTGGGGACACCAAGGTGATCGTCGCCAAGCCGCGCAGCTTTATGAACCTGTCCGGCGGACCCATCAAGGCCCTCGCCCAATACTTCAACGTTCCTCATGAGCACATCATCGTTGTCCACGATGAGCTGGAGCTCGACTTCGCCACCATCAAACGACGCCTCGGCGGCGGGGACCACGGCCACAATGGCCTGCGCTCCACCACGAAATCTCTGGGGACCAAAGACTATCAGCGCCTTTCGGTAGGCATCGGCCGCCCGCCCGGGCGCATGGACCCAGCTGCGTTTGTTCTCAAGCCATGGAACAAGCGGGAAGCCCAGGAGATTCCCATCATCTGTGCTGATGCGGTGGATGAGATTCTTCGCGCGTTAGACTAGCCGACATGAAGCTCGCTACTCTCCGCACCAGTTTTGGCACCTGCGCTATCCGTATTGACGGCCCCAACGTGGGCACCGAGCTGGATTATGAGGATGTCGGCGAATTGCTGGCCAGTCCAGACTGGCGTAAAGCCGCGCAGCTCTCCGGCGAGCCGGTGGTCTTTGACAACGCCGACTTGGCTCCCGTCCTCCCGAACCCGGGCAAAATCATCTGCGTCGGTGTGAACTACGCCAAGCATGCCCGTGAGATGGGCCGCGAGCTGCCTACACAACCCACGCTTTTCATCAAGTTTCCAGAGGCTCTGACCGGCCCTTTCGATGACGTCTACGTCCCGGACTATGCCACGAAGAAGCTGGACTATGAAGGAGAGCTCGCCGTGGTCATTGGGCGCCGTGCGCACCGCGTTCCGGTAGCGGAGGCACTCGGGCATGTGGCGGGCTATGCCATCATGAATGACTACACTTTGCGCGATTATCAGCGCGCTACCACGCAGTTCCACGCCGGTAAATCCTTCTACCGCACCGCCGGCTTCGGACCGTGGTTGACCACGACTGATGAATGGGCCCCGGGCAAGGCCGCGCGGCTAGTCACGACCGTCGATGGTGAAGTCCGCCAGGACGATAACACCGATGACCTCATCTTCTCCGTGGCCGAGCTCATCGCCTTCTGTTCCTCCCTCTACCCTCTGAATCCGGGCGATGTTATTGCCACCGGAACCCCGGAAGGCGTGGGCTTCGCGCGCGGCGAGGAAGCACTGCTTGGCGACGGCTCCCGCACCCGCATCAGTATCGAAGGGCTCGGCGCGATTGAGAACACCACGCGCTTCGGCGAACCTCCCGCTGCCGGGGGCTGCGGCGAAGGCTGTACCTGTCACGGTCGTTAACATTCCGCCGTATCCAGGATCTTCAGCGAAAACTGACAGGCTTCGTTAGGGTGGGGCACCACACGTGCCCGACCGACCAAGAAGGATGAGCCTCAATGACTCTTAGCTCCCGCTTCACCGCCGCCGGCCTCGCACTATGCGCCAGCACCGCGCTGGTTGCGTGCTCTTCAGATAAAGAGGCCGATCCCGCCCCGACGCCGACTCCCGCGACTGTGGAAACCGTGACGGAAACAGCCGTTGCGACTGGCGCGGACCAGGGCGATGTTGATGACGACGATGACCGCGATGACGACGCGCAGCAGCCTGCAGACACGGCTGCTGCCGCGGACGCCGGAAATGCAGAGAATTCCGGGAAGCTCACCGGCGATGACGCATTCGAGAAAGCTTTAGCCCATGCCGGCGTTGATGCCCAGGCCGTCACGGAGAAGGAAGTCGACTACGACGATGGTGATGACGGCAAGGGCCCGCACTGGGAGATTGAATTCAAGGCGAATGGCCAGGAACATGAACTCGACGTCGACGCCGCCAGCGGCGCGGTTACGGAACACGAGGTTGACTAAACACCTGCCAATTCGCCCTACTTCCCTAGCCCCCGCGGTTAGGTATTCTCCCAGCTAAGCGGTAAATTTAGAGGTATGAGTTCACAGTCTAAGAAGTCTGCCACCAAGCCGCCGAAGCTAGACAAGCAAGCCTATGAGGACGAGCTCAAGCGCCTCCAAGCAGAGCTCGTCGAGATGCAGCAGTGGGTCGTTGAGACCGGCGCCCGCGTGGTCATCATCATGGAAGGCCGCGACGCCGCCGGCAAGGGTTCCGCCATCAAGCGCATTACGCAATACCTGAACCCGCGTACCTGCCGCATCGAGGCGCTGCCGAAGCCCACCGACCGTGAGGCGGGCCAGTGGTATTTCCAGCGCTACATTGAGAAGCTGCCCACCGCCGGCGAGATCGTCATCTTCGACCGTTCCTGGTACAACCGCGCCGGCGTGGAGCGTGTCATGGGCTTCTGTTCCCAGCAAGAATACGTGCGCTTCCTTCACCAGGCTCCGCTGCTGGAGCACATGCTCATCGAGGATGGTGTCATCCTTCTTAAGTACTGGTTCTCCGTTTCTGATGAGGAGCAGCTCGCACGCTTTAAGTCCCGCCGCAACGATCCGCTGCGCCGCTGGAAGCTCTCCCCCATGGACTTGCAGTCCATTACCCGTTGGGAAGACTACTCGCGTGCCAAGGATGAAATGTTCGTCCACACCGATACCCCGTCCTCCCCGTGGTACACCGTGGAATCCGAGGACAAGAAGCGCTCGCGCATCAACGTGATCAACCACATCCTCAAGATGGTTCCGTACCAGCACGTAGAGCAGGATGTTCCTGAGATCCCGGATCGCCCCGAGCTCGAGGCCGAATACGTACGCCCGCCGCGCAATGAATTTGCCTACGTCCCGGATGTCGCCGCCGAGTTGGAGCGTGAGAAGGTCAACGGCTCCGGCTCCGGCAAGAAGCAAGGAAAGAAAAAGAAGGGCAAGAAGGACAAAAAGAAGAAGTAGTTCTTCCGCAGTCTTCTCCTAAATTTTCGGCAGGCATAACCGCCCCACTCGTTGTATACTGCCCTATCTGACGAAAGTTGCCCGGATTTTTCAATCCCAGCCCCTACTTTTGGCAGATCGGGCAGTTGTGCGTGTGAAGCATCCTGGCAAGCTTAGGGATGAATCGATAACGACCCCAAAACAACGAAACACCGCCCGCGCCATGTGGCGAGAGCGGTGTTCGTGTTCTAGCGTTTAGAGCTCAGAGACATCAACGCGCTTCGGGTAGACCACCGGGCGAGCGCCGGCGATTTCCTCGACGATGCGGATGACCTGGTTGGAGTAACCGAACTCGTTGTCGTACCACACGTAGAGCACGAGGTGCTTGCCGGAGGAGATGGTGGCGAGGCCATCGACCACACCAGCGTGGGTGGAGCCCACGAAGTCGGAGGACACAACCTCCGGGGAGGCGATGTAAGAGATCTGCTGGCGCAGGTCGGAGTGCAGGGAGACGTTGCGCAGGAAGTCGTTGACCTCGTCGCGGTCAGCTTCCTTCTCCAGCTCGAGGTTGAGCACAGCCATGGACACGTCCGGGGTGGGAACGCGGATGGCGTTGCCGGTGAGCTTGCCCTCAAACTCCGGCAGAGCCTTGGACACGGCCTTGGCTGCACCGGTTTCCGTGAGCACCATGTTCAGGCCGGCTGCGCGGCCGCGGCGGTCACCCTTGTGGAAGTTATCGATGAGGTTCTGGTCATTGGTGAAGGAGTGTGCGGTCTCCACGTGGCCGTGAACCACGCCGTAGCGGTCGTTGATGACCTTGAGCACCGGGGTGATGCCATTGGTGGTGCAGGATGCTGCGGAGAGGATCTGGTCGGAATCCTCGATATCGCCGTGGTTGATGCCGTAGACGATGTTCTTCAGATCGCCCTTACCCGGTGCGGTCAGCAGCACGCGAGCCACACCCTTGGACTGCAGGTGCTGGGACAGGCCCTCGCGGTCGCGCCAGACACCGGTATTGTCCACGACGATGGCGTTGTCGATGCCGTACTTGGTGTAGTCGATCTCCGCCGGGTTGTTGGCGTAGATCATCTGAATCTTGGTGCCGTTGGCCCAGATGACCTCATTCTCCTCGTCGACGGCGATGGTGCCGTTGAAAGCACCGTGTACGGAGTCACGACGCAGGAGCGAGGCGCGCTTGAAGATGTCAATGTCGCCCTTCTTGCGCACGACGATAGCGCGCAGGCGCACGCCGCCGTAGGCAGCTTCGCGGGCGATGAGGATGCGGGCTAGGAGGCGGCCGATGCGACCAAAGCCGTAGAGGACAACGTCGGTGGATTCCTTATCCACAGCAGCGCCGACGAGATCCACGAGGGTCTCCTCGAGGTAGTTGCGCAGGTTGTCGGAGCCGGATTCCTCGAAGCCAGTGGCCAGGCGGCCCAGGTCAATGGAGGCGGTGCCCAGGTTCATCGAGCACAGTTCCTTGAGAATAGGCAGGGTCTCTGCGGTGGAAAGCTCGCGCTCAGCGATGCGGCGGGCGTAGCGGTGCGCCTTGATGATGTCGATATCGGTCACACCGATGAGCAGGCGGCCGTAGATAGAGGTGACAACGTTGTTATTGCGGTGCAGCTGGTGGATGAGCGGGATCATCTCTTGGGCCAGCTCCAGGCGCTCGTTCCAATCCTCGTGCCCAATGTGCGCGTTCGAAGTCACGTACTTTGTATCCTTTACTCGTCAAAAAGGGTGTAAAACTATGTCCATCCGTAAATCTTAACCCCTATTCATGCCCGTTTGGGTGTAGTTGCGCGAGGATCTCCGCCACACTACCCCCGCCGATTTTCTCCACGTCGACGCCCACGAGGCAATAGTCCACGTCGGCGTCGAGCTGCGCACGACGCGGTTTCAGCAACGCGTTGAGATAGGGGTAGACCAAAGGCAGGTCCGGGTGTGCCCGTGTGTAGGCGGTCTCCAGCCCACGGGCGTAGCGCCCGGAGAATGCGCGGGTCGACACCGTCCGGCCGCCGCGGCGCAGAAGGCCACGGTTGTGCTCACTCGTTCCGGCTTCATCGGACAGCAAGAAAGCAGAGCCGCAACTGACTGCCTCTACCCCCGGCCACGCCAAGGCCTCGGCGACATCCTCCCTAGTTCGCAGCCCACCCGCGGCAATGAGCGGAATGCCCGTGACTTGATGCACCGCCGCAACAAGTTCTTTGAGCGGGCGCGGATCGGGTTCCGCACTCGGGTCCCATACACCGCGGTGCCCGCCGGCTTCAGGCCCTTGCACACACAACACATCGACGCCTCGCGCGGCCGCAGCCTGCGCCTCCTCAGGGGTGGTGACCGTGGTCCACGCCTCTGCCCCAGCTGCGTGGATCCGCGCTACGTCCGCCTCCTCAAACACCCCGAACATCGACCACAGCACCGCTGCCCCACCATCCAGCGCGGCGTCGAGCTTGTCCTGCCAGCCGAAGTTTAGGGGGACGTCGCCAAGCACGGCGTTCTCTTCGGCGGCAAGCGACCGTGCAGTTGCGAGCTCCGATTCTGTCAGCTCCCTCTGCGGATAAAAGAGGTTGACGCCGAAGCGCGTGCCAGCGCACGCAGCGATGGCCTCCCGCGCGGCGTCTACTGAAGAGCTCCCCAGGCCCAGAGCCCCAAAGGAACCGGCGGCCTCAGCGGCGGCAACCAGTTCAGGCGTGGTGGGCCCACCGGCCATCGGGGCAGGTAGGACGGGACAGGTGATAGCCTCTAGAAGTTGACTCATGGTCCCCCAGCCTAAAGAAAATCCATCAAGGGAGTTGTTGTGTCCGCCATCCGTGACTTTTTCACCCGCCTCTTTAGCCGCGCCGATGAAGCGCCGAATAAGAAGGCAAAGAAGGCCGCCGCCCCCAGACTAAACCCAGCGGATCTTAGCGCCGAGTGGCTCATCGTCGGCTTAGGCAATCCCGGCGCGAAATACGCCGCGACCCGTCACAACGTGGGGTACATGGCGGTGGATGATCTCCTCGCCGAATCTGGCGACATGCTTGAACCCGTCACCGGGCACCAGCTCAGCGCCGCACAGCTCGAGCTCGGGGGCACGAAGGTCGTGGCGCTGCGCTCACACACGTACATGAATCTCTCCGGTGATCCCATCGCACCCTTGGCCGCGCAGCTGGGGGTTGCGGCAGAGAACATCATCGTCATCCACGACGAGCTCGACCTACCCGCCGGCAAGGTGCGCATTAAGAAGGGCGGCAACGAGAATGGCCATAACGGCTTGAAGTCGCTGAGCGAGCGCCTGGGCACGCGCGATTATCTGCGCGTGCGTGTGGGCATCGGGCGCCCGTCCAAGGGTGGTTCCATTCCGGACTGGGTGCTCGCGCCTGTCGACGCCAGCGCTGCCCTCGATTCCACCATCGCCACCGCTGCTGAGGCCGCCCGCCTCATCGTGACAGAGGGGCTCAGTAAGGCCCAACAGGAAATCCATTCCCGGGCTAAATAAACCCCCGGCGCGACCACGCTCAACGTCCTACACTGTCCAAGTATGAGCCGCGCGAGCAAGAACCTGCCTTCTAATCATGACCCTCGAACAATTGTCATTACCGGTGCTTCGAGCGGGGTGGGCGCGGCCGCTGCCCGCATTCTTCACCAGCGCCGCCCGCAGGATTCGCTCGTGCTCGTGGGCCGGAATCCGGAAAAGACGCAGGCCGTAGCCGAAGAAATTGGTGCGGCCTTTCACGTGGCCAACTACGAGTCTTTGGGCCAGGTTCGCCGCCTCGCGGAAGAGCTGAGCCAGTACCCGCAGATCGATGCCTTGGGCAATAACGCCGGCGGCATGTTCGACGGCCCCTTCGCCACCGCCGATGGCTTCGAGCGCACGTGGCAGATCAACGTTGTGGCGCCTTTTCTTCTGACCTCTTTATTGCGCGATACCCTGCGGGCCAGCGATGCCACCGTGGTGCAGACCGCCTCGTTGGCCAACGTCCTGTATTCCGCTTTCGACCCCGGTGACCCAAATACCTTTGAAAAATTCACCGCGGAGCGCGCTTACGGCAACGCCAAGTTGGGCGATATTCTTCTGACCCGCTACCTCGACTCACATGGTCTGACCTCCGTGGCCTTCCACCCGGGCGTGTTGAATACTGGCTTCGGGCAGAACTCAACGAGTAGGACTAGCAAGCTGTATTCGACCACTGCAGCCAAGCATTTCTTGGGCAAGGCGGACAAGGGCGGCGAGAACCTTGCTTATTTCCTCAGCGGCACTCCGGGCATCCATTTCAATTCCGGCGAGTACTACAACAACAAGCGCAAGCCAGGCCTGCAGAGGCCGATTGCGAAGAAGCTCTCGGTGGCGCGGCGCGTCTTCGATGATCTGGGCCGCCAGCTCAATGTGGAGTGGTAACAGCCAGCGGCTAAACTAGCCCGCATGAGTATTGCCTCCGAAGCTTCCCGCCGCCGCACATTCGCCGTCATCGCCCACCCGGATGCTGGTAAGTCCACGCTGACGGAGGCGCTGGCGCTGCACGCGCACGTCATCAACGAGGCCGGCGCGGTGCACGGCAAGGGCAACCGCAAGTCCACGGTCTCTGACTGGATGGAGATGGAGAAGGAGCGCGGTATTTCCGTGGCCTCCTCCGCGCTGCAGTTCGAATACGCCCCAGAGGGCCACGAGGGTGAGCCCTACATGATCAATCTGGTGGATACCCCGGGCCACGCGGACTTCTCGGAGGATACCTACCGCGTGCTCACGGCGGTGGATGCTGCCGTCATGCTTATCGACGCCGCCAAGGGCCTCGAGCCGCAGACCCTCAAGCTCTTCCGCGTGTGTAAGGCCCGCGGCCTGCCGATCATTACGGTGATCAACAAGTGGGACCGCGTGGGACGGGAACCGCTGGAGCTTGTCGATGAAATCGTGAACGAAATCCAGCTACAGCCCACCCCGCTGTACTGGCCGGTGGGTATCGCCGGTGACTTCCGCGGCTTGGCCCACATCAACGATGACGGCGAGGCCGACGAGTACGTGCACTTCCTGCGCACCGCAGGTGGTTCCACTATCGCCCCTGAGGAGCACTACGCACCTGAGGATGCAGCCGCGAAGGAAGAGGATGCCTGGGAGACGGCCGTGGAGGAAGCAGAGCTGCTGGCCGCCGACGGCGCTCTGCACGACCAAGAGCTCTTTGAACAATGCGTGACGTCCCCGCTTATCTTCGCGTCCGCGATGCTGAACTTCGGCGTGCACCAGATTCTGGATACCCTATGCGCCATCGCCCCGGCTCCGCGTTCGCGTGAGTCGGATCCTCAGGCCATTGAAGCTGCTGGCTCCGGCGGAGCTGCTGCCATCGACGAGGTACGTGAGGTCACTGATGACTTTGCGGGCGTCATCTTCAAGGTGCAGGCGGGCATGGACCGCAAGCACCGCGATAACTTGGCCTTCATGCGCGTGGTCTCCGGTGAGTTTGAGCGCGGCATGCAGGTCAACCATGCGCAGTCCGGCCGCAGCTTCTCCACCAAGTATGCGCTGACCGTCTTTGGCCGCACACGTGACACCGTGGATTCGGCCTACCCGGGTGATATCGTCGGCTTGGTCAACGCCGGTTCCTTGGCACCGGGTGACACGATTTACACCGGCAAGAAGGTGCAGTTCAAGCCCATGCCGCAGTTCGCTCCGGAGTCCTTCCGCATCCTGCGCGCGAAGTCTTTGGGCGATTACAAGGCCTTCCGCAAGGGCCTGGACCAGCTGGCCGCAGAAGGTGTGGTGCAGATTCTGCGCAACGATACGCGTGGCGATGCCGCCCCGGTCATGGCCGCGGTGGGTCCCATGCAGTTCGAGGTTATGCAGGCTCGCATGGAGGTCGAATACAACGTGGAGACCATCACCGAGCCCATCCCCTACTCGGTAGCCCGCCGTACCGACGCCGAATCCGCGCCCGAACTGGGCCGCCAGCGCGGCGTAGAGATCTTTACCCGCACCGACGGCGAGCTCATCGCGCTCTTTGGTGATAAGTGGAAGCTGGCCTTCATTGAGAAGGAGCACCCGGAGCTGACCATCGAAACACTTGTGGCGGATTAGTTTTCACGCCCTTGTCGGGTGACCCACCTCACGGTACGATTGGCCAGAAATCCGTACACCTTTAGGTAGGTCACCATGAGCTCTCCCCTCACCGGCATTTCAGTCCTTTTCCTCGGCGGCATCGGCCCCGGCCCCTTCGCTGCGATGATGCTTGCGGACATGGGTGCACAGGTCACCCGCGTGGTCCGCCCAGGTAATCCTCCCGCCGCGGTCCCGCACAGCATCCTCTACCGCGGGCAAGAGGTTCTAGAGGCGGACCTTAAGGACCCGGTGGACGTCGACAAGCTGCGCGAAACTTTGACCACAACGGACATCCTCATCGAAGGCTTCCGCCCCGGCGTGGCTGAGCGCTTAGGCCTAGGCCCTAAGGAGGCGCAGGCGATAAACCCGGCGCTGGTCTACGGACGCATCACCGGTTGGGGCCAATCCGGCCCGCTGGCCCACACCGCCGGTCACGACATCAACTACATCGCGGTCTCCGGTGCGCTGCATCCCATCGCTGGCAGCGACGGCACTCCCGTTCCACCGGTTAACTTTCTCGGGGACTTTGGCGGCGGCTCGATGTACCTGGTGACAGGCCTTCTCGCGGGCGTCCTGCAGGCGAAGAACACCGGCCGTGGTTGCGTGGTGGATGCCGCTATTGTCGACGGCGCGGCCAACCTCACCGCCATGCTGCATGCCTTCCGTGCCGAAGGCCAATGGCAGGAACGCGGGACAAACCTTCTAGACGGAGGTGCACCGTTTTATAGCGTCTACCGCACAGCTGATGAAAAGTGGATGGCCGCCGGCGCCATCGAACCGCAGTTTTATGCGCTCATGGTGAAAGGCCTGGGGCTTGAACAGGAACTAAGCGGCTACGAACAAGATGACCGCGATGCCTGGCCGGCCATGAAGGAGATCATCGCGCAGCGCTTCGCGGAAAAGACACAAGCGGAATGGATCGATATCTTCCGCGGCAGCGACGCCTGCGTCACGGAGGTCGTCTCCCCCGAGGACGTTCTGGCGCACCCGCACCTTGCCGCGCGAGAAACCTATGTGGAAAGCGCGGGCCACACGGAGCCTAGCGCGGCCCCGCGCTTTCTCTAGCTCAGGCCGGGGATGAGCGCGTTGACGCCGAGCATCAACGCCAGCGTTGCCAGCGGAATGATGATGGTCACCACGGCAACATCCTTATAGGACAGTCGGTGCGTCATGCCGCAGACAATCAGCATGGTAAGCACCGCGCCGTTGTGCGGCATGGAGTCGAAAGATACCGAGGCCATCGCGGTCACGCGGTGCATCAACTCAAGACTGATGCCCTGTTCCGTCGCTAGCTGGGCGAGCTGGTCTCCCAAGGTCTGCATCGTGATGGATAGACCACCTGAGGAGGAACCTGTGATGCCGGAGATGACGGCGGTGGACACTGTGGAAACCACCAAGGCGTTATCGGAGATTCCCATCATGTTGCTTTTGACCACGCTAAAGACAGCCAGTGCGGCAATCACCGCGCCATAGCCAACCTCCGAGGCGGTGGTGAGGCACGGAAGGATTGCGTTCTTGGCGCCATCGGAGAATTCCTTAATGGACTCGGCGGCGCGCTTGGGGAACATCGCCACGATGACGAACACCGCGCAGGCCAAAGCGACCGTCGGTGACCAGATGCCCAACAGCGCATCAAGGTTGGTCTCGCCGTATTTCTCTTCGGCTAAGTAGGAGGTGTCCAGCACTTTCGACACCCCGTAGACCATGGCGAAGTTGACCGCGATGACAACGGCGATGGGCACCAGACCCAGCAAACCCTGCACCTGGACAGAAGGCTCGGTTTCAGCCCTGGCGTGGGTGGCTACCCGGCCACCGGAGTTGGTGTCGAAGGATTCACCACCGATTTCTACACTTGCTTCTTCCCCGCTGTCGCCGATTCCCTCGGGTGTTTCGATGACCTTCCCGTCGGCATCGAGCGGCTCAAACGTCTCACCTTTCGCGCGGAGGGTTCGCACGCGGTATTCGAGCCACGCGGTTCCCGCCGCCAGCATGAGGGCGGAAGAAATGAGGCCGAAGAGCGGCGCCGCGTAGACGTTGGTGCCGAAATAACTAGTAGGGATGGCGTTATGGATCTGCGGCGAACCGGGAAGTCCGGCCAGCGCGAAGGTGATGGTTCCCAAGGCAATCGCTCCGGGCATGAGCCGTTTGGGGATCCCGGATTCCTTAAACAGTGCCGTTGCGATGGGCACGATGGTGAAAGCCACAACCCACGCGGACACACCGCCGTAGGTAAGCAATGCGGTGGCGACGACCGTCGAGAACATCGCTCGCTTAGGCCCAAACAACGCGGTAATCCCGCGCGCTAGGTAGCGGGCCAGCCCTGTGGATGTCATTAGGTACCCAAAAATTGCCCCGAAGAGGAAGAGCGGGAAATACTTGGTCACGAAGTTTCCGGCTGCCGGCATAAAGATCTGGGTATAGGTGGCCAGGATAGGCTCGCCGGAAAAGAGCACCGCGATCAGCGCCGCGAAGGGAGCGACGACCACCACGGAGTGCCCGCGATAGGCCATCACGACGAGGAAAATCAGGGAGAGAATCACCCCGATGAATGAGATAACCATTGTTTCTACCTCACAGTCTTGGTCATCTGAGGCAAGAGGACGAATCGCCCTTCCTGCGCATGCGGCGCCGGTACCATGTCCCCTATGGAAGAGAAAGCAGCCTCGACGCGGGAGAGGATTCTCGAGTGCTCACGCGAGCTTTTCAGTGAGCGGTCCTTCTCCCAGGTGTCGATGAAGGACATCGCCGAAAAAGCGGAAGTGTCCGTCGCGCTGATCGTGAAGCACTTCCACAACAAGGAAGGGCTTTTTGAGGCCACGGTGGATTTCACCGCTTCCTCGGCGGCGCTCTTTGCCGGCCCTTTCAGCGAGCTAGGCCGCACCGCGGTGGTGGAGACCCTCACCGCGCCGCATAACGCCCCATACTCCATGGCCCGTACGATTTCGGTCGCGAGCGGGGACTATCAGACGCTCGGAGCTATTGGTAAGAGAATTAAATCCGACTTGCTGGAGGTCTTGGCCTCCCGGATTCGTGAGGAATCCGGACGCCGAACACCTTCGCCAGAGCTGCGAGCCCAATCCGCGCTGGCCCTGCTCATGGGCTTGTCCTTCATGCGGCGCTTCGGTGATACCGAGTTCGCAGCCTTCTCAACCGAGGAACTCATCGAGTACTATGCCCCGCTGCTGCAGGGCATCCTCGACGGGGACCAAACACCCTAGTTTTCAGGCGTTTCCAATCTTAGGATTCGCCCTTGGAACGGACCTCGGAGATGATGGCGGAGAAATCAAGTCCGCCATGGCCTTCATCCACGAAGGAGGCGTACTGCTCCTCCGCAATCCGGCCCAGGACGGTGTCGGTCTTGGTGTCTTCCGCCGCGGCCATGGCCAGCTTGAGATCCTTAAGCATGAGGGCAGAGGCGAAGCCGGGTTTAAAGTCATTGTTGGCCGGCGAGCTCGGCACGATATCCGGGACGGGGGCGTTGACGGACAGCGACCACGAGTTTCCGGTGGCGTTGGAAACGACGTCGTAGAAGGCTTGGTGATCGAGCCCCAAGCGCTCGCCAAGGACGAGGGCTTCAGCCAACACAATTTGCTGGACCGCAAGGATCATGTTGTTACACGCCTTGACGGCCTGGCCGTTGCCGATGTCACCGCAGTGGGTCACGGACTTGCCCATGATATCGAGCAGCGGCTTGACCTTCCCAAAGTCTTCGGCTGTGCCGCCGACCATGAAGGCAAGCGTTCCCGCGGCGGCACCGGCGATGCCACCGGAGACCGGTGCATCAAGGAAGGCGGAGCCTGCCTTGCTCACGGTGTCCGCGAGCTCGCGAGCTTCCGCGACCGCGATGGTGGAGACATCAACGTAGGTCTTCGCGTCGTCGTTTGCTGCGAGGACCGATTCGAGCACCTGCTTGACCAGCCCACCGTTAGGCAAGCTGGTAAACACTACCTCGGCGCCCTGCGCGGCTTCTTCCGCGGTTTCGATGATGGTGATCCCCTGCTCGGCGGCACGGTCCCGGGCTTCTTCCACGACATCGAAGCCACGAACCTCGTGCCCGGCTTTTGCCAGGTTGGCGGCCATCGGACCGCCCATATTGCCTAATCCAATAAAAGCGATAGTCGTCATTGCGTTCTCTCCTTACATGACCGGCATGGTGAACTGGGGACCTGCGGAGTCATCACTAGGCCAGCGCGAGGTGACGGTCTTAGTCTTGGTGTAGAAGCGGAAGGAATCCGGACCGTGCTGGTTGAGGTCGCCGAAACCAGAGGCCTTCCAGCCACCAAAGGTGTGGTAGGCAATCGGCACCGGAATCGGGACGTTGACGCCCACCATGCCAACCTGAACGTTCTTGCAGAAGTCGCGGGCCGCGCCACCGTTCTGGGTGAAGATGGCGACGCCGTTGCCGTACATATGGTCATTCGGGTAAGAAACAGCCTCTTCCAGAGTTTCGGCACGGACCATAACCAGCACGGGGCCGAAGATCTCCTCGCTGTAGATAGACATGTCTGCGGTGACGTTGTCGAAGAAGCTCGGACCGGAATAGAAGCCATCCGCGAGGGAATCCTCGTTGAAAGACTTGTCAGACATGTCCAACTCCCGGCCGTCGGTAAGCAGCGTTGCGCCTGCTTCCACGCCTTCGGCGATGAGTCGGTGGACACGGTCGCGCGCCTCCGCGGTGACCAATGGGCCATAGTCGGCCTCTGGGTCGAGGCAGTGTCCCACCTTGAGCTCCGGAATCTTTGCCAGGATGGCATCGCGCAGGCGGTCTGCCGTCTCCTTCCCCACCGGAACCACGACGGACAGTGCCATACAGCGCTCACCGGCGGAGCCGAAGGCAGCGCCCACGATGGCGTCGGCGGTGGCGTCGATGTCGGCGTCGGGAAGCACAATGGCGTGGTTCTTTGCGCCACCGAAGCACTGGGCGCGCTTGCCGGTGGCCGCACAGCGCTCGTAGATGTACTGCGCAATCGGCGTGGAACCAACGAAGCCCACAGCCTTGATCGTCTCGGAATCGAGGATGGCATCGACGGCCTCTTTGCCGCCGTGCACAACGTTGAGAACACCGGCGGGGCCGCCGGCCTCAATGAAGAGCTCCGCCAGGCGAACCGGCACGGAGGGGTCGCGCTCGGAGGGCTTAAGCACGAAGGCATTGCCCGCCGCCAGGGCCGGGCCGGCCTTCCACAACGGAATCATGGCCGGAAAATTGAATGGAGTGATTCCCGCTACCACGCCGAGCGGCTGGCGCAGCGAGTAGGTATCGATGCCGGTGCCAACCTCCGAGGAGTACTCGCCCTTGAGCTGGTGCGGCGCACCGAGGGCAAACTCCAGAACGTCGACGCCGCGCAGCACATCGCCCTTGGCATCCGGGAAAGTCTTGCCGTGCTCGAGGGAGAGCTGGGTGGCCAGCTCATCCATGTTGGCATGGATGAGGCGGATCCACTCCATGATGATGCGGATGCGCTTCTGCGGGTTCAGCGCCGCCCAACCCGGCTGGGCCTTAGCGGATTCCGCAATGACGCTGTCCACGTCGGCCTTGTTCGCCAAGGCCACCGCGGCCTGCTCCTTGCCGGTCGAAGGATTCAGCACAGGCTGGGTATTGCCCGATGTCCCTTCAAACGTTTCTCCATTGACGTAGTGATACACAGTGCGCATGGCGCGTCTCCTTCCTGGAACCTTCGGCTCCCTGTATGGCTTGGGTCACACACTAACGTTGGACAACAACCGCCCGCCATAGAAATTGAGATACAGAACACGATTCACCCCCTGCAGTGATTTGCCATACATGTAATGTCCAGCGCTTTTGTGAATACCCTCCCCAAGGCCCTGTGGGGTGAATGCCGTTCACCTGTCCTGAGCTCAACGTAGCGTTGGCTAAGGTGATGGCATGGACCACCTGGAGCAGCCCACGGCTACCGCGCACACCGGCCCCGAGCCGCAGAATTGGGAAGCCGATGTCATCCTCAACGACGGCGACATCGCCACGCTGCGCCCCATCACACCCGCCGACCGCGACGCCATCCGCGCCTTCTACGACCGCGTCTCGGATCAATCGAAGTACTTGCGCTTCTTCGGCACGCACCCCGCGCTGACCGACGATGACCTAGACCGCTGGCTCCACACGGATGGCTATGACAAAGTCACCCTCGTCATGGTGGAACGCGGCAACATCGTGGCCGTTGCCGGATACTCCATTGTCGAGCAGTTCCTGCCCGCGCGGGTGGGCGATGTCTCCTTCCTTGTCCAAGATTCCCACCACGGAAAAGGCGTGGCTAATATCCTGCTAGAGCACCTCGCAGAAATTGGACGCGAAGGAAAAGTGGAGCGCTTCTTCGCCGAGATGCTGACGCAGAACCGCAGGATGGTGCAGGTTTTCGTTCGCGCAGGGTATTCCGCGAAGCCGGAACTTGAGGATGGTTTCATCCGGGTGGATTTCCGAATAGCGCCGAATGAGAACTCCCGCGATGTCATGGAGCGCCGCGAGCTGCGTGCAGAAGCGAACTCGATCCACCGTTTGCTCAACCCACGCTCCGTGGCGGTGGTCGGAACGCTGTCCAGCAAGCAGCTAGCTAGCGCCAACTTCGCCGGTACATTACGCCACCTTCACGGCGTGGAGGAGCTCAACGCCCTCGATGAGCCGGTGGATCTCGTCGTCATCGAGTTCCAAGGCCACGGCGGCGCGGAAGCTATGCAGGCTGCTGCCGCTGCCGGTGCCAAAGGAGTAGTCCTCATCTCCCGCAGCCAAAACCCCAACCTCTCCCCCGACCAGGCTCGCGACATCGTGCTCGCGGCTAGGGACTACGGCCTGCGAGCCCTTGGCCCAGCTGCGCTAGGCCTGATCAACACAGACGCGGCAGTGCGGCTCAACGCCAGCCCAGCACCCATGCCGCGTGCGGGACAGGTGGGCCTGTTTACTCAGTCTGCGGGTGTGGCGACGCTAGCTCTGTCTCATGCACTGCAGCTCGGATGCGGCCTAAGCAATTTCATTGCCGCCGGTTCCTTCGCTGACGTCACAGGCAATGACGTCATGCAATTCTGGAGCCAAGATGAGAACACACGAATTTGTTTGCTCTCCCTCGACTCGATTGGTAACCCGCGCAAATTCTTCCGGGTGCTGCGCCGCCTAGCGCTGGACAAGCACGTCGTCGTGTTCTTGCCCTCTCGGGCTCTGAAGTCGGCCCGCCACTACGCGGTGGAGGGACTATCGGCGGCGAGCCCGGCTGCGCTCGACGAGATCATTCGCTGCACCGGGGCAATGGTGGTCACCCGCCGCGATGCCATGCTCGACATCGCCCAGCTCCTCGCGCGCCAACCCGTTCCGCAGGGCCGCCGCATCGCAGTGATGTCGAATTCCTCCGGCCTCACCGCGCAGATGGAACAGGCCGCCTGGCGCTTCGGGCTGCGCCCGCACGCCACCACCGTCGTCGATGACCCCGCCCCCGCCATCACGGAACTGGCCCGGCGCGCCCTAGAAGATCCGGGTATCGACGCGGTGCTGTGCGCCGTCGTGGAAGTTGGTGAGTTCATCCTCAAGGAGGCCTACGTAAATCTGTCCCAGTTGGCGGCAACGACGACGGATACCCCGCTCATCGCCAGCTTCGTGGGTTTTGATATCCCCGATTTCCGCACCTCCGAGGGGCCAGAGGCGCCCGGCCAGCTTCCCGTGTTTGGCACCTACGCCGACGCCATTGAGGCTCTGGCCACCATCATCGATAATGAACGCCGCCGCGCTCTAGCACGCCCCAATCCTTCCGATGAGTTCGCCAACAGCACGGGCCTTGCAGAAGCGCGCGGTGTGGTCGCGGAGGTTCTGACTGATTCCCCCACGGGACGCTGGGCCACCGACGAGGAGTGCGCGCGAATCCTTAGGGCTTATGGCATAGAGATCGTCCCTTGGGCCCCGGTGCGCACCCTCGACGAAGCCATCGCGGCCGGCCGCGATTATGGTTGGGATGTCGTTCTCAAGTGCAGCTCGCAGATGGTGCGGGGCCGTTCAGAGCTGCCCACCGTCGTGCGAAGCATCCATGACGAGGAATCCATGGTGCGCGCGTGGACTACCATCACCCAGCTCACGCGCGATCTCCACTTGGGCGAGGATCCGGCCATTCTCATCCCAGTCGTGCAACGCATGGTCACAGCTGGCGCCTCTCTCACTGTGCGTGCCATCGAAGATCCCGTTGTTGGGCCCATGATTTCCGCCGGTTTCTCCGGTCTACCCTCGGATCTTTTGGGAGACGTCGAGTGGCGTGTGCCCCCGCTTCGTCGCACCGATGCACTCGACATGCTCAGCTGCCTCAAGGCGTCTCCCCTTCTTGCTGGTTACCGCGGCACCAAAGCTGCCAAACTGCACCGTGTCGAAGAGGTCATGATGCAGCTGGCACAGCTCAAGGACGACATCGCTGCACTCGTCGATATTGAGCTTTCCCCCGTCATCGCCGGGGTATCGCACACTGTTGTGGTGGGGGCTCGAATGCGCATCGCACCGCTCGGTGATGTCCGCGATCCTCTCGCGAGGTCCTTGTCATGAACCAGACGAAGCCTCTTCTTTTTGCCTCCGAGGAGATGCACCGCTATTCGCTGGGCCCAGGGCATCCGATGGGGCCGGATCGAGTCGCCGCAGCACTGTCGCTGGCCAAACACTTCGGGGTGCTGGAAGAATTCGACATCGAATGTCCCGCCCCGTTGAATACCTCCCACTTGGAGCTCGTTCACAGTCCTGATTACATCGCCGCCACCCGCGCCGAGGTGCCTTCCGCTCACTTTGGCTTGGGCACTGAAGACAACCCGATTAGCCACGGCTTATCGACGGTCGCCGCGCGCATCGCCGGTGGCACCCTAGCGGCCGCGCGCGCTGTGTGGGAGGGCCGCGCGCAGCGCGCCGTTAACCTTTCCGGCGGGTTGCACCACGCCTTCGCCGATTCCATGTCAGGGTTCTGCATGTACAACGATGCTGCGATTGCCATCCGTTGGCTTAAGGCAAATGGCGCCCAACGCGTGGTGTACTTGGACTTGGATGCCCACCACGGTGACGGCGTCGAAAAGATTTTTTGGAATGACCCCAACGTGCTCACCATCTCGGTACACGAATCGGGACTCTATCTCTTTCCTGGGACTGGTTATGCACACGAGATTGGTGGTCAAGGCGCGGAAGGGACCGCGGTTAACGTGGCCCTGCCCCGCGGGGTGAGTGACGAGGAGTGGCTGCAGGTCATCCATGCGGTCGTCCCGCCGCTCCTCAAGAAATTCCGCCCCGACTTCATCATTTCCCAACACGGTGCGGACCCGCACCGCTCTGATCCCCTCGCGGATCTGGAACTCACCATCGACGCGATGGCGCGGGCTTATCGCTCAGTGGCGGTGTGGGCGAAACAGTTTGCGGGTGGGCGATGGGTCGCGCTTGGCGGCGGCGGATATCACGTCGACGCCGTTGCCCGCGCGTGGACCCAGGTGCTGGCCGCAGTCGCCGACGTTGAGCTCGCAGCTTCGGAACGGATGCCGAACGGCTGGGAGGGCTCGCCCACCTTGGGTGATGAGGGTGCGTGCGCCGCCATTGGGGGTTTCGATCCCACCAAGGTCATGGCGGAAAAGCCGCACGCAGCGCTGGTGCAGACTACGCGCGCAGTCTTTCCCTGTTGGGGCCTGCCGGCTTATGGCTAGGCCCCGTATCGGAGGGGCGTCGACAATGCGCGCGTGATGGGTTTCTGAGGGTTGATTCTCGTGATGAGGCCCTTAGCGTGGCGGCATACGCAGCGCACCATCCAAGCGAATCGTTTCGCCATTGATATAAGGGTTCTCGGTAATGGACACAGCTAGGGCGGCGAATTCCTCCGGCTTTGCCAGCCTTGCGGGGAAAGGCACGGTGGCCTCGAGCTGTTCGCGGAACTCCGGAGTGATTTGTTCCATCATCGGGGTAGCTACGACGCCCGGCGCGATGGCATTGACACGGATTCCCAACGACGCGAGATCCCGTGCTCCTGTAATCGACAGGGCAGCCACCGCGCCCTTCGACGCCGCGTAGGCCGCCTGGCCAACCTGCCCTTCGAAGGCCGCGACGGAAGCGGTGTTGATGATGACTCCGCGCTGGCCGTCCTCGTCGAGTGGTTCTGCCTGGGCCATCGCCTCGGCGGCTGCGGTCATGACGTGGAAGGTCCCCATGAGGTTAACGTTGATCGTCTTAGAAAACAGCACCGGGTCGTGGGGGCCTTTTCGCCCGAAGATGCGTGCTGAAGGGCAGATGCCTGCGCAATTCACCGCCACGCGCAAAGGCTTTTGCTCGGATGCGGCGAGAACCGCCTCGCGTACTGCGGCCGCATCGGTGACGTCAACTGCCGTGTAATTGACTCCGTTTTGTTTCTCCTCCGGGACGGACAGATCGAGCACGGTGACCGTAGCTCCGTGCTCCGCGAGTGCTGCGGCCGTTGCGGCCCCGAGGCCGGATGCACCGCCGGTCACGACGGCGGATGCTTCGTGCAGGTTCATAATGTTTTCTCCTTGAATCACCGTGGGGTGTGGGGGTAGACAGGGCTGTTTAAACGAAAGCTGAAACGCCGGTGACAGCGCGGCCGACGATGAGCGAGTTGATGTCGTAGGTTCCCTCGTAGGTGAAGAGAATCTCGGCATCATCCATCATCTTCGACAAGTCGTATTCGGTCAGGATGCCGTTTCCTCCGCCGATGTTGCGGCCCGCCGCGGCGGATTCGCGCGCCAGGCGGGTGGTGGTTGCTTTTGCCAAAGCGGCAAAGGGCATTTCCAGCTTTCCTTGTTCTTGAACCTCTGCCAGCTGCGCCATCATGGCGAGTGACGCGGTGGCGTTGCCGAGGATACGAGAAAGCTGCTCCTGGACCAACTGGAATTTGGCGATTGGCCTGCCAAACTGCTGGCGCTTGACCGCGTACTCGCGGGCCTTGTCGAAGATGCCTAGTTGCAAGCCGGCTCCCTGCCAGCCCACCCAGGCGCGCGAGTAACACAGGAAGTCATTGACGTTGGCAAAGGATTCCGCACCCGGAATCAGGTTCTCGTGTGGGATGAGGACGTTGTCGAACTTAAGGTCCGCATTCTGCATGATGCGCAGGCCCATCTTGCGCGAAATCTTGCTGCGCGTTACGCCCTCGCGGTCGAGTTCAACGATGAAGGCCTTAATCTCATTGTCTGCTTTATCCCGTGCGAAGGTGATAGCAAAATCGGCGAAGGTGCCGGCCCCGATCCAACGTTTCGCTCCATTGATGAGCCAGCCTTCAGCGGTGCGCTCTGCTGTGGTGGCAAGGCCGCCGGCGATATCGGAGCCGTGCTCCGGTTCGGTCAACGCAAAGCAACCCACCTTGGTGAATTGGCGCAAACCTGCTAGCCAGGTGTCCTTTTGCTCTGGCGAGCCCAGTTTGTCGATGAGTCCGAGGACCAACTCGTTGTGAATGCCCACCAGGGCAGACAAGGACACGTCCGCGCGGGTTACTTCCGCGTACACCAGCCCGCGGTAAAGGCGCGAGGTATCCGTGAGTTCAATTTCGCCCAAGCCCATCTCCGCCATGCGGGGAAGAAGATCGAATGGCAGCTCCTCACGGTCCCAGTATTCGCCTACGACAGGGCGAATCTCCGTCTGCAAGAACTCGTGGATCTCTGCTAAACGCGCCTGTTCCTCTGGGACGAGACGATCTGCCACCGCGAAAATATCAGCGTGGGGGTACTTAATGCTCTCCAAATGTTTCCCGCTGGGGTGTTGCGAACTAAGAATCGGCGGCATAGCTTTCTACCTTTCTAGCTGGGTTTTAAGGTCGATGTATGGGCTTTCTCCAGGCCACATACAAGCTCTTGGACTCAGGCATCAATGGGCTCTTCACATTGAATGAGTACGAATATACATCTTTCCGTACTCTTACGCGCCGTGTTCTATGATCATTGTGCGCAACAGACTGGGGAGAACGCACACAAATACCCCACATAGCCAGGACCACCGAGAGGCAGAAAGACTCATGACCCAACCACTCACGCCACGACAACGCGAGCTGTTCAATGCCCTCTTGCAGGACTTTCTAGCCGAGGGCTTCGAATCCTTTACCATCGACGGCGCAACGAAGCGCTACCAATGCTCAAAATCGACCATGCACGCATTAGGCCCATCCAGAGACGCGATCATTCGCCGCGTACTGGTTAGCTTCTTCAAAGAAATCACCCGTCGCACCGCAGTCACCACAGCGCCCACATACGCCCAAGCTCTTGAGAAATACTTCTCCTCGATGACCATTGCCCTGGAACCCGCGAGCCCTGAGTTCATGCGCGACCTCGCCTCTGAACCCGCCGCTCAGGAGGTGTATAGCCTCAACACGAGGAGAGCTACCGAGACTATCCACAAGCTACTCAGCCAGGGCGTCGAGGCTGGGGAATTCACCGCCGAGTACACCGACTTTGTCTCCCGCCTTATCCAGCGCTCAATGAGTGATATTCAGCAGGGCTTTTACTCAGACACCCTGGCCCCAGCAGAGGCCTACCACACCCTTGGCCAGCTCATTCTCCACGGAATTTCACTACGCTAACCTGCATCTTTCAAAGGCAGTTCAGAAAATCTCTAGCCATTACTTCGAACTCGAAGTAAAGTAGGCTGCGACCCACGTCACAGAGACGAACGGTTTGGGACACGGGCCATAGCCAGTGCGCCGTCCTTCCCCATTTGAGCACAAGCTAGAGGAGAACCAATGACCACGGTGACCGAACAATTCCAAGCAGCCCGCGACCTGCTGGTTTCTTATCAGACTGATTATGAAGCAGCCCGCAGCAACTTCGAATGGCCGCGCTTCGAGCACTTCAACTTCGCACTTGATTGGTTCGATCACCTCGCCACTGCGGAGGAATCGAAGGACCGAGAGGCTCTCGTCATCTGTGAGACAGATGGCAGCAGCACCCGCCGTACCTTTGCTGAGATGTCAGCTCGCTCGGCACAACTGGCCAACTGGCTGGAGGCCCAGGGCGTCCAGCGCGGTGATCGCGTGATGCTCATGCTCAACAATCAAGTAGAACTGTGGGAGTGCATGCTGGCCTGCATCAAGGCAGGCTTCGTTCTTAACCCGGCGACCGCAATGCTTGGCGCGGCTGATCTGCAGGACCGCACTGACCGAGCCAATATTTCCTGGGTCGTGGCCAATGCCGAAGATGCCGTCAAGTTCCAAGATGTCAGCGGTGACTTCACCCTGATCCAGGTCGGTGACGAACCAGATGCGCAGACAGCGCATCCTACCCTGCGCTATTCGGATTCTTTTACTGGCTCGGAAAAGTACACGCCGAAGCAGGAAACCAAGGCTGATGAGACCCTCCTGCTGTATTTCACTTCCGGCACTACGTCGAAGGCGAAGCTCGTCGAGCACACTCACACGTCCTATCCAGTGGGTCACCTGACTACGATGTACTGGATTGGCTTGGCGCCTGGCGACGTCCACCTCAACGTTGCCGCCCCCGGCTGGGCCAAGCACGCATGGTCAAACTTCTTCGCGCCGTGGATCGCCGGGGCCACCATCTTCCTATACAACTATGCGCGCTTCGACGCCGCTGCGCTCATGGACAAGATGGAAGAAGAAGGCGTCACCAGCTTCTGCGCGCCCCCAACGGTCTGGCGCATGCTCGTCCAAGCAGACCTGGGCCGTATGAAGACCCCACCGAAGAAGCTGGTTGCGGCTGGCGAGCCGCTCAACCCCGAGCTCATCAGCACCATTTCCAAGGCCTGGAACACAAACGTTCGCGATGGTTTCGGGCAGACGGAGACGACGCTGCAGATTGCCAATACCCCAGAGCAAAAGGTGAAGCCAGGCTCGATGGGGCGTCCGCTGCCAGGCTGGGAAGTCGTACTCAAGGATCCCGCTACTGATGAGATTGGGGATACCGGAGAAATCTGCTTGAAGCTCGACCCCCGCCCAGTCGGCCTGACTGTGGGTTATTTCAATGACCCAGACAAGAACGCGGAAGTCTTCCGCGATGGTTACTACCACACGGGAGACACCGCGGAGCGCGATGAGGACGGCTACATTTTCTACATTGGCCGCGCCGACGATGTCTTCAAGGCCTCCGACTACCGCCTATCCCCTTTCGAACTCGAATCCGTTGTCATTGAGCACCCGGCAGTCGCCGAGGTAGCGGTGGTTCCCTCCCCGGATCCCATCCGCCTCGCCGTGCCAAAGGCCTACGTCGCTCTCGCCGGCGGCTACGAGCCGACGGCGGAGACCGCCGAGTCCATCCTTAAGCACTGCCGCGATGGGTTGGCCCCCTACAAGCGCATCCGCCGCCTCGAGTTCTATGAACTTCCGAAGACCGTCTCCGGCAAGATCCGCCGTGTAGATCTGCGCAAGCGCGAAAACGAGATCCACTCCGCTGACGGCGGCGAGACGAAGGCATCGACGGAATACGCGGATTCCGACTTTCCAGCTCTAAAAGGTTAACCCCACCGCCCTTCAGCAACGCAGGCCCCAGCCCACTGCTGGGGCTTTCGCACCTGCGACGCCATAATCCCCCGGTAGCTCTCCCCCGTCTGCGGCCCTATCTGCGATGCGTGTGGTCGGGTACTTAGAACAGCGAAGCTCTCATTTATAGTTATCTCACGTACCGCAAGGAGGTCCTTTTCCGCTCATGGATATCATCGCTGAAGCACGCCGTCAGTGGGCGAAGCGTTATTCCGCGCGCTCTGCTCGTGGCCTCGCCACGGTATCCTCCTTCGAACGTGCCGCACACATTTTGCGTAATGGCGCCGAAAATGTGCTGGCTCCTTATGGGGTGAGCTACAACCAGTTCGAGATCCTCGCTGTGCTCATGTGGTCACGTGCGGGAAGCATGCCCATGTCTAAAATCAGCGCTCGGCTTCAGCTTCCACCGGCGTCACTCACTCACACGGTGCGCAAACTTGAGAAGGACGAACTTATCGAGCGGGTCAGCGATCCAAAAGACAAACGCTCAACCTTGGTCATGATTACCGACCAAGGCATCGTGTTGGCCTCGGCGGCGGGGCCTGCTCTTGATCGCTATTTTGCTTCCGTTGCGCTTTCTACTGGCGAGCAAGACCGCATCATTGCTGCTGCCAACCGCATCCGTCGCGCAGCAGGCGAAGATGTCGAGGAGTCCGACCCCCAGTAGCCATCTGTTCTTTAAGAAGCGTGCCCCCCTCGCGCGTGCGGCCGAAGAAGCCAAAAAGGCTAACTCGCGGTTAAGGTTTAGGAGTGCTTAAACTCCGGGTCGCGCTTCTCTACAAAGGCTGCCATGCCTTCCTTCTGATCATGAGAAGAGAACAAAGCGTGGAAGGTACGGCGCTCGAACTGGATACCTTGGGACAATGAGAGTTCATCAACCGCATTGACTTGCTCTTTGATTTGAGACGTTGCCACGAAGGACTTCGAGGCGATGAGTTTTGCCGTCTCCAGCGCCGAGTCAAGGAGCTCACCCGCCGGAACCACGCGGGCTACCAAGCCGGAGCGTTCTGCTTCCTCGGCTGCCATCATGCGGCCAGTCAGGCACATCTCCATGGCCTTCGCCTTTCCGATAGCTCGGGTCAGTCGCTGGGAGCCTCCCATGCCTGGTGTGACTCCCAAGTTGACTTCCGGCTGGCCAAACTTGGCCTTGTCGCCAGCGATGATGAAGTCACACATCATAGCTAGCTCACAGCCTCCGCCGAGGGCGTATCCGTTCACTGCAGCGATGATCGGCGTGCGGGCTCGTGTGAGGACGTCCCAACCTGCGAACCAATCCGCGGTGTACATCTCTGTCGCCGACTTCGAAGACATTTCCTTGATATCTGCACCGGCCGCAAACGCTTTCTCTGAACCGGTAATGACGATTGCCCCTACTTCTGCATCGGCGTCGAATTCCTGAACTGCCTGGGTAACTTCAAGCATGGTGTCGTTGTTCAGGGCATTAAGCGCCTCCGGACGATTGAGCGTGATGAGTGCGACGCGGCCGCGCTTCTCGCTAAGAATTGCCATGGTAATAGTGTCCTTCCTGTGGTTCTTGATTGGTATTTAATCAGTGGTGATCGTTGAATTCTGGGGCTTCCACGCTGCCCTCGATGGGTTCAAGGACAGAAGCCACCACGTCGTCGGGGACGGCGCCGATGGACTCATATTCCCAGGAGGGATTGCGGTCCTTATCCACGATTTGCGCGCGAATTCCCTCCACAAATTCCTTGTGTTTTTGCATGTTCACGGACATCCAGAACTCCTGGGTCAAGGTCTCCGCGAAGCTCATCGTCGCATTGCGATTTAAGGATTCCTCGGTGACGCGAATGCCCAGCGGGGAATTCAAGCTCATCCGCTTGGCGGCCTTCGCCGCCCAATGCCCGTCGCCGCCTGCTGCTGCACGTTCTTGCAGGCGGGCAAGGGTCTCTTCAGCGGTGTCTGCGGCGTAGACGTCCACCATTTCGGCGCGGTCCTTACCGAAGCCTGGGCCCACTGACTCAGTGAACTTCTCAATATCGGCTGGGTCGCCCGTCTCCACCAGCTGCTCAACGAGAGCATCGAGCTTGTCCTTGGGCACGAAGTAGTCCGCGAAGCCGGTATCGATCGCCTCCGCGGCCCCCACGTGGATCGCGGTATACGCCAAGTGCCGGCCAAGACGATCCGCAGCTCGGGACAGAAGATAGGACCCACCGGCATCGGGCGAATACCCAATCCCAACCTCCGGCATTCCAATGCGCGAATCCTCGCAAACAATGCGGTGCGAGGCGTGCGCTGAGACACCAATTCCGCCGCCCAGCACGATGCCTTCCATGAGCGCCACATAGGGCTTGGAATAGGTGGAGATTAAATAGTTCAGTTCATATTCCGTCTTCCAGAAATGGGCGCCTGCCGTGCCGCCCTCCAGTGCATCGTGGTACAAGGCCGCAACATCGCCACCAGCACACAGCCCACGATCACCCGCGCCCCGGAGGATAACGAGCTTGACGCGATCATCGTCCTGCCAGTCCTTCAAAACTGACGTCATCTCATCAATCATTGTCTGATTTAGCGCGTTAATGGCCTTGGGCCGGTTTAGCGTAAGAACACCAGCATGGCCGCGGATGTCGTGGATAATTTCATTCGTCATCGTCTATTCCTCCTCTTTATGGACAATCGGGCGCGTTCTAGTGTGGAGCTTCAAGCAACAGCGCTTCACCCTGGCCACCGCCGCCGCACAAAGTGACACCCGCGCGATGGGCCTGGCCGCTCGCAAGGCGATGCGCCGCATGGGCTACGAGCCGGGCACCGGATGCACCGATAGGATGCCCCAGGGCAATCGCACCGCCCTGCGGGTTCACATCATCGGGATTGATACCGAGGACCTTGGCAGAATGAACCACCACTGCGGCGAAAGCCTCATTGATCTCAATGTGATCGAGATCAGCAATGCCCCAGCCTTGGCGCTCAAGGGCTGCGAGGAGAGCCCGAGCGGGTTGCTCCTGCAAGGATGAATCCGGACCGGCTACCTGCCCTGGCGCACGTAGGACCGCCATGACCGGCAGTCCTTCCTTTTCCGCGTGCTCACGTGTGGTGAGAACTACTGCAGCCGCCCCATCCGTGATGGGTGAGGAATTGCCAGCGGTAATACTCCCATCGCTCTGAAAAGCTGGTCGCAACCCGGCCAAGGTTTCTTCAGTAACCCCTTCCCGAATTCCTTCATCGCGTGAGATGAGGACCTCGCCGCGCTTGCTCGATACCGTTATGGGAGCGATCTCCTTGTCGAAGGCCCCCTCCTCACTCGCTTGCACAGCGCGCTGGTGGGACAACGCGGCACAGCGGTCTTGCTCTTGGCGGGTTGCGGGATAGCGTTCGGCATATTTCTCTGACAGCGACCCCATCGAAATCCCCAGGTCGGCCGCGCGCAAGCCATCGTGCTCCATATGATCGAGCAGTTCGACGGTACCGAACTTCTTCCCACTGCGTGACTGCGGCAGTAGGTGCGGCGCTTTTGACATCGACTCCATTCCCCCGGCAACCACCACCGTGGCTTCACCGGAGCGAAGGAGCCGGGAGGCGTCGATAACCGCGGTCAGGCCGGACAAACAGACCTTGTTGACCGTTGCGGTGTGCGCGTTCGGAGAAATCCCTGCCCCTAGTGCTGCTTGCTTCGTGGGATTCTGCCCCACACCTGCCTGCAGGACCTGGCCACACATCACGGCATCGACGTCGTCAGGGTGAACCTGTGCCTGCTCGAGTGCGGCAGCGATGGCGCGGGATCCAAGCTCCGTCGCAGACAAGGGTGCAAGGGAACCAAGCAACTTGCCGAAAGGCGTGCGGGCAGCGCCCGCAATAACGATGTCCATATTTCGCTCTCCAAACTGTACGAAGTTAACCAGAATTGTACCGATGGATTGTGTGCCGCGCCACCCTTTTGCATCAATGTATGCTCGCACAATGCCAAAGCAGCGCGACACAAAACAGTTTGAAGTGCGGTGAAGGCTCCAAAACGGCCAGCTGCGGGGAGCACTGACTAGGCTCCCCGCAGCAGTTTGCGTGTCGGATTAGACCGTGAGCATCAACGGAATGACCACGATTTTGACTATCTGCGCCACCACAATGGTGGCCGCGTATCCAGTCATAATGCGGGAATCCGTGCTGATTCCTGTGGCGTAGTCGACCACGGCAGGCTGGCCGAAGATGCCGGAAACGCCGCCCGCGGTGCGGGTTTCTGACTGGCCAAGGAACCTGTTAGCCACAGCGAAGAGGACGACGACAACCACGGTAATGATGGCGGCGAGAGCCATGCATTTCAGGCCCATCCAGGAGAATGCCGTGGACTGGAAAGCTTCACTTGAGGCCAGGCCCACCGAAGCCAAGAAGATAACCAGGCCCCACTGCTGAAGAGCCAGATTGATAGAAGCCGGAACCTTCCAGGGCACGCGGCGCGTGCGGTGCAGAGCTCCGAGAACAAGTCCGGTAATCAATGGGCCCAGCGCAAAGCCAAGCTCGAAGGACGTGCCACCCGGTAGTGGAACCACAATGAGCGCGATGAGGTAGCCCAGGAACAGACCACCACCGACAGCAACCCAGTTCAGCTGCGAGTAACCCTGAACCGAGTCACCGAAGTAATCGCGAATATCACCCAGGCGGTCCTGATCCACAATCACCGTCACCCGGTCGCCTGCATCGAGGTGCGTATCGAAGCTAGCCAGGAACTCTTCATCACCGCGTTGCACGTGGACAATGCGGCCACCGTAGCGCTTGAAGAGGTTGAGGTCCTCCACGGTTCGACCAGCAATATCGGAGTTCGACACCACCACGGTTTCAATGACCAAACGCTTGTCCACGAAGGGCACTTGAGGCTGACGCTTGCCTAGGGCAGCGGTAAGCTCGTGCCTTTTCGCCTTCGTCACGAGTACGCGCAGGATGTCACCCTTGCGAATCTCCGGATGGTCCCCGGCCACGGTTCGGATATTGCCGCGGCGAATCGTGGCGATAACAAACTGATCCTCGAATCGCTCCACCAGCTCCTCGTAGGTGATGTCCTTGGTCACCCGAATAGTCCGGGAGCGAAAGACCTCCTCCGCGGAATTGTCCTTGTCCTTAGTGGCCGGCCAGGACTGCTTGAGCAGAAAAGCTACCAGGAGGATAGCGACGGCCACGCCTACCGGATAGCCCAAGGAGTAGCCCACGGCGGGCAGTTCCTCGCCCGTTTGCTGTTGCGCCACGGCAAGCGATGCCGTCGAGGTCGTCGCACCGGAGAACACGCCCACGGAGAGCAAGGGCGACAGTCCCAACCAGCCGCCCGCGAGAAGTGCCACGGCGGCAGCACCCACCACCGCTATCGCGGCAGTAATCATGTGCTTGAGCTGTTCAGAGAAGCCTTTGAAGAAGCGCTCGCCGGCAGACAAGCCCTGCATATAGATGAAGAGGCCAAGGCCCATCTCCTGCAGGCTGCTTAAAATCGTGCCGTCGAGATCGATAAAGGCGCCGATGGCCAATCCCACGAACAAGGTGCCGGCTGCGCCGAAGCGCAGCGGGCCAAAAGGAATCATGCCAAATAACGTGCCGAGCAAAGCAATAAAGAAAATGCTCAGCCAAATATTTCCATCAAATAGTGCCAACACGGGAAATCATTGTAAGAAAACACTCAGAAAACTCCATGCATGGGTCCGCTTCTCCTCCCTAGAGGAGGCGCGACTCACACCGTGTTGGCAAAAGTGAGTCGCGCACGACCCCGCTGAGCTCACTAGCTGCTGAGGAATTCCTTCCACGCCGGCCATTCGGCATAGGTCTGCGCGCGCCCAGCCTCATAGTTGGAGCGCAGCTTTGTCACAGAACGCTCAGTCGATGCCACCTGCATATCCTCCGGGAAGAAAAGCTGTGCGCTCCCCTCCTTTTCCAGCTCCAGAAGCCGGTCCTTGGAGGCGTTGTACCGGGCCGGCCGAGCAATCATCGCCTCCGCTACGGCAGGGTACTTTCGGAAGATTCGTCGCAGCGCCGCCGGCCGCCCCACCTCAGGCCGCACGTAGCCACGCGGTTTCGACCCCAGGAACAGGAACTTCTCAAACCCGGCCTTCTCCGCCTGCTCGATGAGGATGCCGCCGGATTCCCCCATGGCGCCGTCGACATACGGCGCACCGTCGATGACGCGCATCGGCATGATCAACGGCAGCGTCGAGGAGGCGCGCACACGCACCATCAGGTCTTCCTGCGTCTTGATGTCTTCACGCCCCCAATACACGCTCTCCCCCGTATCTGCGCGCGCGGCGGAAATGCACACCTGCGCCGGGTTAGCGTCAAAGGCTTCCCAGTCAAAGGGCATGTCCTGGTCCGCAGCCTTCTCGTAGATGAACTCCGCATTGAAGTAGCCGCTACCGCGCAACAGTGAGCCCAGGCCGCCGAAGCTGGGGTTCTTGGCAAAGTCCACGAAGGATTCCTCGGAGCGAACCACATCGCGGGAAAGGAAGTTCACGGTGTGCGAGGAGCCCGCGGACACGCCTCCGACCCAGCCGAATTCCACCTCCTCCTTTAGGAGTTTGACGATGCACGCGGCGGTATAGGAATTGCGCATACCGCCGCCTTCAATGACGAGTGCTGTATCTTTCGCGTCAATCACACTGCACGATGGTACCCCCGCGCTAGGATCGCGCCATGAGTTTGTTTTCCGCGGTAAAGGATATCGTCGATAAGCTCGGCGGCTCCCCCACCGTCCGCTTGGCCTCCCCGGATCCCCACGCCGTCGAGGTCTCCGTAGACCACCTGTCCGTCCACACGGCCGGCGGCCTCATCATCCTGGTTACCTCCCCAGCCGGCGCACAGGTACTCAGTGAGGTGGCGCGCTCCGGCGAGCCCGCGCGCTTAAGTGGCTCTAAGACCACGGTGCATCTTTCCCCCACGACGAAGGCACAGCGTCCGGTCCATGATCCCAAGCGGGGCTGGGCCATCCCGCTATCCCCTGCGGAACGGGACATGCTGGCCCAGATCAGCGCCACGCCCGGCGATTATGAAGTCTCCGAGTCGCTTGCGGTCTCCATCGAAACCACCCCTGAAGAAAGCTAGCCTGCCATGCTCATCCTTCCCTTCCAAGGACGCACTCCCCGCATCCACCGCAGCGCCTGGATCGCCCCGAATGCCACCATCATCGGTGACGTCACCATCGGCCCTGACTCCTCCGTGTTTTATGGCTCCGTGCTGCGCGGGGACGTTGGTTCCATCCGTCTAGGCGCCCGCGTCAATATCCAGGACAACTGCGTCATCCACGTTGAATCCACCGAGCCGTGTGTGCTGAAGGATGATGTCACCGTGGGCCACATGGCCATGCTCCACGGCACGCGGGTGGGTGCGGGCACGCTCGTCGGGATGAAAGCCACCTTGCTCTCCGGCTCCACCGTGGGCCCTGGCTCTCTCATCGCCGCCGGCGCGGTGGTGCTCGAAGGCCAGGACATTCCCGCCGGCACACTAGCCGCCGGGGTTCCAGCCAAGGTGCGGCGCGAGCTGAGCCCTGAGGAATCCGCCGCCTTCATACCGCACGCCGCGCGCTACGTCGAAATTTCAAAAATCAGGCGCTGCTTGGCGACGCCCTCCCTCTCGACGCCGTCCTCTACGACTAGCAGTCGCAACTGCCGTTGTTGCCAAAACTCCCGAGCCTGCCGCACGATCTGGCCAGAATTTTGGCAACTAGGGCAGTTCCACCACCGCGAAGCTAGGACAGCTGCCGAGTCGCCTTGAAGGCAAGCCCCTAAAGCAGAGCGAAGATGCCCATGACCACCAGGAAAGCGGCCACGCCGTAGCCGCTCCACAATGTCACGGTGGTGGAGTTCTCCCGGGCCCACGCAAAGGCGCGTCCGGCCCAGGACTGTGGCTTCGCCCGCACAAGGGCGATGAATAATCCGCACACCGTCGGCAGCGAGAGCGCAAACGTGGCGTAGAAAAAGAGGCCACCATACTTAACGGTATTGCTAAAGTCCCCGGCCGCTAGGTGCATCAGGCCATAGAAAAAGGGCACGGAGGTCAAGGACTGGATAACGCCCATGGCATAGCCCACCACAACGGTCTTAGCCGAAGGAGTGCGCAGCGGGCCGAGCAGTTTCTGCACCATATCGTTGGGTTCGCCCTGGGAGCGCCAGGCTAGAAGTCCCAGAGCAAGGCCAATGACTACCAGCCCCCACCCCAGCAGAGGCGATTCCAAGGCCGCGGCAACCTTGTCCTGGATACCGACGAATACGAACATCACCACGGCGGCTGCGGTGAGCACACCGAACCAATCGCCGACGATGACGAGGGCCGCAATCTTGCGGTAGCTCCCCCGCGGAAGCATGATGCCGATAGCCACCAGGATTCCGATCAGTAGGGCGTTGACGGAATCGGCAAAGGCATTGAGCACGGCTTCAAGCATGCGGGCCAGTGTACAGGGCGCGTTTGCAGAACTTACTCTGGACACCGAGCCTCCTGCGCCCTGCACCATGCTTTGCTCTAGTGGTGCAGCCCGAGGAAACATTCACTCACTGTTTACCGTTAAGGGCCCTCATGTGAGGGCCGTCAACGGTAAGGTATTGAAAAGTGCTTGCCGCCGCGACGGGGTTTCCCCATCGTCGGCGGCGCCGTAGCTCGTGCCCCCGACAGTGATGTGGAGAGATAAGTAATGAAGGTAGCGATTCTCGGCGGAGACGGCTTCTGTGGGTGGCCCGCTTCCCTTTATCTCTCCGACCAAGGCCATGACGTCATCATCGTGGATAACCTCTCCCGGCGCGCCATCGATGAGGAGTTGGGCGCGGAATCCTTAACACCCATCGCCTCCATTGAGGAACGCCTGGCTGCGTGGACCGAGGTTTCCGGCAAGACCATTGGCTTCCGCAACCTCGACGTGGCCCAGGACTACGACGACCTGCTCGAGTTCCTGAATACCGAACGCCCGGATGCCGTGGTGCACTTCGCTGAGCAGCGCGCCGCCCCCTATTCCATGAAAAACTCGCGCACCAAGCGCTACACGGTGGATAACAACATCAACGCCACCCACAACCTGCTCGCCGCCATCGTGGAATCTGAGCAGGATATCCACGTCGCTCACTTGGGAACCATGGGTGTCTACGGCTACGGCACCGCCGGAATGAAGATCCCGGAAGGCTACCTGGACGTGCAGGTGGATGCGGGTGAGGGGGGCGTCGTCAAGCAGCAGATCCTGTACCCCTCCAACCCGGGCTCGGTCTACCACATGACGAAGGTGCTGGACCAGCACCTGTTTGCCTACTACGCCAAGAACGATGAGCTGCGCATCACCGATCTGCACCAGGGCATCATTTGGGGCACGCACACGGAGCAGACCCAGAAGGACGAGCGCCTTATCAACCGCTTTGATTATGACGGTGACTACGGCACGGTGCTCAACCGCTTCCTCATCCAAGCCGGCATCGACTACCCACTGACCGTGCACGGCACCGGTGGCCAGACCCGCGCTTTTATCCACATCCGGGACATGGTGCGCTGCATCGAGCTAGCTTTGCAGAACCCGCCGGCGCGCGGTGAGCGCGTCAAGATCATCAACCAGATGACGGAAACCCACCGCGTACGTGACTTAGCGGAGTTGGTTGCGAAGATCTCTGGCGCAGAGGTGGCCTACGTGCCGAACCCGCGCAAGGAATCCGCGGAAAATGAGCTCCACGTCACCAACGACACCTTCCTCAACCTGGGGCTGGAACCGACCACCTTGTCTGAAGGGCTGCTGCACGAGGTGGAGGAAGTCGCACGCAAGTACGCCGACCGCGCTGACCGCTCCAAGATTCCGGCGCAATCGCTGTGGACGCGCCAGCAGCACGCCGGCGTCCCCTCCACGGAGGCCTAGTCCTCCGTGCGCATCGCAATCGTTACCGAGGTCTTCCTCCCCAAGATCGACGGCGTGGTCACGCGCCTGACGCGCACTCTGGACCAGCTGGCCGCGATGGGCCATGAGGTCCGGATTTTTGCCACGGGCAAGGCCCCTGCAACCTACGCCGGCTTCGAGGTCACCCGCATACCCAGCTTGTCGCTGTGGGTCTACCCGGAAATCAAATTCGGCTTGCCTTCGTGGAAGTTCTTCAAGGAAATCAGGGATTTCGATCCCGATGTCATCCACGCGGTCAATCCCATTTGGACAGCGGCGCTCGGTGTCTTTGCCGCGCAGCGCGATGCCGTGCCGCTGGTGGCTAGCTTCCACACCAACGTGCCTGAATACGTCGATGCACTGGGCATCGGGTGGACCCGCCCGCTGACTGAGGCCGCTCTGAAGTACCTGCACAACCAGGCTGCGGTGAACCTATGCACCTCAGGCCCCATGGTGGATAAGGCTCGGGAGGTGGGGATCCACAACGCGCACCTGTGGCCCAAGGCTGTCGATACGCAGGCCTACCACCCCAGCCGCGCCACCGCGCAGATGCGCGAGCGCCTCACCGGTGGTAACCCGGACTCCCCGCTGGTGACCTATATCGGGAGGGTCTCCAAGGAAAAGGACTTGGAGCGCCTCGACCACGTAATGCACCTGGTGCGGACAGAGCTTGGTGACGCCCGCCTTGCCGTCGTCGGCGATGGCCCTGCGCTGGAGGAGCTCAAGGCCAACTTCGATCCTTCGCACACCGTGTTCACCGGTTACTTGTCCGGCGAGGAGCTCGCCGCTGCCTTCGCTGTCGGAGATGTCTTCCTCTTCCCCTCCGCCACGGAGACACTGGGCCTTGTGGCGCTAGAGTCCTTCGCCTCGGGTGTGCCGGTCATCGGCACGAATGCCGGCGGTATTCCCTTCGTCATTGAGGAAGGCGTTACAGGACATCTCATCGAACCCGATGCCGATGATGAGGCCTGGGCCAGCGCTACCGTCAATCTTCTTCGTGACGCCACGCGTCGGGAGACGATGGGTGCTGCCGCCCGCCGCGAAGCCGAAAAGTATTCCTGGGTAGAATCCACCCAAGCCCTCCTTCAGGCATATGAGGAGGCTATCGAGCATCCCTTCTTCAGGGAATAAAACCAAGTCAAGGAGCACTAATGGACTCAGCCCAGGACCTGTACTCCGCTGGCGCCTTCATTCAAGCCGGCATCGACGCCGCGTTCTCCTCACGCTTGGGCGACGTGCGCGACGTCGAGGTGAACTTTGCATCTTCCGACTCCGAGCCCGCCACCGATCAGCGCGCAGTGGTGCGTTTTACTACCGCCTCTGGGACCTATGACTTCGATGGCCTGCGCCTAGCCACAATCCAGGATGGCCGCTTGCACTGGTCTACGGGGTTGACGGAACACGCGCCGCAACCGGAGTTCCACGGCCCGCAACCCGATTCCGCCCTGCTCCGCGGCTTGGCGCGGCGGCTCGTGGGTGACCGCCCAGTCATCCGCGTCCCGCAGGGCGAGGGCGAGGCGCTCGTCGCCGTCAACTTCGCGGAGATCCACCCCGATCCCCGTGTCAGCATCCTGGCCGGGCTTGAGCATACGGGGGATATTGAGGGAGGCGTCGACGAACGCCTCGCCACCGCCGAGCTCGCTTCCTATGTGGGCGTGGCACCAGATGTTGTACAAGGCCTCGCGCACTTCCACGGCACCCGGATCACGGCTCTCCCCCATCCCTCAGGCCGCGACGGGCTCAGCGCACGCGATGTGCTGGCCGACGCCCACTTTATGGCCACCGAGCACAATTTCTTCCTGGAGGCCCGATTCCCCAACCTGTGGGCAGACCTTGACCCTGACACGTCGCGCACCGTGGTGAACTCCGATTATGGTTCGCTTACGGTTCCCTCCCATCTCATCGCCACCCTCAACGCCACAACGAACACCTTTACGTGGGCATGGGCAGACGAGCTCTCCGGTTCCATGTCCGCCCACGCCGCGGCGAACCTGCGCCGCTTCGGATATGACAATGCCATCCCCGAGCTGATTCGCGCCCGCGTACCCATCCCCGAGGCACGCTCTCTGCGCTTGCCGCAGTTAGCCATGCCAATTCTGGGGCTGTGGACCCTGCTGCCAGTGCAGCTACCCGACGGCCGCCAAGGGCTAGCACTGTCCGACGCCCCCGCGTTCCACCTGCCCGCGCCGTCACGGGCCGCCGCGCAGGCCACGCTCAATGTTGCGGTGCCGGCGGGAGTGGATGAGCAACGGGCGCGCGCCGCTTACCAGCGGGCACGCCCTATATAACCGCTAGGAGCTGAGCACCGCGCGGAATTCTTCGACGTCAACGTCCTCCGTGGTCGCCGGGTTAAACGCTGCGTCCTGGGTCTTATCCACCAGTACCGCACGCACGCCTTCGGAAAAGTCAGGGCGGCGATACATGTGCATGCCCAGTTTGAGTTCTAGCAGGAGCGCCTCCCGGATATCGTCGACAGCGGCTTCCGCCTCATAGAGCTCATTGGCCGCGATGATGGCGGCTGGGCACGCGGCTGCCATGAGGCGACGCACCTCGCCGGCAATCTGCGGGCGCTTGTCCAGCTCCGCGGAAATCTCCTCCCACGTGGGCAGCGCGAAGGTCTCCTCCAGGTCTTGAGCCACCTGCTCGAGCGGTGCTGGCTGCTGTGGCGCGGGTAGGGCCAGCTCTTCCAGTGCGGCATCAATACCGCGCTCGATAGCGGCTTCGATCAGCTCGGCCGCATCCTTGACCACGTGGGTTGCCACGCCCGTCCACAGCATGTCCGCGGCATACATGCGGTACCCGCTCAGACCCCAAAACTTTGCCAAACCCGGCGAGGCTACACCGCGAGTGCCCACCATGCGCTGGGCTGCATAGGCCACTCCGACGTCCGTGACGTAGCCGATATTCATCTCCGGCATCGAAGCGAAGGCCTTCTCCGTCACCACGCGGTGCGAACCGTGCAGGGAAATGCCCAATCCACCGCCCATGACGACGCCGTCGATGACGGCGATGTAGGGCTTCGGAAACTCGGCGATATCGCCGTTGGTGAGGTACTCGCTGGCGAAGAAGGCATCAACCTCTTCCAGCTTGCCTTCCTCGATTCCCTCCCGCGCGTGGCGCACGTCGCCGCCTGCGCAGAATGCCTTGGGACTGTTGGAGTAAATAAGGACCTGCTCGATGTCGTCATCCTGCGCCCACGCTTCGAGGGAGCGGCGGATGATGTCAATCATGTCCGGGTTCAAAGAGTTCAGGGCCTTCGGCCGGTTGAGTTCGAGGACTCCGGTGTGGTTGCGCACGGAAACGAGTACTGGATCAGTCGTAGTCATGCGCACCAGTGTTCCATATCACAAAAGTTTCAGCCACCTATTTCTTGGCGCTACGTTGGACATGGTTTCCCTGCCTCTAGCCCAACACTTTTAGATTGGTGTGACTTACTTGCTCCCACAACTTGTTGCCCTTGATATGGACGGCACGCTCCTCGACGCGCATGGCCAACTCCCTGCAGACTTTTTGGAGCTCCAGGACCTAGCCACTGCCCGCGGCTGCGAGCTGGTTCCGGCCTCGGGGCGCCAACTGGCCACCTTGAAGGACATGTTCCCGAAAGGCGAAACGTTTATCGCCGAAAACGGCTCGGTCATCATGCGCGGCGGGGAGATCATCGCGGCATTCCCACTTGCGGAATCCACCGTGCACGCGGCACGAGAGGCTGCTGCGGCCATCGGCGTGGAACATACCGTAGTTCTATGTTCCCCGGAGACCGCCTACGTTGCACGGGATGTGTCAGACGCGGCACGTACAGAGATTGCAAAGTACTACAAGGCGGTCACCTGGGTCGATGACTTGGATGCAGTGCCGGATAGCAACATCATCAAGATTGCTATTTTCTGCGAATCTGGTTCTGAGGCGCACATTTACGATCCCATCGTTCGCGCCGTCCCGGAGGACAATGTCGCGGTATCCGGCAAGGTCTGGCTCGATGTGATGGCCCGCGGCGTGGAAAAAGGTACGGCGCTAACTAAGCTCGCTGAGCTCGCCGGTATTCCGCTCGCAGCCACTGTGGCCTTCGGTGACTACCTCAATGATTTCGAGATGCTGCGCGCCGCCGGGACGGCTGTGGCCATGGAAAACGCGCATCCTCAGCTGAAGGAAATTGCAGATATCATCGCCCCGGCTAACACCAACAACGGGGTTAGCACCGTCCTTCGCCAGCTTTTGCGCACCTAACACGCTCCCCCGCAGCCTTGCCCGAGTAGCCCGCACGCACAGAGTAGGATTACTCGGGTTACTGAGCCTCAGTACCCGAACCCCGGTGTCTACCTGCGGAGTGTGTAGTGAAGAAGTTTTTGCGGTCGATGATGTCACGTTTGGCAAAGGGCGAGTCGTCTGCATCGAGTCCCGCTCCGTCCTCCTCGGCGGATTCCTCGAAAACTACCTCGCCTTCACCCGCTGCAGCTTCCGCGCGCACTGCGCCTGCTACGCCCTCTCAGTCCCCGCCACCTGCTAAGTCCACCGCGCCTGCCGCGAACGATAAACCTGCTAAGGCAAGCGCCCCTAAGACTCCACCGGCACCCACTGGGCACGGACCCCGTAATGCCCAGCGTCCTGCCGCTCGGCCTGGCCGCGTACGCCCGCGTTCGGCTGAAGACTTCACTCTAGATCTGACTCCTGATGCACTTCCCAAAGCCTCGGCGGTGAAAAAGGCCAAACTAGTTAAAGCCCGCGAAGAGGCCGAAGTAGCTTCGGCCGGTCGACGCGGCCCACGTCGGGCCATTCCGCGGCATCCGAACCCGCAGGCCCCCGCCCAACGACGCCAAGCACCTGCAACTCCCAGCGCCGACAAGGCTTCAACAACCAAGCCATCACAAACTCAGCCCGCTGCGAAGCAGCCACCTGCACACGGCGACAAAGCACAGTCTCCTTCCCCGGCTCCAGCACACCCCAAGCGGCAAGAAGGAGCCGAAAAGGCCGCGACGGCCCCGAAACCCAAGAAAGCCCCGGCGACTGCAAAGGCCAACGAGGAGACAAAGACCGAGGCGGCCGCAAAGCCCCGGGAAACCACAACGCCCCAAAAGAGCAAAGGAACCGGGGAATCCAAGCAACCTGAGAAGAAGGCTTCACCCGGCACCGAGAACGAGATTTCGCGTGCTCTGGCCCGCCGCTCGCAATCCGTCGGGGCGTTAAGCGCCAAGCAGGAAAAACGCCGATCAGAAAAGCGGCGAGTAGCACAGGCTTCCCCCACTGCCGCCGCTGCAGCCGCCCCTGCAACCGCAACCGTCGCGGCGGGCACAGCCGCCGCAGCTCCAGCAGCTGCTTCTGCATCCGCCCGCAACGCAACCGCCTCTGGCCCCACTGCCCCCACTGCCCCCGCTGGCTCAAAGCGGCGTGCGCGCGCCCGCCTGCGCCAAGTGCCGGGCCTGGATGGTCTGCGCGGTCTAGCGGTCCTCGCCGTGGTGATCTACCACTTCTTCGGGGATATTCTCCCCGGCGGCTACCTCGGTGTGGACATGTTCTTTGTCCTTTCCGGATTCCTCATCACCTCGCTGCTTGTTCGCGAGTTCAACGTCACTGGACGCATCAGCCTCAAAGGCTTTTGGCTCCGCCGCTTCCGGCGAATCCTCCCGGCCGCGCTCATAGTCTTGTCCATATGCACGGCGATAGTGGCGCTCATTGGTGGGGACCTGGCCGTTGGCATCCGCGAACAATTCTTGGGCACGTTCTTCTTTGTCAACAACTGGACCCAAATCGCCACGAGCCAAACCTATTTTGCGCCTAATGAAGTGCAGGTTTTCGCGCACTATTGGTCCTTGGCCGTCGAGGAACAGTTCTACCTGATCTGGCCGCTTTTGATGCTTGGCGTCTTTGCCATTTCCCGCCGCAAGCCCAAGCACCTGCCCATCGCCGTATCGCTCATCCTCGCTATTGCTTCAGCCGTCGCCATGGCACTGCTCTATAGCCCAGGCGAGGATCCCACGCGTGTGTACTACGGCACCGATACCCACGCGTTCGGTCTCCTCATCGGCGCGATGCTGTCCCTCCTCATGACCTCCACTGACAAGGACATGGACGCGGATTCTTGGCCGGCCGCAAACAAGGGCGTTCTCGCCGGAACCGTTGGTTCCTTCGCATTAGTTGGCTACCTCGCGCAATTGGTGTGGATGGGCGCGGATCGGGATTTCACCTACCGCGGCGGCCTCGTCCTTACCAGTGTCCTCGGCGCGGCAATGATTTGGGCAGTGGTGCGCGAATCTGGTCCCCTCACGTGGATCTTCCGCACCCGTGTGATGCGGTGGCTGGGCCAGCGCTCGTTCTCCCTCTACCTCTGGCACTGGCCGGTGGTAATGATTGTCCACGCGCTGTCCGACGCCCCCTCCTGGCTCCTAGGCCTCCTTTCGCTTCCGCTGAGCTGCGTGCTGGCTGAGGTGACCTACCAGTTTGTAGAAAATCCCTTCCGCCGCGCCGGATTCCGCCCTACGTGGCACGCCTACTGGGCTGCACGCCCCAGCGCGCAAGAGGTCAAAGATGGTTTTGGCAAGGCCATGTGGCCTGCCGTTCCCGTCCTCGTTGTTCTTTCCGTACTGGGCGTGGGCTACGCGCTGGTGACTTCGGAGGATAAGAGCGAACTGGAGCGCGAGCTCGAGCGCATGGCGCTGTCCAACGAACAGGCGGAGAATTCTGCCCCGGCACAGTCATCGTCTGTCCCCGCAAAGCCTTCCGAGACCACGAAGCCGAAGGAAAAGCGTGCGCTTCCCACTGGAAACGAGATTAGTGCTATCGGTGATTCCGTCATGCTCGCTGCCTCCGAGGCTCTCAATGAGCGTTTCCCGGGCATTAGCATCGACGCCACTATTTCCCGCCACTATTCGGCAGCCCTTCCTGTCATCAAGGCGCAAAAGGATTCCGGGCAGTTGCGCTCCACCGTCTTTGTGGGTTTAGGAACCAACGGGGCTACGTTTGAGGGCCAGATGGACGAGCTCATCGACATCGTCGGCCCCGAGCGCACGCTGGTCCTCGTCTTGCCCTACGGCGAGCGCGATTGGATGGGACAGGCACGCGCCGAGATCATTGACGCCGCGACTGCTCACGACAACGTCTACATCGCAGACTGGTGCGGCATGGCTCAGGATAACCCTGCCATGCTTTACGACGACGGCGTCCACCCGCTCCCCGAAGGCGCACATCTTTACGCGGATGCGCTGTACGACGCCGTGGAGCAATACGCCAACGAGGAGAAAGACCTCACCACCGTCTGCTCCCGCTAGCTAAAAGCCCCTGATGATCGCTAAAAGCCGCCCGGCTTCTGCCGGGCGGCTTTTGTAAACGCGTGGGGTTTAGACCGAGAATTCAGCCATCTTATCCCATGCTGTCTTACCAGGAATGGAAGTATTGATGATGTCCGGGGTCTCTACCAGGTACTTCGGCAGCTCCTCGCACGAGCGCTTGAAGTGCTCGGTGCTGACGTGGTCGACATCAGTGCCGTCCTTATAAGACTCGAGGAGCAGGAAGCGCTGCTTGTCTTCCGGATCGCGGAACCACTTGAAGTCAATGCAGCCGGGCTCTGCCTGGCAGGCCTTGGTGTACCAGTCGATCTCTTCCAGGAAGGTATCGGCGTACTCGGGCTTGACGTGGAACTGTACGTTGATCAAAATCATGGGCCCCACTGTAACCTTCTCCGCGAAAACGTGCAGAAGGCCCTGCCGCTACAGGCAGGGCCTTCTGTAATAGCGGCTTATCATTGGCCGCGTGAAGGTCTACTTGTTGAAGAAGTACTCCGCAACGTAGACGTGGGTGCCGTCGAAGGCCTGCGCAACGCCGAAGCCGGTGCCGTCAGTCTTGGTCACAGGAACATCGCGGTTGAGCCAGTTCACGCGATCCTTAGCTTCCTGCTCCGTGAGCTTGTAAATGTTACCGCTGCCCTCTTCCAAATGAGTCAGGCCATCGCCTGCATTGTCCTGGAAGGTAACCTTGCCGGCCGCAGCCTGGTTTGCCCACTCCTGGGCGATGTTCTTGGCGTTGGCATCTTCGTGGTGGCCCTGCTTAATCAGGTGGGCATGGGTTGCGCCAACGAGCTCATCGGCCACCGCCGGGGTCGGCTTCTTGATGAAGTCCGGCAGCTGGACGTTGTACTGCTTAGCCAGGTCATAAGCCTGCGCAGGAAGCTCAACTTCAAAGGAGTTAACCTGCTCCATAGCCTGGGAAGACAGCTGGTTCAGTTCCTGGGGCTGTGCGGACGATGGGTTAGCCGGGGCGGCCTGGGCCGCGGAGACCGAAAGAACGGCGGTGAGGGATACTGCCACGGCGGAGGTAGCGGACAGGCGGGAAACACGACGCAAAGAATTCATAACTACCACCGTGCCATAAGTCCGCCCGCCTTGAAAAAGACTTCCCGGTCATACGGCATTTTCGATATCACTTTGTTATCAGCTGCCGGTGGAAAAGACTGGCGTGGAAGAATGACCGAAGACTTGCTTTTAGAATTCTTCGAGAGGTTGATCACTGGTGCTGGATGTCTTAACCGGGTTTGCCATCATTTTTGTGGTTATCGGTGTGGGGTTCATTCTGGGGCACCGGGGCGTTATCGGCCACGGTGAGGCGCGCCTGCAGTTCAACCGCACTGCGTTCTGGGCTGCGACTCCGGCGCTCATCTTCTCCAGCGTGGCCACCTCGGATACCTCTACTTTTATGTCTCCGGTTGTCGCTGTCATCGCGATTGCTTCGGTCGCCACGATGGCGCTGTATGGCTTTCTCAGCCTGGTATTCTTCCGCCGCAGCGGGGCTGAGACGATGGCCGGAGCGGCCGCGGCCAGCTACTACAACTCCGTCAACATCGGGCTGCCCATCGCCACCTATGTCATAGGTGATGCCACCTTTGTGGTGCCAGCACTCGTACTCCAGATGGCAGTGCTCTCCCCCTTCATCATCGCCGGCCTTAACGCCCAAGGAACGAGCCTGCGTTCAATAAGCAGCTCTGTATTCTCTGGGCTTACGGCACCGGTTGTCATCGCTGCCGTCGCCGGCTTCATCGTTTCTGCAGCGGGCTGGCACGTGCCAGAAGTCATCATGGCTCCCCTCGAGATCCTCGGCGGGGCTTCCATCCCGATGATCCTGATGAGTTTCGGCGCTTCCCTCACCCGAGACGGGTTGCTGGCTAGCGACCGCCTACCAACCATGACCGCCACCGTGCTCAAGCTCGTAGCCATGCCAGCCATCGCCTTGGCGACGGGCCTAGCCTTGGGCCTGAGCGGCAAGGAGCTATACGCGGTACTCATCTTGTCTGCGCTTCCGACCGCGCAGAATGTTTATAACTACGCCGCGACCTACCAATCGGGAGAGACGGTGGCGCGCGATACGGTCTTCCTCACCACTTTTCTCTCCTTGCCGGCCATGCTCGCCATCGCAGCACTCTTCGGGTAAGACTGGCCTTCGCTGGCGAGCACTAGCCGTCGAACACTAGCCTTCCAGCTTCTCCCCCAGCTCCAGCCATTCCATCTCTAGCTCCTCGCGCTCGGCGGCTACCGCTTTGAGGTCGGCGTCGAGCTTGGCCAGCTCGCCGCTGTCTCCCTCTCCGGAAGACATCTTCTCCGCGGCCTGCGCCATCTTTTCATTCAGCTTCGCCGTCTTGTCGTCGAGCTTGCCCATCTTGCGCTCCAGCGCGTTCATCTTCTTGGTCAGCTCGCGCTCCTCTTGGGAACTCAGCCGTTTTACCGGGGCGGTTTCCGTACGCTGACCATCGGCGTTCTTCGAGGCCTCGCCCAAGTCGAGCACACCACCGGCGGTGGCGGCTTCCATCTCCTGGCGGCGACGCAAGTACTCCTCGATTCCGCCCGGCAGGTTGGTGAGCTTGCCGTCCCCAAACAGCGCATAGGTGTTGTCCGCGATGCGCTCAATGAGGTAGCGGTCGTGAGATATGACCACCAAGGTTCCCGGCCACGAGTCCAGCAAGGATTCAAGCTCTTGGAGGGTATCGATGTCGAGGTCGTTCGTGGGCTCGTCGAGAAGCAGCACGTTTGGCTCCGCCATGAGCACACGGGTCAGCTGCAAACGGCGGCGCTCACCGCCCGATAGATCACCGACGGGTGTGCGCTGGCGCTTGGCGGAAAAGCCCAGGCGCTCGGCCAGCTGAGAGGCAGAAAGCTCTTTCTTGCCCAGGTGGACGTAGGTGGCGACGTCTTCGACAGCGTCGAGAAGCCGGCGCTGTGGATCCAGGTCATCGAGCTCCTGGCGCAGCCAGCCCAGACGCACGGTCTTGCCCTCAATGCGCTTGCCAGCGGCAAGCTCGACTTCGCCAGCAAGCGCGCGCAGCAGCGTGGTCTTGCCGGAACCATTAACGCCGACGAGGCCAATGCGCTCGCCCGGCGCCAGCCGCCAGGTGAGGTGATCTACCAGCGTGCGGCCGTCCGGGGTTGTAACCTTTGCGTCCTCGAGCTCAATGACGACTCGCCCCTGGCGCTGCTTGGAAAAGGCCATGAGCTCAACCTTGTCGCGCGGCGCGGGAACATCCGCGATGAGCGCCTCAGCCGCTTCGATGCGGTAGCGCGGCTTCGAGGTACGGGCAGGCGCCCCGCGGCGCAGCCACGCCAGTTCTTTGCGCGCCAGATTCTGGCGGCGCTGCTCGATGGCATCGGCTTGGCGGGTGCGCTCAGCGCGGGCAAAGGTCCAGTCGTTATAGCCGCCCTCGTAGGCATCGACGACACCATCGTGGACCTCCCAGGTCGTGGTGGCCACAGTGTCGAGGAACCAGCGGTCGTGCGTGACGACGACGACCGCCAGTTTGCGCGAAAGCAGGTGGCTGGCCAGCCACTGCACGCCTTCGACGTCGAGGTGGTTGGTCGGCTCGTCGAGAACCACGATGTCGAGGTCTTGAACGAGTGCGGCGGCCAGGTTGACGCGGCGGCGCTCACCACCAGAGAGCGAGCCCACGGGAGTATCCAGCCCAAGGTCAACGATGCCGAGGCCGCCGAGGACATCGCGCACTTTGGCGTTAGAAGCCCACTCGAAGGTTTCCAGCCCGAGCGGCTCAATGATGACTTGGGCGATGGTGAGGGACTCCTCCAGCTCGAAGCGTTGGGTCACCACCGCCATGCGCAGGTCAGAGTTATGGGATACGCGGCCCGCGTCCGGTGGCTCAATGCCGGTGAGGACCTCCAGCAGCGTGGTCTTGCCGCCGCCGTTGACGCCGACGATGCCGATGCGGTCACCGGTTTGAACACCGAGGGAGACCCCGTTCAGCAGGGTCTTGAGCCCGAAGGACTTGGTTACGTTTTCGAGGTTAATGAGGTTCGCCATATCGAGAGTTCATCTTAGTGCTTCAGCACGGTTACCCCCGCACCATTACCTTTATTGCTATTGATTTTCACTTCCAATACTCTGCAACACCATGAAAAGAGAACGTCTCATCCTGTGCGCCGCACTTTCCGCAAGCATCATCACGCTGACCTCCTGTTCCTCCCCCGAAAGCAACGAAGCTTCATCGCCCTCCAGCGCTGCAGCCTCCCACGCGCATGCCGAACACGGCGAAGGCCATGACGGAGAGCACAGCCATGACGGCTTCGAAGCCTCTGGTGGCGAAACCGAGGTGGCAGAGCTTCCACCTCGTGTCCTCATCTCCCATAAGGACGGTCTCACCACGCTCGATGGAGAGACCGGTGAGGTCATCGACAACGAAGAACTGAAAGCATTTCTCCGGCTTAGCGATGCCGGCGATAACCGCCACATCATGGTGACCAAAGGCGATAGCTTCCTCACCTACGACACCGGGCGCATCACCAAGCCACACGGAGACCACAAGCACTACTACGCGGCACAGCCGCAGCTTGACGACGCTTCCATCGACGCACCTCACGCCGGCCACGTGGTTCACCACGATGGTTTTACCGCGCTCTTCTCCGACGGAGATGGTGTAGCAAAGATTTACAAGACCGAGGACTTCGGCAAGGAAGACGCCCAGCCGGTCAACATCGTCGAGACAGGTGCCGCGCACCACGGCGTCGCGGTTCCGCTGAAAGACGGCTCCGTGGTCACTACGAAGGGCACCGAAGATGAGCGCCACACCATCCAGCATGTGAACAAGTCTGGCAAGGTCCTTGCGGAAACCACCGAGTGTCCTGGTGTTCACGGCGAAGCTGCCGCTGGCAATGGCTCCCTCTTCTTCGGATGCGAGGACGGGCCCATCGTCTTCGACGGAACTGAATTCCACAAGATCGACGCTTCCGCCTATGCAGGCAAAGACGGCTACCAGCGCTCCGGCAACTCCGCGGGATCAGAGGAATCCAACATCATCCTGGCGGATAACAAGACCGACAAAGATGCCGACTTCGAGCGCCCCACCTCAGTGACCCTCATCAATACGGAGGACTACTCCGCCACGAAGGTCGAGCTCGGCGAGTCCTACTGGTTCCGTTCCTTGGCCCGCGGGCCCTTGGGTGAGGCACTGGTGCTCACGACCGACGGCAAGCTCAACATCATCGACCCGGATTCCGGCGAGATAACCAAGAAGATTGACGCCATCTCCCCGTGGAAGGAAAACGAGGAGTGGCAGCAACCAGGGCCGATCCTGAAGGCAGCCAACGGCTATGCCTACGTCACCGACGCAAACAAGCAGGAACTGGTCGTTCTTGACCTCCTCGGCGACCAAGAACCACAGCGCTACAAGCTCGATGTCAAGCCAGTAGAGATGGCCGTCCTCTAAGGGCCTCCACCATTCACCCTGCTGGTGCTAGACCAGTGTTGCGCCGGTGGCTGGGCCGCGGGTCACCAATCCGCGAGTACCGCGGTTATCGGCGCACACCTGGGCCACCACCTCCTGCGCGGTCCCCTCGTCTTCGCAGAGGAAGGCGCAGGTAGGACCGGAACCGGAGACAATTCCCTTGAGGGCACCGGCGGCCTCACCAGTATCCAGAATCTTGCGCAAGTCCGGGCGCAGCGAGAGCGCTGCTGGCTGGAGGTCATTGTGCATCACTGCGGCGAGCTCACGGGGGTTGCCTCCTACGAGGGCTTGACCCACGGCTTCCGTGTCCAAGTGCGGTGTGCTTCCACGGCCGGCAGCGCGCAGCTCATCCAGCTTGCGGAATACCGACGGCGTAGACAAGCCCTCAGCATTGGTGATGATCGCCCAGATATAGCGCCCACGCGCCAGCATCGGAGTCAGAAGCTCACCGCGGCCGCGTCCCAAAGCCGTGCCGCCCATGAGGGTAAAAGGCACATCGGAGCCGAGTTCTGCGGCTAGTTCGTAGAGCTTTTCCATGCTGAGAGGCTCACGACCAAACTCAGCGCTCAGCGCGTGATTGGCCAAAAGCAGAGCCGCGGCGGCATCGGCAGACCCGCCGGCCATCCCGCCGGCAGCGGGGATGTTCTTCTCCATCGTCAGCGTGCCAGCTGCCGGCAGCATGAGGTTTTGCGCCACCAGCTCGATGGCGCGCCATGCCAGGTTCTCGGTCGATGCCGGAACGCCTGTCGCGTGGTTACCCGTGACCTCCACGGCGCAGCCCTCGCCCCAGCGGTAGCTCACGCGGTCGTGTACATCGAGGGATTGGAACACGGTGGCCAGCTCGTGGAAACCGTCCGCGCGGGCCTCACCTACGCCCAGGTGCAGATTAACCTTGGCGTGGGCACGCGCCTGCCACAGCTGCGTGGAATCAGTCACTGTATTACTCATGAGGCTTCCGCCAATCGGACGAAGTCCTCCACACCTAGCTTCTCGCCGCGCAGGCGCGGATCGATATTCGCCGCGCGCAGCGCCTCCTCGGCTGCCGCAGCGGAGCCATAAAAGCCCGCCAAGGCGGCGCGGAGGGTCTTACGGCGTTGGGCAAAGGAGGCGTCGATCAGCGCAAAAAGCCGCGGGCGCAGCGCCTCGTCATAGGGGCGAGTGCAGTCGATACGCACCAGGCCCGACTCAATCTTCGGCGCCGGCCAAAACACGTTCTTGCCGATTGTCCCGGCTTGCCTAACCAGGCCATAAAAAGATGCCTTCACGCTAGGAATGCCGTAGACCTTGCTGCCCGGAGCGGCGGCGAGGCGCTCAGCCACCTCCAGCTGCACCATGACCAAAACGCGGCGAATCGATGGGTAGGCCTCCAGCAGGTGGAGCAACACCGGTACCGCGACGTTATAGGGCAGGTTGGCCACCAAAGCGGTGGGCTCCCCCAACTCGCCCGCCTCAACGGTGAGCGCATCCTTTTCCACGACCGAAAGACGGTCAGCAAAATCGGCTGCGCGCGCGGCCACGGTATCCGGCAGTTTACCAGCCAGACGCGAGTCAATTTCCACGGCCGTTACGTGCGCAACTTCCCCCAACAAACCCAGGGTCAGCGAGCCCAGCCCGGGGCCCACCTCCACCACGCGGTCCTCTGGGGACAAATCGGCAGCAGCAACGATGCGGCGGATGGTGTTCGGGTCATGCAGAAAGTTCTGGCCCAGCTTCTTCGTCGGCGTCACGTCAAGCTCAGCGGCGAGTTCGCGGATCTCCGCTGGGCCCAGCAGATGGGGTTGAGTCATACCACTCAGACTAATACGCGTGGCTCGTAAGCTTTAGCGCAGGCCGAGCTTGGCGGTACACGCAGGCCATGCACCCCAGCCCTGCGCGGCTTGAACCTTCTCTGCCACAGCGATCTGCTGCTCGCGAGAAGCCTGCCATGCCTCCGGGGCATACTCGGTGCCACCAAAAGCAGCCCAGGTCGACGGGGTGAACTGCAGGCCACCGGAGAAACCATTGCCTGTGTTGATTGCCCAGTTTCCGGTTGCCTCACACTGTGCGATGGAATCCCACACGGAGCCATCCGCAACGGCCGGCGCGGTGGACTTCGGCTTGGTTCCGCGCGCAATCACGGCGGCAACGGCCTCCCTGCGCACGTCTTCCTTGATAATCTCGTTGGATTCTTCCTTGCCGTTGACCTTGACAATCTTGCGGGTCACGGCGCGCGAACCGGGGGTTCCCTCCTCGCGGACTTCCTCAGTGCCTTCCTCGAGCTCTGGGTCATCGACATAATTAGCCGGCGCGTCAAAGTCCTCCGTCTTTTCCTCTTCGGAGATCTCGACGCGGTCCACGGTAATGGCAGTACCGGCCTTCACCGGCGTATCCAGAGCTGGGGATACGCGGTCATCCTTGCCCACCGTGATTCCACGAGCCTCGAGCACGTCCCCCACAGTCTTGGCCGCAACGCTGGCATAGGAAACGGAACCGCCGTCAGTAAGCTTAACGATCTTCGGGGACACCACTTCAAGGTTCATTCCCTCAGTCACCGTTTCATCCTCCTCCACGGTCTTGGAACCGGAAGTGATGGCAGCACCCGGGGCGATTCCATCGAGGCCGCCCAGCAGGTCAGACACCGTGAGATCGGTGGAAGAGAGCTGCTTTTCGACGCCATCGATGGTAACCGCGACAGGCTTGGCAGTGCGAACGGTGATCGAGTCACCGTCAGCGACCTGCTCCGACAGGGCCGGGTAGACAACGTCTTCTCCCTCAACGTTGACTCCGGCAGCCTCGAGGGCAGCGTTGACATCACCGGCGAAGGTGGCCAGCTGAGTGGTCTCGCCGTTCACGTCAAGTGTGATGTCCTTCTGCGTGCTGACGGCAACGACGCCGCCCACGGCTAGGGTGCCAAGCACACCACCGGTAGCCATGCGCAGCGGCAAAGAGCGGGAATTGTTGATTCGCTTGATCTGCTTCTTCGGGGACATAAACCTTTACTCGTCTTCACGATGCTTCGTGTTCACAATGCAGGAACCCGCATTCTGAACACCTGTCTCGGCGCGCCCCACGCGCGCCTGCCGGCGACATCAATACCGGACTAACTTTGAATAACAATACGGTAACAGAACGTAACTTACGAAATGCATTCACGCGCCGCGACCACTAGCAGCACACTCGTCACAACAAACACGTGCGCCACCACTGAGCAGCACCTTTAGATAAAGTGAAAATCCTCACACGCCAAAGACCCGCGCGAAGGTCGTGGCCACCTCCGCCGCGAGGTCTTCCACTTCTTGACCACGCGCCTGCGCCACGCAACGGTACGTGTGCCCAATCAAGGAGGGCTCATTACGCGCACCCCGGAAAGGCTCCGGCGTCATGTACGGCGCATCCGTTTCAATCAGCAGTTGCCCAGCTGGGGCAATGGCAGCGGCCTGGCGCATCTCCTCATTACGCTTGAAAGTAACGTTGCCGGCGAAAGACAGAACATAGCCGCGCTCAAGGGCTTCTTTGGCCACGGCGAGCGGCGAGGAAAAGCAGTGCAGCATCACCGTCGGCGGCTCTGGGCAGTCCCCCAACACACGCATGAGATCCTCATCGGCCTCACGGTTGTGGATCATCAGCGTCTTTCCCACCTTGGCCGCCAATTCCGCGTGCCAACGAAGAGCCTCTTCCTGCACTTCAAGGGGCGCGGTGGTTTCCGGCTCGTGGTGAATCCAGTAGGTATCCAGGCCTGTCTCCCCGATGGCCACGCAACGCGGATCCGCAGCCATCTTGCTCAAGCGCAAACGAGCAGCCTCATCAAGTTCAGCCGCCTTAGTGGGGTGAATGGCGCACGCGGCATACACGTTGTCGAATTCCTGCGCCGCCGCCAAAGCCTTCTCCGCCTCAGCCAAGCCATCACCCACGGTAACGATGCGCTCTACCCCGGCTGCGCGAGCGCGGGCAACGAGCTCGGAATCATCGTCACGGCAGGAGGCAAGGTGCGTGTGGGCGTCGATAAGCTGGCTCAAACCTTCGGCGGGAACGGGCGTGGGGCGTGGCTTCTTCTTAGACATGGCTGCGAGTGTAGTCTTGCCCGCATGATTATCCGTGAAGCGACGGACGCCGACGTCCCCGCGATGACCGCCACGCTGAATTGGGCCATCCGGGAGACCCACTTCATCTTTCGCAGCGAACCCGCCACGGTGGAAGAGCGCACCGAGTATCTCCACCAGCTGCGCCGCGACGGCTGTCCTTGTTTCGTGGCTTTCACTGACGACGGCACGTACTTGGGCTGGGCTCTCTACCGCCCCTACCGCGATGCCAAGGTGTGGCTGGGATGCTATGAGACGACGATCTATGTTGATCCCACCGCCCACGGCCGCGGGGTAGGCACGCGCTTGCTCGGTGCAGTCGTTCAGCATGCCCGCGCAGCCGAACAGGTCCATACGCTGCTGGCACTCATCGTGGCGGACAACGCCGCATCCATCAAGTTGCATGAAAAGTTCGGCTTTGCCACTGTAGGAACGTTAAAAGAAGTCAGCCGCAAAGCTGGGCGCTGGATAGACCTCACCCACTTGCAACTCATGGTTTAAGGAACATCATGCACGTTCGTCCCGCAGAGCTTGCCGACGCCTCCGCAATCGCCGCCATCTACAACTCCGCCTCCGCCGCGAAACCGGCCGCCAACCTCGTCACATGGCAGGAGTCCGTAGAGGACCGCGAGAAGTGGCTGGCGCAGATGGAAAAGGATAACTATCCGGTCTATGTCGCCGTGGACGACGACGAAATTGTCGGCTGGGCCGCTTACTTCCAGTTCGTCACCCCAGCCATCTACTACGGCACGGCAGAGGACTCCATTTACATCGCGGAATCAGCGCGCGGCAAGGGCGTGGGCAGCGAGCTCATGGACACGCTCATGGATCACGCAAAGGAAAATGACTACGTGGAGACGATGATCACCTACATCGTGGACACCAACGAGTCCTCCATCGCCCTGCACAAGAAGTTCGGCTTCGTGGAAACCGGCCGCATGCCCAATATCCACACCAAGGACGGCGTGCGGCTAGGGCTGGTGCACCTGCAGCGCGACTTCGACCGCTCCTAAAGCGGCTTGATTGCCGCCCCACCCCAGTGACGGCACTGCCCTACGCCCCCGACCCAGTGACGGCACTGCCCTGCGCCCCCCCGACCCAGTGACGGCACTGCCATTGTTGCCAAAGATCACGCCAGATCTTGAGGCGAAGCGGGAAACTTTGGCAACAACGGCAGTTTCAACCCAAGAGACTCACACTGTGCTGCTCAATCACTCCCAGCGCACAAGTTAAGCCGACGCTGCCTGAAGCGGCACAATATCGTCCAACTCAGCAAGAATTTTGTCTTCCGCGACATCCAAATCGTAGTGAGTCTGCAGTCCCAGCCAGAACTGTGGGGACATTCCAAAATATTTAGCCAAACGAAGAGCCGTATCGGCGGTAATAGCCCGCTTTCCGTGGACGATTTCGTTAATACGTCGAGGCGGGACCCCTATCGAAACAGCGAGTTTGTGTTGGGTAATCCCCATGTCCTTGAGAAAGTCCTCCATAAGGATTTCACCTGGGTGTACTGGGGGGAGCTTGTTAGTGGTAGTCAACGATCTCAACCTCCTCTGGCCCTAAAGCGGTCCACCGGAAGCAGATCCGCCATTGGTCATTGATACGAATACTATATTGACCCCGCCGATCGCCCTTCAAAGCTTCGAGCCTATTTCCTGGAGGAATCCGAAGCTCATCGAGCCTCTGAACGTAGCCCAATTGCCTCAGCTTGCGAAGAGCTACCGAGTGAATACGTGAATCAATCGAGAGCACCCTCTCTCGATTCCATAGACGCTCAGTGGCCCTATCCGCGAACGACTGAATCATAAACGCACCATACCCCCCATAACGCGACACGTCAATAACGCGAGACGTTAACTCTAACTAACGCTGTAACACAAAAGCTACCGCAACTGGCGAGGACCTGCTAGGCAGCGAGCTCGTCGTCGATGTAAACACGCGTCGTCGCACGCAGGCCCGCGACCAGCATGCAGAAACAGAGCACCATGAGACCAATGAGCACAGCGGTCCAATCCCCGGTGGCCCCGCGCACCACTCCCACGGACAGCGGTACGAGGCCCGCCAAGACGTAGCCGCCCGGCTGAACGAAGCCGGAGAGCCGCGCCGTGGTGAGCGCGGTGCGCGTGCGGGCAGTGAGCAGAGCAAGCGCCAATGGGAAGCACATACCGCCGATCCCCATCAACGAGGCCCAGATCAAGGGGGCGGCGTCGGCAGCCACCAGCACTCCACCCCACCCGGCACACGTGCACAAAGAAAGCACCACGGGAACGGGAGTAAGGCGGTTAAGACGCGAGATGAGCCACGGCATGACTACGCCGCCGAGAATATTGAAGACTCCGATGACAGCCAGCGCCACACTGGCGGTGTTCTCACTCACGCCTTTTTCTACCAGCATGCGCGGCAGCCACCCCATCTGTACATAGGCCATGGTGGACTGCAAACCGAAGAAAAAGAGCATGGCCACCGCTGTGGGCGAGGTGAACATGGGGCGTTGTGCGTCCGCGCCATCAACCGTGCCGTGGGCGACGTCCTTTCCGGCCTTAGGTAGGACCACTATCCACGCCGCCAGCTGGGCGATGGCGGGCAGGCACCAAATCCACAACGCACCTTGCCACGATTTTTGTGTCACCGCGGACAATGGGCCGAGTGCACTGGAAACGCCCAACATCGTGGTGTAGGTGGTCATCAGCGCCACCAACGTGCGGCCCGACCCATGCTGCTTGATCCATGCAGGAAGCAGCACATTTGCCAGCGCGATGCCGGCAACAACGCACAGGGTAAGCGCGACGAAAAGCGGAAAGCTACCTACCCATGGACGCAGGCCGAGCCCCACAACCAAGGCCACCGTGCCGCCGGCCAAGGTACGGCTTAGGCCCACACGGCGCGCGATGGGAACCGCCGCCAACCCCATGGCGGCAAAACACAGCCCCGGCAGCGCGGTCAACAAACCTGCCTGCCCAGAGCTGATTCCAAAGAAGTCTTGGATCTGCCCCAGCACCGGTGCCACCGAAGCAATACCGGAGCGCAGGTTCAGCGCGGTCAGGCAAACAACTGTGAAGAGTAGGACAGGCGCAAGTGTGCGCCGAAACGCCAACCCCACCCCTTCTACTTCTGAACCGGGGCCCACTCAGGGCCGGTCTCACCGAGCTCTGGGGCAAGCTTAGCCACCAGCGGCTTCGGCTTCTGCAGCGCGGTCCCCGGGGTTATGTCGAATCGCTTCCACGCGGCCTGCTGCGCGGAGTAGTCACCCGTGATGATCGGGTACGGGTGATTCTCCGGCGGAAGGTTTACGCCAACAAGCTCAACCGGCATGTCATCCGTCACTTCCTCGATGCGCGGCTGCGCGGCCCACACTCCCTCGCGGCCCAGGGTCTCGTGCACTTTTTGGGCGGTAAAGGGCAGGAACGGGGTCAGCATCACGTTGCAATCGGAAACCACCTGCAACGCGGTCCACAACACCGTGGCCAGGCGCTCGCGTTGGGTCTCATCCTTGGCTAGCTTCCACGGCTCCATCGCAGCGATGTAGGCATTGGCCTCACCCACGACGTGCATGATGGCGGTCATGGCCTGCTTGAACTTGGACTGCTCGAGGAAGCCCGCGGCGGTGGCAAAGGTTTCCTCTGCCAGCGACAGGATATCCTCATCTGCCTGCTCCAGCGCGGCCGGTGCCGGCACCTCACCGAAGTTCTTGTGAGCCATCGACACGGTGCGGTTAACCAGGTTACCCCAGCCGTTGGCGAGCTCGTTGTTAATGCGGCGCACGAACTCATCCCAGGTGAAGTCGGTGTCGTTGTTTTCCGGACCGGCAACGGCAATGAAGTAGCGCAGCGCGTCAGGACCGAACTCCTCAAGGAAGTCCTTGACGTAGATAACGACGCCCTTGGAAGAGGAGAACTTGGACCCGGACATGGTCAGGTACTCCGAAGACACGATTTCCGTCGGCAGGTTGAGCTCACCATAGGTGTGCAGCTCACCGCCCTTGGAGCCCTTACCCGCATAGCCCAAGAGCTCCGCTGGCCAGATCTGGGAGTGGAAGGTGATGTTGTCCTTGCCCTGGAAGTAGTAGTGGCGCGCCTGCGGGTTCTGCCAGTAATCCTTCCACGCGTCCGGGTTGCCGGTGCGGTGTGCCCACTCGATGGAAGAAGACAGGTAACCAATGACCGCGTCGAACCACACATAGAGCTTCTTCGCGCCATTGTCCTCCCAGCCCTCGACTGGAATGGGAATTCCCCAGTCGATGTCTCGGGTCATGGTGCGCGGGCGCATGTCCTCCAGCAGGTTGAGGGAGAACTTGAGAACGTTGGGGCGCCAATCCTCACGAGTCTTCAACCACTCTTCGAGGACCTCCTTGACCGCAGGCAGATCCAACAGGAAGTGTTCGGTGTCAATAAACTCCGGAGTCTCTCCGTTGATCTTGGATACTGGATTAATCAGGTCCACCGGATCGAGCTGGTTACCGCAGTTATCGCACTGGTCACCGCGCGCGCCATCGGCGCCACACAGCGGGCAGGTGCCCTCAATATAACGGTCCGGCAAAGTGCGGCCAGTGGACGGCGAGATCGCGCCCTGGGTGGTCTCCTTAATCATGTAGCCGTTCTCGTAGAGACCCTTGAACAGCTCCTGCACCACCGCGTAGTGGTTGCGGGTGGTGGTGCGGGTAAAGAGGTCATAAGACAGGCCGAGCCCAGCCAGGTCGGTGATGATCTGGCGGTTGTAGCGATCCGCCAACTCACGCACCGTCACGCCTTCCTTGTCCGCCTGAACCAGCAGCGGGGTGCCGTGTTCATCGGTACCAGAAACCATGAGGACGTCGTTGCCACGCATTCGCTGGAAACGGGCGAACACGTCGGAAGGAACACCGAAGCCCGCCACGTGTCCGATGTGGCGGGGTCCGTTGGCATAGGGCCAAGCAACATTAACGACAACTGTCTCAGTCATGGCCTCTACTCTATCGAACACCCCCTCACCGGCAATGCAGTGAGGGGGTGCAGAGGAGAAAAGCTCGCGCGCCAGAACTAGTTCTTGTGGCTGTGCTGGCGACGGCGGGCCTTGAAGGCCTGTTCGCGCTGGAATTCGCGGTGCAGGCGACGCTCACGTGCCATCTTGCGCTGGAAGGCCTGGGATTCGCGGTACTCGCGGTAAATCACGTCATTGCGCAAGTCCTTGAAGATAGCGAACATGAGCCCGACAAGGATGAAGAGGAATGGCAGTGCTGCCACGATGGTGACGTTCTGCAGGTTCGACAGGGAGTCCTCGCTCGACAGCAGCAGGGTCAGGCCGACGGCTGCAGTGAGCACACCCCATGCCGCGGATAGCCACGGCTTGGCGGTGGTGGCGCCAGACTGAGACATCGAGCCCATGACTGTCGACGCCGAGTCGGCCGACGTGATGAAGAACGTGGCCAGCAGCAGGGCGGCAACGATGCCCGCAACGAAGCCACCAGGCAGGTTCTGCAGGAGGTTGAACAGTTCTTGCTCAGCAGAGTCGCCAGAGATGGAGTTGCCGTTTTGCTCCATGTGGATAGCCGTACCACCGAAGATGGCGAACCATACGGTGGAGACGCCCGCTGGAACCAAGAGCACACCAATGCAGAATTCGCGGACAGAACGGCCGCGGGAAATGCGCGCAAGGAACATGCCAACAAACGGCGACCAGGAAACCCACCAAGCCCAGTAGAAGATTGTCCACGTCGACAACCATTCGCCAGCGGTTCCATTGTCGGACTCAGCGGTACGAGCGATCATCTCGGTGAAGTTCGCCAGGTAGTTACCGATGGAGCCCGGAATCTGGTTCAGAATCGACACCGTCGGGCCAAAGATGAACACGAAGATGGCCAGCAGAGCTGCCAGGACCATGTTGGCGTTAGAGAGGTACTGAATGCCTTTGCCCACACCAGACATGGCAGACAAGATAAAGGCCAAGGTCAGTACCACAACGATGCCAATCACGACGCTTTGCGTGGGGTTCTCAATAATTCCGGACGCTTCCAGGCCCGCCTGGATCTGCATAGCGCCTAGACCCAACGAGCAAGCAGTGCCGAAGACAGTGGCAAAGATGGCCAAGATATCAATGATCTTGCCCACGGCGCCGTCGGCAGCACGCTGGCCGATGAGCGGCACAAAGGCCTGGCTCAACAGCTGCTTACGGCCGATACGGAAGGTGGAGTAAGCGATGGCGAGGCCAACGACGGCATAAACCGCCCACGGGTGCAGAGTCCAGTGGAACATGGCCGTAGCCATTGAGGTTCCTACCTCGTGCTCACCATGTCCGGGAACTCCGTTCTTAAAATAGTTGAGCGGCTCGGAAGCACCGTAGAACATCAGGCCGATGCCCATGCCAGCCGCGAACATCATCGCAATCCACGAGACCGTGGAGAATTCCGGCTCTTCGTTGATCTTGCCCAAACGAATGGTGCCGAACTTAGAGGCCGCGATGCAGATGACAAAAATAACGAAGATGGTGCCGAAGAGCACATAAGCCCAGCCAAAGTTTGTCACCACAAAGTTGAGAGCGTTGCTGGAGAATGAACCGAAGCTCTCCGGCGCGACCAGTCCCCATGCCACGAAGGCAGCGATGAGGAGGCCCGCGATACCGACGATGCTCCAATCAATCGGTGAGTCGATGCCACCGGGCCCAAATTTGTCGTCCTCTTCTGCTTCTACGGGCAAAGCTGCAGCCGAAGGATCAAACTCCTTATTGGTGAGCATGTCCTGAAGCTGGCTCGTAGCTGACGTCGCCTCTAGGCGCTCGTCGACAGTGCGGTAATCATCCGACGCGGCCGGCGAGCTTTGTTCTTGGGAGGCGGCCGAAGACACCCCCGTGTCCTTCACATTGTCTGTATTGGTCGAGTCTGTCATACCTTCAAACCATGGTGCTGTCCCATCAACTAGTCAAACCATAGCGCTCATAAAAAAGCTGCACAGCGGGCCTATTTCACAGCCACAGTGCTCGGAAGGCGGGCAATTTCCTCCATGTACTTCCCCACACAGTGCACACCCTTCAGCACCATCCTGTATGCCAACTGTGCAGCGTGTCCATACAATCCGGCTCTGTCTCCAGCTACCGCCCAGGCTCCCTCAACCTTTCTGCGAATAACGATGCCATAACGATTGCCCGAAAAGAGACGGTCATCACCAGAAACCTGAGGTGGTGCTCAGCCGCGCGCAGCAAGGTAAGCGTCATAGAGCTCACGGTTGGACCATGCCGTTCCCGCCGCCGCCTTCTTGCACGCATCCTTGGCACGCACACCCCGCTCTACTTCTGCGCGGACCTGCTCAACAAGGGTCTCCATCGACACGGGTGCGGCCTCACCGCCCTCGATTACTACGGTGATTTCGCCCCGCGCATTCTCTTCAGCCCACTCTGCGAGCTCGCCTAGGCAGCCTCGCTTAATCTCCTCGTAGGTCTTCGTCAGCTCCCGGCACACAGCGGCGCGACGGTCGGCGCCGAGGATCGCGGAGGCGTCGCCAAGCGTCTGCGCCAAACGGTGCGGGGACTCGAAGAACGCAATCGCGCGCTGCTCCCCCACCAAGGACTCCAGCCACGCCTTGCGCGGCCCGGGCTTGCGCGGCGGGAAGGCATCGAAGAGAAAATGCCCCACTCCCAAACCAGACAGCGCAAGAGCCGTCGGCACCGCCGAGGGTCCTGGGAAGCAGGTCACGGGCACGTCTGCTTCCACTGCTGCGGTGACGATGGAGTGCCCAGGATCAGACACTAGGGGCATACCGGCGTCGGACACCACGAGCACTGTCCCGGTCCGGGCGGCGGCGACGAGAGCGCGCGAACGCTCCTCTTCGTTGTGGTCGAAATTGGACACCACCCTGCCGCGGATCTCCACCCCTAATGCCTGGGCCAGATTGCGAACGCGACGGGTATCTTCCGCGGCAATGACATCTGCGTGACCCAAAGCTTGCATCAAGCGGGCTGAAGCGTCACCGGGATTTCCCAGCGGCGTGGCGGCAAGGATGACCCCACGCGGCAAGGGTTCAAGCTGAAGACTCATACTCCCCAGCATGGCACACGCACGCTAGACTCATCCGAGTGAGTATCGCAACCCCTACCGATCGATCTGGCCGCATCAAGCGCCCGCGTCCGTCTATCGCACGCGGCGCCCATACCCGGCCAGCGCCTCCTGCTCCCCGGCCCTATGTCTGGACAACGGCTGACACGATCAGCACCGTGATCATCGCGGCGCTGGCTTTCCTCACGCGCTTCATTGGCCTGACCTCCCCGGTCTCCGAAGGCACGCCCGTCTTCGATGAGAAGCACTACGTGCCGCAGGCCTGGGACATGGTTACCAGCTGGCATAACCTTTTTATCGGCGGTATTGAGTCCAATCCGGGCTATGGCCTTGTCGTCCACCCGCCGCTGGCCAAACAGATTGTTGCGATTTCGGAGGCTCTCTTCGGCTATACCCCATTGGGATGGCGCTGCATGGCCGCGCTTTTTGGCGTGGGCACGGTCCTGCTGACAATGGCGCTGGCTCGCCGATTGTCCGGTTCATGGCAGGTTGGATTCCTGGCCGGTCTCCTCGCAGTGTGCGATGGTGTGCTTCTCGTTGCCTCCAAGTTTGGCATGCTGGACATCTTCCAAGTCTTCTTCGTCGTTGCCGCCGCATGGGCCTTGGCGCGCGACCACCAGCAGATGCGCGAGCGCCTCCACGCCGCTTTCTTTTCGGGCACTATGGGTGATTCCGACTTCGGTCCTCGTTTTGGTTTCCGGTGGTGGCGCTTTGCAGCCGGTGTCTTCCTGGGGCTAACACTTTCTGTGAAGTGGTCGGGCCTGTATTACATCATGTTCTTCGGCCTCATGAGCGTCTTCTCGGACCTCGCGCTGCGCCGTCTTTATGGCGTGCGCCGCTACATCGTGGGCACGCTGGTACGCGATACGCCCGCGGCCCTCGCCTCCATCGTCGCGGTTCCTGTAGCGCTCTACGCGTGGTCATGGCGCGCTTGGTTCGCCGATGAAACCGCCGTCTACCGCCACGCCAAGGTGGACGGCACTATCGAAGAAGGGTCCTGGCTGCTCAACCTCCCCGAGCCCCTCGCCGGCTGGTTCTACTACCACTCCTCCGTGCTGGAATTCCACGCCTCCTTGACCACTTCAGGCGGCCACAGCCACCCCTGGGATTCCAAGCCGTGGGCCTGGCTGGTGGCCGCGCGCCCCATCCTCTACTACTCCTCCACTGACATTTCCTGTGGCGACGGCGGATCCTGCCGCAAGATGCTGTACCTGTTTGGCACCCCGGCCATTTGGTGGCTGGTCATTCCAGCGGTGCTGTGGGGACTGTGGTCCTTGCTCGTGCGCCGCAACCGCGCCTTCCTCATTCCGCTCGTGGGCGCCGCGGCGGGTTTCCTACCCTGGCTAGCGGTCTTCGACCGCCAGATGTACTTCTTTTATGCCACGGCGTTTATCCCGTTCATCATCGTGCTCATCGCGTTGGCCTTGGGCCAAATGATCGGGCGCGGCCGCAAACTGGAATGGCACTGGCTCACAAGGCTCTTCGGTTCCGCGATGCCGCTGGGCACCTTCATCACGGTGTGCTACGCCGCACTCGTTGTCGCGATGTTTGCCTACTTCTCCCCGATTCTCTACGGCTACATGATCCCGGATTCTTGGTACAACTCCATCATGTGGCTGCCGTCGTGGACCTAACGCGGGCTAGCAGATAGCGTCCGATAAACGTCCCGCAGCAGGAACCCCCGGTCCGCCGCCCAAGCCCAGCCCAGGCAGGCGGTGGCGAGCCCGGTGCCGATGAGGATATAAAGCTGCCCCGCGGCGACGCTGCCCAGGGCAAAATCGCGCATGGTAAAGCCGCACAGGAACGCGAACATTGTGCACGCCACCGGCAGCAATCCGGGCGCTGAGGCAGGGCGCCATGCAGCAAAACCCAAACCGCTGGCAAGGCCGAAGCGCAGTGCTGCGGCCTCGATCAACAGGCGCGCGCGCTCCGGGTCAGCGCCTTCTGCAAGGGTCCCTTCGCTCTCCAGGGTGGTCAAACCCGAAGCACTGACGACGACCACAATCGCCCACACAAGAAATGCCACGGACAGCACACCGAGGGCTACTCGCGCCAACGACAGCGAAGCCTGCCGGGTGCTCGAAGCTCGCTGCCATTCTGGCTCCACGCCAGCGAGGATTACCTCGGATAGATCCTGCGGCGGTGCTCCATCCGGTTCCACAAGGCTCAACGACCGGGATAGAGCCGCTGCCTTGTCCCGGAAGGCCGCACAGTCTGGGCAGCTGGAAACGTGTGCCTCGATGACGTCAGGCGACAGCTGCGGGGCTTCCCCGTCTAACTGCGCGGAAATCGCTGCCTGCACTTGCTCATGCGTCAGCACGGCTCAGCACTCCATCCACGCTCGCCCGGCCGGAACCGAAGACCACGATCATGAGCAATGACACGATGAGAACCAGCGGGTACTCGATGCCGCCATCGGCCGCGAAGAGACCGTTACCGATGTGCACGAAATACAATGCGCACGCCATGAGCAGCGCTAAAGCCCCCGCAACAAAGGTCGTGAGAAGGCCTACCACCAGGGCCGCCCCGCCCAGCATTTCCGCGAAGGCAGCCAAGTATGCCGAGGTCTGCGGCTGTGGGACCCCCATGGCGGAGAACTGCCCGGTAATTTCGTCCATCCCGCTAAAGAACATCTTGTCCACGCCGTGCGCCACGAAGATTACTCCCAGCACCGCGCGGAAGATGAGGAGCGCGGCATCGCGTACGGCGGGTCTATTCATGGTTCATAGACTACCCTGGATAGCCACCTCCCTCCGAAAGGACTCCCCACCCAGCATGCTTACGTGGACCACTACGAACACGCCTCTAGGTTGCCTCACCCTCGTGGGATCTGCGCGAGGTTTATCTCATGTGTATTTCGACGGCGAATCTCCGGATCTTAGAAGCATGCAACGCCTCACGGATGTCACCGAACCTGGCCCTGCGGGCGCGGTGCTTGTCGACGCCTCTCAACAAATTGCCGAGTACTTTGCCGGCACGCGGAGGGATTTTGAGCTGCTTCTCGCCGTGCCTGAGTCCCCGCGCACCTTCCGGGATCGGGCGCAGCGTGTCCTGCGCGACATCCCATTCGGGGAACGTTGGACCTATTCGACTCTTGCCACCGCCGCCGGTAGCGCGCAGGCCGCACGTGCCGCGGGGAGCGCCTGTGCCACCAACCCGCTTCCTATTGTGGTGCCGTGTCACCGCGTCGTACCAGCTGGCGGCGGTGTTGGTTCCTATCGCGGCGGCGCAGCCGCGAAGCAGATGCTTCTGGACCACGAGGCCGCATGCTGCGGCACTAATCCGCAGAGAGCCCTTGGCAAGCACGGGTAGCCCTGGGGAACCGATGAATAACTTCTGCAGTCTAAAAAGGCATGACTAGTACAAAGATGGCAAACGATACGAGACTTGTTTTTGACTCCGCGGGGCTCGGCCGCCCTGCTTGGGCAATGACCTCCCCACTCCTCAAGGAGTACTACGACACCGAATGGGGTATGCCCATCCATGAGGAATCCGCACTGCTAGAGCGCCTCTGTTTGGAGGGCTTCCAGGCTGGGTTGAGCTGGGAGATCGTTCTGCGCAAACGCGAAGCCTTCCGCGCCGCTTTCGTGGGGTTTGATGCTGACCTTCTGGCAAGCTTCGGCGAGGAGGAAGTGGAGCGCCTGATGAATAATCCTGGAATCATCCGGAACCGCCTCAAGATCAATGCGGTACTCGCCAACGCGAAGGCCACGGTGGCCTTAAGAGAGCAGGGCGGACTCGATGAGTTCATCTGGAGCTTCTTGCCGGAAGAGACCATCACGCCGGAGCGCGAAGAAGACATCCCTAAATACACGCAAGAAGCCTTGGACATGTCCAAGGCTTTAAAGAAGGCCGGGTTCAAGTTTGTCGGCCCAGTAACGTGCTTCTCACTCATGGAGGCCATCGGCATGGTCGATGCCCACCTCGTGGGCTCGCACCGTCGCGGCACATCCGGTGTGTGGCCGGCCTAGCTCTTAGCCAACTCGACGCTCCGCCAAATCATCACGCCGCTGGCGCGGGGTGGGATGAGGACCGTCAAACCCACCGTCGGAATCATCCTCCGAGTACACCGGAAGGTAGTCAAAGTCCGGGCTTTCATCATCGATTTCCAGGATGAGCGCGCCCGGGCGGCGCAGCTTCGGCGGAAGCGACTCGGCGGGGTTCTCCGCGTTACGCACTCCGAGGCGGGCGCGGCGTAGGTGGTAAATGCGGCGCCGCAGCAGCTCCCGTTCACGACGCACCTGGGCGCGCAGCGCCACCAGGTAAACCGTGGTCATAACACCAGCGATAGCCGCCAGCCACCACGTCCATCCGCCCACGACGATGCCGAGGCATACCGTAGCTACCACTGCTACCGCCAACCCGATGAGCGTACGCTGACGGCGCTGGTAACGCGTGGCAGAAGCTTCCTTCTCCTTCACCGGATCCCAGCCGCCGCGGCCAAGGCGGCGCTGTGCGAAGGCGAGCTCGTCCTCAGACAGCTCGGTATCGCTGCCGCCGGCCTCAGAGTCCTCGGCGTTCAGCTCCGCGGCATCAGCGTTCTCGCTTTCCGCCGCCGTGGATTTTTCCGCGTCGGGAGCATCATCAGCCCCATCTGAATCCTCGGCGTTGGGCGTCGTCAGCGCCTCCTCCACAGCGTCAATAGCACCCGGGTACATCAAATCGACCGGAGAAGTGTAGGCATCATCGAAGTCATAAGCATCCTCCGCCACCTCAGCATTGGCTGGGGCTGTAAACACTTCAGCAGCATCTGCTTCAACGTCCTTGGTGTCCTGTCCTGCTTCCTGCTCGGCCTCGGCGACGTGGGCGGGCTCCGCTTCGAGCTCGAAGTCCTCTTCAACGGCGTCTTCCTCAACAACCTCGCCGTCAATCGTCTCCGCGACGTCCGAAGTAGCTTCATCAGAGGTAGCGGTTTCAGCGCGGGAGGACTGCGAATCCTCGCTTACGCCTTCGACCTCCACCAGCTCGTACTCCGCTTCGTCCGCTGCAGCCCCCGTTCCTGCCTGGGCGCGCGGGCGGATATCTTCCTTGCCCAGGCGCGGCTTGCGACGGCCCGGCACAGAGCCGGAATCACCTTCGAAGAGCACGCGAGTCTCTTCAAAGGCCTCACCCGTGTGGCTCATCGGACGCTGCGAACGCAAAAGCAACGGGGCGAGGATGAAGAGCCACAACACGATTACGAGAATGATCGGCACGGCAGTCATCATGCGGCTGTGTCCCACTTTCAGGGGTCGACGAAAAGGGAATATAACTAGGCCCCTACTCTAGCCGCCCACACCGGCTCCATGGGCATCAACGAGCCCATAAATTACAAGGTTGTTACTTAAGTGAAAACAGAGGTAGTTGAACTAATCCAAGCGCGATCTAGAGGCCGAGGATCCGCCCCGCCGCATGCAGGCGCGCCACCGCGCTCGAGGCAAAATCCTCACGATTGAGCGCCAAGAAGTGGTGGTCCCGCCATGCGCCGTCAATGTGTAAGTTGCGGCGCAGAAATCCCTCATCCCGAAAGCCATTGTTGTGTAGCACCTTGCCCGAAGCAGGGTTCTCCGGCAGGTAGGTGGCGGTGACTCTGTGCAGCCCCACGCGGTAAAAAGCGTGGTCCACGCCGAGGGCGCACGCAACGGTGGCCACGCCTGCGCCGTGTACCCCGGAATGGACCCAATAGCCTATCCAGCATTCACTGACCCCTCCGTGTTGAATATTTCCCAGGGTTAATTGGCCTCGAAATTGCCCATCGACGTCAATGACGAGCGGCACCACCGTTCCAACGCGGGCAGAATCGCGCAAAAACATCAGGTGATTCCACCACGCAGACTGCGAATGCGCCGCATCCCATGACGTCGGCAGCGTAGGTTCCACGGGCTTAAGAAAATCCCGATCCGCCATGCGCTGCTGCCGCCACGCCTCACCATCCCGACGCAACAGCGGGCGCAGGCGCACCGTCGCTCCGTGCGGGAAGACGCTGGAACCTCGCAGCCGCACAGCAGGGGTCGCCTCAGGCCACCCCGGATGCTCGGGGTGAGCCTCACCGCTGGCGGGAGTGGAAAACCGCCCTGCGGCAGTACCAAAAGGATCAAGCATGGCGTGCGTAGCTGCCGGCTAGCTTCGTTGGGTCAGGAAGAGGACGTCGACCACATCTCCCGGGCGGATCTCGGTGACCTCCTCCGGGATGCGAATCATAGCGTTCGCCTCTGACAACCCGGCGAGCAGGTGCGCCGGCGCGCCCGCCGCGCCACCTAGCCCTTCCACGAGGTAATCGGAGGTCTCGGCGTCACGCATCAGCCGGGCACGGATGTATCCGCGACGGCCCGGGCGGGACTCCATGTGGTTGAGCACGCGTGCGCGTACGACGCGACGCTGACCGCTGCGCTTGCCTAGGGACAACCGAATCAGCGGGCGCACAAAAACCTCGAAGATGACGAGCGCAGACACGGGGTTCGAAGGCAACAGGAAGGTGGGGATGCGCTCCTCCCCCAACAGACCAAAACCTTGGACCGAACCGGGGTGCATTGCCACACGAGTAGTATCGACATCCCCCAGCTCATCGAGGACTTCGCGGATTTCATCCGCCCCCGCACCGCCCACGGCACCGGAAATCACCAGCACCTCGCTGCGCGCCAGGTAAGTCTCCAAGGCCTCCCGCACGCGGCGCGGCTCACCGGCAGCAATGCCGACGCGATGCACGTCCGCGCCGGCCTCCTTCGCGGCCGCTGCGAGTGAGTAAGAGTTCACGTCGAAGACTTGGCCCAGGCCGGGCTCACGGTCGACGTCGACAAGCTCCTTGCCGTAAGAGACGATGGTCACGCGCGGGCGTGGGTACGCCAGCACCTTCGAGCGCCCCACCGCCGCGAGCAGGCCAATCTGCGCCGGCCCCAAGACAGTTCCAGAGGACACTGCCACATCGCCGGGTTGGATGTCATCGCCCACACGGCGCACGAAGTCTCCCGAACGCACTGGCCGGTGCGAGGTCACGCGCTTGCGTCCGCGGTCGGTCCACTCGAGGGGAAGGACGGCGTCGGCAAGCGTGGGCAAAGGCGCGCCCGTATACACCCGCACCGCCTGCTTAGGCTGCAAACGCAAAGGCTGGCGCGAGCCTGCAGGCACCTCCCCCACCACCGGAAGCGAGCGCTCAATCTCAGTCTCCGAGGCAGGAGCATCCGCATCCTCAGCGTCGTGGCGAGTGCGCGCCTTGAGGGCTTTTTCTCCCCCGACGTCCACGGCACGCACGGCGTAGCCATCAATCGCCGCCTGCGGGAAGCCCGGCAGCGGCTGATTAGCCTGCACCTCCTCCGCGCACTTGAGACCCAGCGCATTCGCGATGGCGATGCGTACCGGCTCCGGAGTCATCGCTGCATCAAGAATGAACGCCATCTGGTCATCGACCGAACGCATGTACCGCCTACCTTTGCTCTGGGGTATGTGGGGCCTAAAGGGATGGAAGTTACTGGAGTAGAGCTTAGCGCGCTTGGTGCGTCAAGACTTAGCCCTTCAGCCCGTTTTCTTCTTCGTAATCCTCCACAATCTTCTTAATCGCCTTGTAGAGCGCAGGACCGTATTTCTCATCGCGCAGACCAAAGTCCACGTTGGCTGGGATATAACCGCCCGGGTTGCCAAGGTCGTGACGCTTGCCTTGGTGAACTACGACGTGAACCGGGTGTCCCTCCTTGATGAGGAGCTCGATGGCATCGGTCAACTGCAGCTCTCCACCCTTGCCCGGCTTGATACGGCGAAGCGCATCAAAGATCTTCCTGTCGAGCAGGTAGCGCCCGGTGGCCACAAGGTTAGACGGCGCATCAGCCGGATCCGGCTTCTCCACCATGCCCACAACCTTCTTCACTCCCGGCGCGTCGGTGTCTTCGACGTCGAACACACCGTAGTTAAAGGTCTCCTCGCGCGCGACCTCAAAGGCGCACAGCACGCTGCCGCCTAGAGCTGCGCGAACACGGGCCATCTCCCCCATGACGGTGGCGGGCAGAACAATGTCATCCGGTAGCATGACGGCGAAGAATTCCTCGTCATCCTCGAGCACGGATTCCGCCAAGCCCACCGCGTGGCCCAAGCCCAGCGGCTTTTCCTGCTCCACCGAAATCGGGTGAATCAGCTGGGCGGCGCGCTTGACCTTAGCAACCTGCTCGTCTTTGCCGCGGGCGTCGAGTGTCTCAACCAGATCCGGAAACTCCTCGAAGTGCCGCATCACTTCTTGCTTGTTTGGTGCAGTGATCACCGCGAGGCGCTGAGCACCAACCGAAGCGGCCTCTTCCGCAATAAGCTCGATGCCCGGCGTATCAACGACGGGGAGCAGCTCCTTGGGCACGGTCTTGGTGGCAGGCAGGAAGCGAGTGCCCATGCCAGCAGCGGGGACAACGACCGTAGCGATCCCGGTGTGGGAATCCTCGTGTGCAATAGCCATAAGTTCCACTTTACAATGCACCCACCGCTCTCCTGCGCTGCGCTACGCCGTCACATTATGATTAACAACCATGACGACCTCCCCCAAGGACGCCTTAAGAGCCTCACTCCTTAGCGCCCGCCGCGAACGCACCTCTGAACAGCGAACTGACGACAACGCCGCGTGGTGTGCTGGTGTGAGAGAGCTCCTGACTCCCGCGATGCGCATTGCCGCCTACCACCCACTGGGCACAGAGCCGGGCGGCCCCAGCTTCGTAGATACCGTGGCACAGCTCTGCAAAGAGGTTTACCTGCCTATTTCCGGTGCAGACGGGGAGCTTTTGTGGACGCTATATACCGGCCCACAGGCCATGCGCCCGGGGGCGCTGGGGATTGCGGAGCCCGTCGGCCAGCGCCACAGCAGCGAAATCCTGGCCCAGCTCGATCTCATCCTCGCGCCCGCGATGGCAGTCAGCGAATCAGGCATGCGCTTGGGCAAGGGGGCAGGGTATTACGACCGCGCGCTCACGCCTCTCCCCACTGGGCGCCCGCCTGTCGTCGCCTTGGTGCATTCCAGCGAGATCCGCGATGTCCCCTTCGATGAGCACGACCGTCCAGTCGATGGCGTCCTGACCGAGCGCGGGTTGCGCTGGCTTTAATCGCTTTCGGGCCCCGCCCGGGAACCACGCGGCGCCACGCGCAGTCTAAGAAGGTATGGATTTTCTACATGTTCTGCGCACCCCGGGACATCGCCGCAGCGTGTTCCTGCGCCGCGTTATCGCAGCTGTCCTGCTCGTGACCGCCGCGGCCAGTGCGCTCGCTTCCACGCGTGAGCAGCCCCGCGTCGTGGTCATGGCCCGGGACGTGGCGGCCGGGGAGACGCTAGCGCTTGGCGATGTCTCCGTGGCCCGCGTCCCCTCCTCCGCTCTTCCCGCCACGGCGTTGGGAAATAACCCAGAGGATGCCGTGGGACGCGTGCTGGTAGCGGCCGCGAGCGCTGGCGAAATCTTGACCACAACTCGCCTACTCAGCTCAGATCTCGTCGCAGATTTCGGTATGGACAACGGCCACCTCATCCCGCTTACGCTGGCTGAGCCGGAGATTTCTCGTAATCTCCACCATGGAGATACGGTCAACATCGTCGGCACGGTCGAGGATGGGCCCGACGGTACCGCCCCCGCACGCGGAAAGACTATTGCCCGTGGCGCTCGCGTCGTGTCGGTAGGAACAGGCGGAGATGATGCACGCACACAATCGTTGCTCGTTGCCCTCCCCGCCGAGGCGGCCGAGGACGTCGCTGCCGCTTCCCTTGCGCAACCGCTCACGGTCGTCATCGTGGGCGACCGTGCCCACAATTAAGATGACACTGTGAAGATCGCCGCGTTTGCGCATCAATGGTGCCGCGGGATGTTGCCACCACCAACAATCTCTGCCTAGTATGGGCGCATCCACTCAGGCGCTAATGTTTGTGTGTCTTTCCTGTCTCACAACGTCGTGGCAACGCATGCTGTGAGCGCTCAACAGTGGTCTTTTCTATTCCAGCAATTTCCCCCGATGCTTCTTCCTAAGTAGGCACTCCTACCGCTTCAAGAATCTCGCTCCTTTCGGCCCCTTCCGGCTCATCACGTGCTAGGTACCGCCTCATTGAACAGCGTTGGTTCTCTCACCGCGCGCTGCGCCGCAGCCGCGCACTACCGAAGAAGCATTTACTCCGCAGAAAAGGACATATTCCCATGCTTAAGGGCTTTAAAGATTTCATCTTGCGCGGCAACGTCATCGAGCTGGCCGTGGCCGTCATCATCGGTGCTGCATTCACCGCAATCGTTACCTCCATCACGGACCACCTCATCCAGCCGCTGATCAACTCCTTCGGTTCCCCGGACTTCGGTGGCCTGGGCTTCGCGATTACCGACAATCCCGAGACCTTCCTTGACTTTGGTGCGGTCATCACGGCACTCATCAACTTCCTGATCGTCGCTGCCGTCATCTACTTCGTCATTGTCGCTCCGCTCAATGCCGTCACCGAGCACGCTAAGCGCCGCCAGGGTGTTGACCCGGAGGAGCCGGCTCCGACCGCCGAGCAGCTGCTCGCTGAGATCCGCGACCTGCTCGCTGCTGAGAACGGTGGCACCACCACTGAGAAGCCAGGTTCCAGCTTCTAATTCACAAGCAAAACCTGCAATCCCGCAGAGCCAGCACAATGCTGAAGCTCTGCGGGATTTCCTTATGCGCTCTAGGCCCTCGACGCGCTACTGCGTAGTACCAAAGTGCGGCGGCATATTCTCGCGGTAGAAAGCCTCACCGGTGACTTCGTCTTCGCTGTTGCCATCAAGGCTTACGATGCGCAGCTCATCGGCGCCAGCCCCAGCAGAGGTACCAGCCGCCTGCGATACTGGCCCGCCGGGCACGTCGAAGCTGCGGTCATAATTCTGGGCGGTCGACGGGCGCTGAGCACGACGACGGCGGGCACGTGGTGCGGAATCAGCCATTAGACGCTGGATTTCTGCAGCTGATCAACTAGATGATGCACCAAAGGCGTCAAGGTTGCCATGCCATCGCGCACCGCCGCGCGGGACGAAGCCACGTTGACGATGACCGTCGAACCGGACACTCCTGAAATACCGCGGGAGGTGCAGGCATCCACCGCGCCGCATGCCTGGCCGGAAGAGCGCAGCGCCTGCGCCACGCCCGGAACCATTTGATCCAGCACCGCGCGGGTTGCCTCAGGAGTTTTATCGCGGGGGCCAACGCCCGTGCCACCGATAGTCAATACGAGGTCAACTCCCCCGACCACACCGGTTTCAATCGCCTGTCGGATTTTGGATTTCTTGGAGCGAACAATCACTGCGCCGTCGAAGGTGAAATCGGCTTCGGCCAGCAATTCACCCGCCAAACGCGATGTGTCATCCGTTGACTCATCTGGGTGGTCGGTAACGATCACGACGAGCGCGCGACGCGGCGCCTGAACGCTTTGTTCTTGCTCGCTCGCAATGAGGAAGGCGTCATCGGGCTCGGTAACATCATCAAGTTCGTGTGAGGCATCGCGCCCCAACAGCTCAGTTGCGTCGGTGTTGTCTGCCACGGAGGTTCTCCTTAAAGGTGGGACGGAATCTTCCGGAAGTAGTTGCTTAAAAGGTGTCAGGGTGCGGTATTCACGCGGTGCTTGCGCACCGCCCGAGTATTTGTAAACTTACTCGCTCGCCAGCGTTACCTCTACCTTTCTCACGTCTTCGTTGTCGCGGCCCTTAACTTCCAGTGTCACGGTTGCCCCAAATTCCTGCGAGCGGGTTGCCGCAATCAGGGCATCGGAGCTTTCAATGAGCCGGTCGTTGACGCGAGTGACCACATCACCGGACTTCAGTCCTGCCTTATCAGCTGGGCTGCCAGATTCCACATCAACGATTTCCGCGCCAAGGGTATCGCTCTGCGCACGGACCTTAACGCCCAACGTGGGATGCTTGACCTTGCCGTTATTGATGAGCTCATCGGCCATCCGCTTAGCAAAATTTGAGGGGATGGCGAAGCCCAGGCCGATGGAGCCGCCTTCGGCATTCGAACCGCCAGATAGCGAGGCGATCATCGAGTTCATGCCAATGATGTTGCCCTCCATATCCACCAAGGGACCGCCGGAGTTACCGGGGTTGACGGCTGCGTCGGTCTGGATGGCGTCGATAAGCGAGGACTCCCCACCTTCCTGTGACGCACGCACTGGGCGGTTCTTGGCCGACACAATTCCGGACGTCACCGTGGCGTTGAGCCCCAGCGGGGAGCCAACGGCAACTACCTCCTGCCCCACTGCGGCCGCGTCCGAATCACCAAACTGGAGGAAAGGAAGATCGCTGACGTCGTCGATTTTGATGACCCCGACGTCTGTCGTCGCATCGGACGCGACAAACGTAGCGCTATGGCGCGAACCATCATTCATCGTCACTTCGAGTCTCCCGCCTTGATCCGCGCCAGCAACCACGTGGTGGTTGGTCAGCACATAACCATCCGGGGAGATAATTGAGCCGGAGCCCTCGGCGCCGCCAGAGCGGGTCATGGAGTAGATCGACACCACCGACGGCAAAACCTTCGATGCTACGTCCTCCACAGAGCCAGCGGCCGGCTCGTTACCGGTGCTATTGGCCACCGGCTGGCGCTCGAGAACCTCGTTGACCGTCGAGGTGGAGGATTTATCGTCACCGGCTTTGCCAACCACGGCACCGGTGACGCCGCCAGCTGCAATGAATGCAACGAGCATCATCGCCAACGCGGTGCCCATTCCTACTTTGCGCTTGTTCTTCGGTTCGCTTCCCGGCTCCACGACGTGCGCGCCTGCGCCTGGCTGACCAGCGAAGTGTTCGTTCTGATTCCCCTCGGACGCAGCACCGTAGCGCTGTCCTGCATATGGTTGCGCTGTGCTCTGTCGCACCTGGCTTTGCTGACCGAAGCCATAAGTTGAGCCGCCATACGGTGCTTGCCCCGCGTTTGAAGCCTGAGAGGGCTGAGTACCAAACGACGATGGGCTTCCCTGCCCGCCCTGTGCACCGTAGGGTGCTTGCTGCCTTCCCTGTGCCCACGAGTCCGAGCGCGGCTGATTCCAGCCGTTTGATGAGCTACCCGCAGAAGGCGCCCCGCCCTGCTGCTGTGCTTGTCCCCGTCCATCAGAGTTCTGCGGGGTATCCATGGGATTATCCATGTTCGAATTCCTCATATTCATGTCAGGTAGTGTGCACCATTGCGCTGGGGTGTATCTGTCTCTGCTCTGCCAGTGTGCTAGGAAAAGCTGTACATTTCCTGTGCGCACTGAACTGGGGCGATACTTTGCAGACTAGCTTTGGTTAAACCACCGCTCTGCAAAGATATGCCCCCGGTCGTGTGGGTTCTCCGAGTGCTCCTCGGCTGGCTCCTGAGATGTCTCCTCTGCTTCTTGCGCATCGAAGGATTCTGGCTGAAACTCGTTCGGAATTTCTTCCAGTCCATCCACCATGGCATCCCCCTCGGTGGGATGCCCCGGCAGGATAACCTCCATGCGTGTTCCACCGTCCGCGGAATCCTTAATGGTGATCTCTCCATTGTGCCGCTCAACGACGGATTTCACGATGGCCAAGCCCAATCCGGAACCAGGCATTGCACGAGCTTCGGCCGAACGGTAGAAACGCTCGAACACCTTGTCGCGCTCCTCGGGCGCGATACCGGGACCCGAGTCATCCACACGCAGGCACACCTTGTCCTCTGCCACTTGCCGCATGGACACGCGCACGGTACCCGTCGGCGGCGACCACTTCGCGGCGTTATCCATGAGATTGAGCGTGGCACGCCCCAAGGCAAATGGGTCACCATCCAACATCCACGGAATAAACCTCACGCGGAAGTCCACGTCAGGGCGCCGGCGCTTGGCACGATTAAGGGAATTCTCCAGGACCTCGTGCAGCTCGACCGGTTCCGGTTCCTTCTCAGTGGCATCTTCGCGTGCCAAGTCCACGAGATCACCGATCAGGGTCGACAACTCCGACATCTGCGCCATCACGTCGTCTTCCAAATCACGACGATCTTCCTCGCTGATGCCGAATCCGCCGCCGGATTTATTCAGCATCATGAGCAGCTCGATATTGGTACGCATGGAAGTTAGCGGCGTCTTCAACTCGTGGCCGGCATCTGCCACGAACTGCGATTGCTGCACGCGCGCATGCTGCAGGGCAGACAGCATTCGGTTGAAGGACACCGTCAGCTGCGACATCTCGTCATTGCTCTCCACCGCAATCGGCCGCAAGTCATTAGTCTGCGTCACATAATCTGCCGCGCGCTTGAGGCGCGCGATGGGTTCCATACCGGTCTTGGACACCACCATTCCCGCGAAGACGGAAAGCAGCACGCCGAACGCCACGATAATGAGCAGAGCCGAGCCCACCGCGGAAACGATTTCCTCGGTCGGCCCTAGGTCCTTAGCTAGGACTACCGTGGTCCCGCCGTCCTCATGCTTAGCCAGCACGCGCTCCCCACCCAAAGTGCGGATGGAGCTTTCCATAGTGTCCCCGTCGGGCTTAAAATCGCCGCCCACGGGCAGTGCGTCACCAAATGCAAACGCGGCCGACGGTGGGGAGATTGAGATCCGAGTCGAGGGGTTATAGAGCTTGAATGAGGAAATTTCCTGGTCGATGTTCTCCACAAAGGCCGGATCCTGCGCCTGCTGTATGAGTACGTCGGCTTGCTGCATAATCTGCTTATCGGCGCTCGCCGTCATCGAAGCCGCGACAAGCCAATAGGTCACAAACGTCATTACTGCCACGGAGAAGGCAACAACAACACCGGTAACCAAAGAAAGGCGCCACCGAAGCGGCGCCCGTGAAGCCCAGCCGCGTCGGCCTGAGCGGCCTAACCACGCAGTGGTATCCAGGTCTTCAGAAGGCACCGCATCAGGCGCGGGCCTCCGCAAAATCACGCGATAGCCTCCCTCATGACATAGCCAACACCGCGCACGGTGTGGATAAGACGCGGCTCACCATTCTCCTCGGTCTTTTTGCGGAGATAGCCAATGTAGACTTCAAGCGCATTTCCGGAGGTGGGGAAATCATAGCCCCACACTTCTTCCAAGATGGTGTTGCGGGAGAGCACCTTGCGGGGGTTCTCCATCAATAAACGCAGGAGAGCAAACTCGGTACGGGTCAGGGAAATTGGACGGTCGCCGCGAGTAACTTCACGCGTATCTGCATCAAGCTTGAGGTCCTCGAAGCTTAGCTGCGTCTCAACCGGCTGCTTCGCCCCGATGGAGTCCGCAGCGGCACGCCGAACCAAAGAACGCACGCGAGCCAAAAGCTCCTCCAGCGCAAATGGCTTGGGCAGGTAATCGTCGGCGCCAGCATCGAGACCTGCAACGCGATCGGACACGCCATCACGAGCCGTCAGCACGAGAATGGGGCGGTCCCAGCCTTCGCTGCGCAGGGTGCGGCAGACTTCAAGGCCGTCCATGTTCGGCATCATCACATCGAGGATCAGTAGCTCGGGGTTATCACTGTGAACCATCTCGACAGCCTGAACGCCGTCGGCGGCCAGCACAACCTCGTAGCCATTAAACTTCAGGGAGCGCCGAAGCGATTCACGTACGGCCTGCTCGTCATCCACGACAAGAATCTTCATAATCTCAATTATGTCCTATCTAGGACGTTTTCACGAAGTAGGCCGCATTCTTTCGCCCCCTTATACCCCCTTAGGCCGCTGGTTTCCCCAAAAAATTCAAGGCCGCCTCGGCGGCCCACGCCTTAGCAATCATGGAGCGCTGCGAGCGCGCACTACATGCGCACGACAAAAGCCCCGAAGATTCACTCAAAGCGGTGAATCTTCGGGGCTACAGTCACAGACTGAAGACCTGAGAGGCCTTAGAACTGCTCGACGTCAACCAGGCCGAGCTTTGCAGCCTTGACCAGGCGGCGCGGGATGCGCACGGTCTGACCGTCGATGGTGACTTCCTGGAGGGCGACATTGTCAGCCTTCCACTGGGAACGGCGAGAGTGGGTGTTCGCGCGGGACTTCTTAAACTTAGGAGTTGCCATCTTTTCCTATCCTCCTTACGCGTTCTTCTTCTTGCGGCGAGCCATTGCACCGAAGCGCTGGTTGAACTTCTCAACGCGGCCAGCGGTATCCATAACGCGCTGCGCACCGGTCCAGAACGGGTGGGACTCAGCGGTCACGTCGACGACGATGAGCGGGTACTCGTTGCCGTCTTCCCACTCAACGGTGCGCTCGGAGGTAGCGGTGGACTTGGTCAGGAAGGAGTGGCCGGTACCGGCGTCCTTGAAGACCACCGGGTGGTAATCCGGGTGGATGTCTTTCTTCATATGTCGATTCCCTCAGGGTTGAACTACGGGTCGGTTCCTTCCGTGACGCGTGAGAGCGTGAAAGGATCGTGCCCGAGTTGGGTCTCTATACTTACAAACGTGCGGCTCGCGCCGACAACTTGAAACATCCTACAGGCCGCAGGCATCAAAATCGAAATCGCCGCAGTTCATACTCCTCAGAGCAACGCAACGGCAAGCGAAAACAATCACCCCGCCAGCACCTTCGACGGAAATGGCGCTTGGATAATAGGTATCAAAGCCGGGTTGCACGACAGCGGTGATTAGGTTCTACAGGCCGCGGCATGTAAGATTTCCCCTTGCTGTTGTCAAAGTAATCGTTTTACGCCCCATCAACTGGTGTTCAACGGATTAAGCCTCCTGCTCAACCTCACTTTTTAGAGCGCCGCGCCTCACCGCGGATATAGGCACTCCGTTAGTCGCTTTCGATGTGGGCGGCTAGGAGAAAGAAGACCCATGTCGGCTATTTGCCAGGTAACGGGCCGCAAGCCGGAATTCGGCAAGCAGGTCTCGCACTCGCACCGCCGCACCTCGCGCCGTTGGAACCCCAACGTGCAGCGTCGTCGGTACTACCTGCCCTCTGAGGGCCGTACCATCACCCTGAATGTTTCCACCAAGGGCATGAAGATCATCGACCGTGACGGCATCGAGTCCGTCGTGGCCAAGATTCGCGCACGTGGGGAGAAGATCTAAAGATGGCACGTAATGACATCCGTCCAATCATCAAACTGAAGTCCACTGCGGGCACCGGTTACACCTACGTGACCCGTAAGAACAAGCGCAACAACCCGGATCGCATCACCTTGAAGAAGTTCGATCCGATCGTCCGCAAGCACGTCGAATTCCGCGAGGAGCGATAATTTATGGCTAAGAAGTCAAAGATCGCCAAGAACGAGCAGCGCAAGGAAATCGTCGCCCGCTACGCGGAGCGTCGCGCTGAGCTCAAGGCAATCATCAAGAACCCGAACACCCCGGACGAAGAGCGCCTCGAGGCGCAGTTCGAGCTGAACCGTCAGCCGCGCGACGCCGCTCGCGTCCGCGTCCGTAACCGCGACTCCGCCGATGGACGTCCGCGCGGTTACCTCCGCAAGTTCGGTCTGTCCCGTGTCCGTATGCGCGGCATGGCTCACCGTGGTGAGCTGCCGGGCGTTCGCAAGTCCAGCTGGTAAAGGGGTACCCATACAATGGCTGTCAAGCGTAATAATCACAAGAAGTTCCGTATGGAGCAGACCCGTCGCCCGAAGAAGAACCCGCTCAAGGCCGAGGGCATTGAGAAGGTTGACTACAAGGAGATCAAGACCCTGCGTCTGTTCATCTCCGATCGTGGCAAGATCCGCTCCCGTCGCGTCACCGGTCTGACCCCGCAGCAGCAGCGCCAGGTTGCTACTGCCGTCAAGAACGCTCGCGAAATGGCTCTCCTGCCGTTCACGTCCCGCTAAACACTAGCTGGTTTCAACAGCGCACTTTTGCCGCTGTACTCGTGACTCACTAGGACAGGACAAAAGAGCTTTTAAGCCGCCGCCTACCTCCCCGTTTAAGGGGCATGGTAGGCGGCGGCTTTCGTTTTCCGCTGTCCTCTTGGAGATCGTGCACCGCACCTGTCTTAGCCAGAGCTGGCACCCCCGAGTGCTACATTGAAGGGTTAGAACGCCCCTGATGGAAAGGGAACTTAAGCCTTTATGCCACTGCACGAATCACTCACAGACCTCAGCGAACTCGCTACCCACTGCCAGTCCCCCGCCCATGCACGCGGCTTGCTAGAAGAAGCGCAGGATTTGGTGCGCAACGCAACTGCCCACCGGGGAGACGGTGTGGAACTCGCTGCGTGGTTTTCTCGCGTGGTCACGGACATCGTCCGTTCTCCAGGTCTCGCCAGCCCGGTTCGCCTCACCGGCGCCGCTGCCCGCGGCGACCTCCTCCCCTCACTACCCATCACGTGGTTAGGCACTGACGAGCAGCTCGAGAAGCTCATCACCGAGGCCGGCTTGACCTGCGGCGCGGTACAGGATTGCGCATCAACCCGTGCCGATGCTGGCCTCCCACTAGGGTCTGGCGGCGAGGAGGAGCTCTACGCCGAGGCCGTGTCACAGCGCCCAGCACCGCTCAAGCTCGTGGATGGGCTTCCCGATCGTTTAGCCGATGTGTCCATTCGTTTTTCTTTGCTGGCGCCCATTTCTGCCATCGCGCGTTGGGCAGCACCAGCGCCCCGCCCCACCCAAGACCGTCTTGCCATCGGCGTGGAGCGTGAGCTGCTCACCACCGCGGAGGCGGAGGGCCTGAGTCTCGCTTGGGGCACGGGCATCGCGCTGGAGTTGGGGCGGTGGTACGAGGGCGTCGTCCAGCACAGTGTCGTGCTCGGGGATCTGCCTCCACTGGACCGCACCGCCTATGGATCGGCGTGCCGCACAGTCTCCGCTGCCTTTGAATCCATCATGATTCGGCACGGTAATGTGGTTGGCAGTAGTGAAAGCTGAGCTTTAGCAATCGCCGTTTGCGGCGGAGTGTACGATTACTGATTTGCCGTCAGTTATTGCTTGAACATTATCGAAGGGAGTCCGCCTCATGGCAGGTAGCGTTGGCAGGCCACGGAAGAATAGCCCACGCCGCCGGGGTAATACCGCGCGCGAAGAAATCCTGGATGCCTCATCCGAGCTTTTTACCACCCAGGGTTTTGCTACAACTTCCACGCACCAAATTGCTGATGCCGTCGGCATCCGTCAGGCTTCGCTGTACTATCACTTTCCTTCGAAGACGGATATCTTCCTCACTCTGCTGAATTCCACCATCGAACCCTCGCTGGAGCTGGCGGATGAGCTTGCGGCCTCCGATGCCGCGCCGGCGCAGCGCCTGTGGTCACTGGTAGCAGCCGAATCTCGCCTGCTTTTGACCTCGGCGTGGAACGTCGGCCGCCTTTATCAGCTGCCGGTGGCTAATTCCCCCGAGTTCGGTGAATATCACGAGCAGCGCGACCGCCTCAAGGATCACTTCCGTACTGCCGCCGCAGGAATTGTGGGCGAGGACGATCCGCGCATCGAGCTCCCCTTCCACATCGCGCTCTCCGTCATTGAAATGCGCCCCAATGATGGCAACGCACCGTTTGATGCCTCGCAGCGCGTGCCGGAGCAGTCCGCCATGCTTGCCGACGCCGCCCTAGCAGTCCTCGGCGCCACCCCTCCCGACGACGCCGAGGCGACCACCCTGGAGCTGCTCAAGAACCGCAACGACTCTATTTCTTCCGCCGCCGCGGCCGCCGCGGACCGCAAGAGGTCGGCCCGCTAGCGGCCGTGTCGAATGGCGTAGTGCGCCAAGAAGGTCTTATAAGGCTTGTAGGCCTTTTCGCCGTCAGCGCGGAGGTTATCGACGAGGCGATCCATCTTGTGGTTCGTCTTCTTTTCGGTCCACCCCAGCGCCTCAGCAATGTCGCGCACCGAGGGGATATCGGCGTCGGTGGAGCCCGGCTTCTTGAGGTAGCTGGCTAGCTGGCGCAGCAGCTCTTCTTGCTCATCATTGGGCACGTGACGGGTGCGTGTGCGCTCTTCATCAACGTCCTGCTCGCGCTTGGTACGGCGCGAATAGTTGCTGTTTTCTACGTCGATATACAGCTCGTAGGGGCATTCTGGCGTCTCAAAGGTAACCCTCGATGGCCCTGGGGGTACCGCCGCGACAGAGCGGGGGCCGAGATCAATGCGCGAAAATCCTTTGACCCCGCGCAGCTCTATGCGCAGTGGGATGTGACTGCCCACGTTGCAGATCATCCACCCCTGGCCGCCATACCACAGCTGGAAGAGCTGGCGGTGCAGGCTGAGGTCCTCCTCACCCACCCGGAAGTCACCGGCGCGGCCGACGATGAGTTCCTCCCCCGGGGAAATAACCTTCACGCCGCCGATCAGGTCATCGATGCGCAGCCTGGGCCCCCGCGGTGCGTTCTGCGGCGTGCGTGGTTGTTGCTGGCTCATGGACACCTCCGTAGGGCTGGACAACTCGCGCTCTTCGCCGGGTATGTCGGCGAGGCGCCTTCAAACAGTGCTCTTCAGTGTAGCGGCATTCACTTTGTTTCGGCGTGCTAAGCCACACCCCACCTCAGCTGGCGCTAGGCCACGATAGCCCACGTCACTAAGAAAATAAGGATGATGACCACGACGGTGACCGTGATGATGAGGGCATTCGAATTATCCTTCGCGGCCGGCTTGCGGGTTGCCCGTTGAGGAGTAGACCGTCGCTGCACCGTAGACCCTGGCATCGCCGGGGTAACTGGTGTGGAGGGTGACACGGTTCCCGAAGACGCGATCGGGTTAGAGGGAGCGACGAAGCCAGTTGGCCTTGCCCGATCCATGGACCCAAAGGAGGCGGAGGGCTCCGGCCAACGCTGGGGTGATTGCCCCTGTTGGCCAAACTGTCTCGGCCGCGCAGTGCTTCGTGTATTCCGCGGCTGCTCTGGTTGCGACGAAGGCTGCGGGGCTGGGGCGCCGCGCAGGGCTGGGGCGCTACGCGGGGCAGAGGAAGTAGGGCCGGAAGCGGGCTGGGAGGGGCGGGAACGGGAGACGTCGTCAAGCGCGGCGATGAAGTCCTGGGCCCGCGCATAGCGCTGCATGGGCACGCTGTTGAGCGCCTTGTTCAGCACGGTCTGTACCTCCGAGGCAACGCGGGCAGTGTCTTCTGCAAGGAATGCGGCGAAGGCATCGCTGGACAGATCCGGGATACGGCGCTGTCCTTCCCACTCGCTGCGCGGCATCGTGTCCTTGAGGTGGTGAAGCGTGAGCATCTCGAAGGCGATAAGCGCCAGCGAGTAATCGTCCGCGCGCGCCGACATGTCATCATCACCATAAGCATGGCCGTTATTCTCTGGGGCCAAATACTTTTCGGTACCCACGATGTGACCGACCTTAGTCAGGCGCGACTGGCCTTCCTCGATACTGATTCCGAAGTCACTCAGCACAGCCGGCGGCAGGCTGCCCGGGTTTTTGCGCAGCAAGATATTGGCGGGCTTGATGTCCCGATGCACCCACCCGGGGTGCAGCTCGTGGTGCATATAGTCCAGCGCCGCGGCAATCGGTTTGAGGTAGTACACCACCTCGGTGACCGTAGATCCCCTCCCCTTGTTGGCCCGTTCCCGGATCGCCTGCGCTAAGGTTCCACCGTCGATGAACGCCATGACCATCACGTCATCCCCGCGCGGCGTCGATTCCTTGGAATAGAACTGAACCACCCCCGGGTGGCTACCGATCCTGGTGAGAGCCTTCATTTCGTTGTGGAAACGGGCTCGAGAGGCCTCATCCCGGACATCATCCAGCAGCACTTTAACCGCGAGCTCACGGGACAGGTCCGGATCGGTTGCATGAAAAACCTGCCCCATGCCGCCCTCGCCCAGCAGGTACACGGTGGTATACCGCTTTTGCTGGGTAAGCCATTGCACGAAGTAGGAATTAGTCACCGCCCCATTGCACCATATGCATAGCAAGGCTTGAGGTTGCCATGTCCCATCGCCCCCAAATGGAGGGTGCTACCCCGCAGTTCCGTCTGGTTGTGCGGAGCCAGATATGCTACCTGTAGTTCTCTACTGTTTTCCAAGGACCCTATGAGCACCCCAGGATTTGGCACTAACCATTACGCACATAAGCCCCCTACGCCGGCGTCGGGCCAGACTCAACGGCCCCAGTCAGAGCAGCGCAACCTCGTTCCGATCATCTGCGCCATTGCAATCCTTATCGCACTGCTGATTGCCGGAATCGTGATTTGGAATGATGTCCGTTCCACCAGCCAGGCAAGCCCCGAAGCCGGCAGCGCAACGGAGCAGGAACCCACCCGCGTAGGCGGGGCTGCGCCGGAGGAAACGGCCGCAGAAGAAGGAACAGCTGACGACGAGGAAACTGCTGACGACGAGGAAGCCGCTGATGAGCAGGCACCAAAGACTTCTCTAAATCCTGATGCTGCCGATGTCCCCGAAGGACTCACCGCGGCCGGATGGTCCGACTACCCGGAGGCACGCTGCCAGCACGGCGAGAACATGATTTTCGCTGCCCATGGCTCGGATCCCGATTCGCACATTGTGGTCTGCGAAAAGCAGGACTCCCTTTTCTACCGCGGAGTCTGGTCCAGCGGTGCTGCCTTTGGTCCGGCGCGCGGTGAGGGAACCTCCTTTAGCGCCACAATCCTCGATCCCACCAGCGGGGATGACACCGGCTCCGTGCTCAACATCCGGGGTACGGACTATGACATCGACGGGGAGGCCGGAAAATTCGAGGACTACTGGCCTCACTAGGAACCGCACTAGGGCTTTTAGACAGCTCCCTGCTGGCATCCCGCGTCCGGCCACTCCACCTGTGCGGTTTCTAGTTGCCTGACTAGTCGGGTGAGCATCTGCTGGGCTTCGCCGTAATCACCGGATGGTGCTGCGGCAAAAATTGCCACCGCCACCGTGTGCCCACCCAGCGTGATAAGCCCCATCTGACGGGCCTCATAGGAACCGTCCTCGGCAGGCCCCCAGCCGCCCTTCACCACTGCCCCGTCGAGGGTGCGAAGGCCATACTGTTGTGCCGGATCATCATCACCCATGGCCGCGAGGATGGGATCTGCGCCTTCCTGGCATCCCAGTGCGGCGACGAATGTCGCTTGCTCCGACACCGGCCACTGCGTTTGGCCGAAGGCGCTAAACCCTGGGCGCGGTGGCGTGGCGGGAACGGTGGCTGTTCCGATGATTTTCTGGGTAGCTTGTGCCGCCTGTGCTCCCCCGCCGAGGGCTTCCCAGAGAGAATCGGCCGCAGCGTTATCGGAAAAAGTAATTGCCCGAGACACAGCGTCCGGATCCGCTACCCCGGCGCGTTCGGCGGCGATGGCCAGGGGGACTTTCGCCGTGGACCATGCGGGCCGCGGGTCGGTGATGCCGGCAGCCGCGACGGTCTGTGACCCAGCCACCGCGATTCCGGTTCCCGGGTTGTCGGCGGCGATGGCGTCGACGGCTTCCTGAAGGTCGGTGGCCTTAATCACGGATGGTTCCTTGTCGAGGATGGAATCAGGGGCAGGACTTGCGGACGAGCCGGAACCAGAATCAGGAAGGGAAGGCTGCGGGCTGCTTGCTGGAGCACTTGGTTCCGGCTGAGAGACGTCCCCGATGGTGCAGGCGCTAAGCGACGCCACCGCGATCCCCACCAACGCTGCCAGTGCCGCAGGCCGGCGCCGCGGGCGTTCATGCGTGCGGTCTGGGCGTGTTCTGAGTTTCATCGTTGATCGCCTACGCATTAGAGGATGTATACAACCGCGTTATTGCCGCCAGCGCAGGTCACGTACTCGCCGTTATCGGAACAATCCATGGTGTAGAACTGCTTGGTCCACGGACTAAAAGCCCTAATCGTGGCGTCGAACTCGTGGGTGTCCACGTAGTGTTTGACGTATTCATCGCGCACGGAGTTGGCGAACGGCTCCGTCGTCACCTCAGTGCCGCGATAGACACTGTTGAAGTTGCCGCCGGGCTCGTTGTTACGCGCGGCGTCGTTCGCCGGGATCGCGCCCGCGGGCAGGTCAGGGTGCTCGGGGCGCTTCTGCGCCTTGGAGGTCGTCGTAGCCTGCTCTGAAGTCTTTTCAGGCTCTTCCGCAGCTGAAGTTCTATCTTGTGGCCCCTCATTCTGCTCGGTGAGTTGGGCAGAGGTCTGGGGCGATTCAGCCTGGGATCCTGAGTCAGCGTGTTTAAAGAAAATGAGGTAGGCCAACGCGGCAATAACGAGGATTACTGCCAGGATCAACACGCCGATGAGCACAAGCTTTCCGGAATTAGAGGAACCATGGTTTCCGGCATCGTCCTGTGCATAGGAATTCGCATAGGCAGCCGGCTGCTGATCGTACTGGCCAAATCCGTCCTGCGGCGCCGCCTGGGGCTGGAACTGTTGCGTGGGGAATTGCTGCTGCTGAGGATACTGGCCCTGGGATCCGGAGGGTGCAAAAGGATTTGAGTAGTTGCGCTCACCCGATGGCGAGTAGCTCGGATTATTGCCCATGTTTTGGGGGTATTGCTGGGGCTGTACCGGGCGCTGTTGTGTTGGCGGGGCTTCAAAATCCGCGGTTTCCGGGTGGGTTTCTTGATGAGAAGGCTGCGGCTGGCTGCCGTTTCCCTGCTGGGGATGCGCGCCGAATCCATGATTGCGATCTGAATCAGTCACCGAAGCCTCCGTAGATCGTGACGTTTGCAAATGCCAATAGGCGTTTTCTATCTGTCCTATTTTTGCACAGTCACAATTCTCTGCGCAGCGTTTACGTTTTTACTCGCGCTTTGCACAGTGTGTACTCTGCTGTGCTGCCAGCACTTCCTGCCCCACTGGGGAGTATTCCCACGAGCTTCCATTGAAGTCCCCACGGACGGTGCTCGAGGGTTTAGATTGTTAGAGGTATCTCGATGCTCTAACTTCCTGTGCACGGAAAGGTTGCTGATCTCCCGCCATGTCATTTCCTACTGGTCCTTCGGGCACCCCTCCACGCAACTCCGGTTCCTCCGGCTTCGGTTCACCTGCTCCCGGGTTTGGCCGCCCGGGCCATCCCGGCGGCACGAATGGTCCGAGCGGCGGATTCGGAAGCACTCCCCCGTTCGGTGGGCACCCCGCTAGCCCCGCCCCGCAGCCGTTCAGTGGTGGCGCGCCAACACCCCCAAATCCACCCCAGCCCAACTCTTATGCCGCTCCTACCCCGCCGAAAGGCACAGGGCGCTTCAGCGGCGCCATCGCGGCGCTGATTGCTTTGCTCCTCATCCTGGCTGTCGTCCTTGGCATCGGCGCGTGGTTTATCTGGGGCCGCGAATCATCCGATACGGAGCAGACTGGTACAAGCTCCGAGCCAACCTCGACGGCCGCGCTTGCGACCACGCCTATGACCATCACGGGCGCTTAAGAAACTGAGATCACAACTGCCCTAGCCGCCAAATCTAGCGCTTCCGCGTCGAATTACGCGGCTAGATTCGTCAGCTAGGGCAGTTGAAGTTTGCTGGAACGCTTTGGTTCAGGCTCTAGTGGAAGAAGTGGCGGGTTCCGGTGAGGTACATGGTCACGCCAGCCTTCTTAGCGGCCCCGATGACTTCTTCATCGCGAATGGAACCGCCCGGCTGAACCACGGCCTTGACACCGGCATCGAGGAGAACCTCGAGACCATCCGCAAACGGGAAGAAGGCGTCCGATGCAGCGAAGGAACCTTCGGTGCGGTTGGTGCCGTCGGCCAGCGTGTTGGCGCGCTCAACCGCGAGCTTGGCGGAGTCGACGCGATTGACCTGGCCCATGCCCACGCCCACGGTGGCATTGTCCTTAGCCAACAGGATGGCGTTGGACTTCACCGCACGCACGGCGCGCCAAGCAAACTCGAGCTGCGCTAGATCGGATTCGTTCAGGGCCTCGCCCGCAGCCAGCGTCCAGTTGGCCGGGTTATCGCCCTCCGCCTGGTAGGTATCCGGCTCTTGGGTGAGCACGCCACCGGAAATGTACTTGCGCTCCACCTGCGGAGCCTCGTACTCAGCTTGCAGCACACGGAGGTTCTTCTTGGCCTTAAGAACCTCGATGGCGCCCTCCTCGTAGGACGGGGCCACGATGACCTCGGTGAAGATCTCCTTGACCTGCTCCGCCATCTCCACGGTGACCTCGCGGTTCACAGCGATGACGCCGCCGAATGCGGACATCGGGTCGCAGGCATGGGCCGCGCGGTGAGCAGCCGCGATGGACTCGTCAGACACCGCGATGCCGCACGGGTTCGCATGCTTGATGATTGCCACGCACGGGCGCTCATGATCCCAGGCGGCGCGCCACGCGGCGTCGGCATCCTGGTAGTTGTTGTAGCTCATTTCCTTGCCGTTGAACTGCTTCGCATTGGCCAAACCAGTGGTGCCGATGCGGGTCACGGTCGCGGACTGGTGCGAGTTCTCGCCGTAGCGCAGCGGGGTGGTCTCCTCGCCCTCGCTGAGCTGATCGACGAACCACGCAGACACCGCGGCGTCGTAATCAGCGGTGTGCAGGAAGGCATCGCGGGCTAGGCCGCGGCGCTGGTCCAGCGTGAAGCCACCGTTGGCCACGGCGTCTGCGACCTCGCCATAGCGCGCAGGGTCTACAACCACAGCAACGGAGGGGTGGTTCTTGGCGGCCGCGCGCACCATGGACGGGCCGCCGATATCGATCTGCTCCACGCAGCCATCAAAGTCGGCTCCGGAGGCCACCGTCTCACGGAAGGGGTACAGGTTCACCACGACGAGCTGGAAGGGCTCTACCTCAAGCTCCTGGAGCTGGTTGAGGTGATCCTCTTTGCGTGTATCCGCCAGGATTCCCGCATGCACGCGCGGGTGCAGCGTTTTCACACGGCCTTCAAGGCACTCCGGGAAGCCGGTGAGCTTCTCGACGGGCGTGACGTCAATGCCCAAGTCTGCGATCTTTTTCGCGGTGGAACCGGTGGAAACAATCTCCACGCCAGCGTTATCGAGGGACCGGGCGAGGTCTTCCAGACCGGTCTTGTCATAAACGCTAATCAGCGCGCGCTTGATGTTCTTACGATCTTCGCTCATGGTACGGGGACTTAAGCCTTCCTTGCGGTAATGAATTAATTAGAGCTGAATGCTGAGTGCTTCGCCCTCCACGCGCGCCGCGCGGAGAACGCTAACGATAAGTTCTCTTTCGACCACTTTGATGCGCTCGTGCAAGCTGGCCTCATCATCCTCTGCCAGAATCCGGACGGGTTCCTGGGCAATGATGGAGCCGGTATCGACGCCGGCATCAACGAAATGGACGGTCGAGCCTGTGACCTTGGCACCATAAGCCAGCGCATCGCGTACGCCATGCGCGCCTTTGAAAGCAGGCAAGAGCGCTGGATGGGTATTAATGGTGCGACCTTCGAAGCGATCCAGGAAATCTTTGCCCAAGATCTTCATAAAGCCTGCAGAAACAACAACGTCTGGCTGCGCAGCATCCACTGCGGCAACCAGACGTTGGTTCCATTCGGCGCGGTCAGCGCCCATCTCTACGACTTCGGTGGCAATTCCCGCCGCCCTCGCGCGCTCAATGCCCTGGCAAGGCACGTCCGCGATGACTTTCACGACGCTGTAATGCTCATCCTGGCCATCGACGATGGCCTGCAATAGCGAGCCAGTTCCGGAAACCAGAACAACAACGTTGAGGTGGGCAATAGCAGCGGGCTGATGCGGTGTAGTCACGCGCTACAGCCTAGCCGCTACCGCCGTGAACCGCGGAATTTTTACTCTTTTGTGGGGCCTTCAGCTTCTTGGTGTTCCTCTGCGTCTGTGTCGAGCTTCCCCGTGGCTTCAGCGGTCTCATCGGTTTCAGCCTCGGTTTCGGCACTTTCTACGTCCACGACTTCTGCGTCAATTACGTCGGTTTCGGTCTGGCTTTCGGCCTGTTCCTCAACTGGTGCCTCAGCTTGCTCCTTAGTCTGGCCCTCTTGCTCGTCCTCTATTTCGTCCTCAGCGTCGGCCTCGGCTTCGCTTTCTTCGTCGGGGTTGGATTCCTCCGCGTCAGTCTCTGCTTCTTCCGCTTCGGCAGCGGTGGCGTCGCCAAGCACTGCAGAATCCTGCTCCGGCTGAGCAGTGTCGGTGGAGTCTGTCGTTGCCTCCTCGGCGGCCGCGGGGGCTTCTGCCTCAGCAGCCGGGACGGTAGCGCGGCGAGCGCGCCATGCGGACACCGCCTGAGACGTCGCAAATGCACACCCCACGACGAGGCACCACAGGGAGCTCAAGCCCACCGCAGTCCAGAGTTCGGGCCCGGTGTAGCCGTACACGCCTAGCGCGCCGGACACGGCGTAGTACGCCACGAGAGAGGACACAGCAACAGTGATGGTTGCAACAAGCGCTACGTGGAAAGACACCAGCGCTCGGCGACGATAAAACGCCGCCACCGCAGCGAGTACTGGAACAACCAAGAAAACCGCGAACCACGAGCTGATTGAAGGAGGAACAGCTGCGGCCAACGGCAGCGGCGGGAGTGGAACTACGTGGCCGCTGAACAGACTCACGCTGGTGCCTTCCCCAATGTGCAGCTCCGAACCGCTCAGCACCGCCCCCGCAGCAACAGCGGCATTCGGGAGATACAGAATACTTAGCAGGAAAAGCCCCACGGTCCCCATCGCTGTGAGAACCGGATAGCTAGCGAGCATCTCAGCCTGGCGCGACCAGCCACACCCCCACATAATCACAACGAGAACCAGCCCTGCGGCGCCAAGGTAGCCAAGGTAGCTCAGGCCGATTTGAGCGGCGTCGACAAATACGCGGGGAACCCCGCTGCGCTTAGCCAAGGCCTTCCACAAGCGCGGGCCCATGCCTCCGATGAGAGCAGCAGCATGCAGAAGGAGCATGCGGGGCACAACGCGATACAACTCCGGAGGAGAGACGTCATAAACCTTTCCGGCATCCCAGAGCATCAGCCACGCGATAATGGTCAGAACCACCGGCACCGCCAGCACACAACAGCTCAGGACAAGCAAGTCATTAATACTCACCTTGTCCTTAACCGCCGCTCGAACGCGGCGGCCTACTAACCAGGCCAAGAACGCGGCCGGAAGAACAGGTAGGACACCGATATCAATCCCGCCAGCCCGGATTGGAGCCAGATTAAACACCATCCACGCCTCCCCCACGATGGTGTTCAGCCACGCAAAGGGAGAGCTGGTAAGAAGGAGCGCGGCGATAGCGACCACGAAGATGCCCAGAACCACGACGAGGTGCGGGACACCGACGACGATAAGCATGCGGCGAATACGCCCGCGCAGCGTCGTCGGGGCCTGCGCGCGACGAGCGCGAGCCTTATCCGATTCAATTCCCTTGATGCGCTCTGCAGGAGCCCGGCGATCTCGCCGGTAGCCTCGCTCAGAGTGCTCGGCGCTATCACCGCGACCACGCACATGCGCGCGGGGGCGAGCTGACGTCCTGGACTGGGGACTCGTGTTCTTATTCATCGGCGTCCACTTTGCCACGCGCGCCTCCCCCACCGGGGGTGGCACGTCGATATCCGATCCGATTGATCCGATACACCCCCGAATCAACAACTCTGCGGGACTCCTTTACTTGCGTCCTCTGCGCTGACTGCCCGGTTCCCTGACCATAGCTTCACTTCATTCACAGGAAACAGCTGTCGTATCATGACATAGAAATCTTTCGGCATATTCAGAAGAAAAACTGCAATCCGGGTTGCTCTGTGCCCGTCGAGACGCTACTGTTACATCTCGTTGGTAACAGGAAGGTCACAATCGGATAACCAACCAGATTTAGACGTAACGATTATTTTGGTTGGACGATAGTGAATTAAGACGGAAGAAGAGTTCATGCGAAGCAAGACTCAGCGAAGCGCAGGTCGCCACCGCAAAATCACCACCTCGCAGACCGCGAAGGGGCGTCTGGCGGTTATGACCATCGCGGCTGGTGCCGTGTCTACCGCAGGCGTTGGCGGTGCGGCAGCAGGCACCATTCAATCCGCCGGCACCGGCGAGACCAAGGCGCAGTCCATCGATTACACCTTGCAGGCAGACACCGATCCGCTCAAGGACGCACAGGCCGCCGTTGAGGACGCAGCACCGCAGATCCTCTCCATCGCGGAAACCAAGCCGGTCGCTGACCTGTCCACGCAGCTGGATAAGGCCATTCAGGCCGCTGATGCCCGCGCCGCCGCCGATGAGGCAAACCGCGCGCCTTCCGTAGCCCGCCCGGCAGAAGGTACCTTCACCTCGGGCTTCGGCCCCCGCTGGGGCTCCTTCCACTCCGGCATCGACATCGCTAATGCCGTGGGCACCCCGATCCTTTCCGTTATGGATGGAACCGTCATCGATTCCGGCCCGGCTTCCGGCTACGGCCAGTGGATCCGCATCAAGCACGATGACGGCTCCATGAGCGTTTACGGCCACATGCAGACCCTTGACGTCGCTGTTGGCGAGCGCGTCCACGCTGGCCAGAAGATCGCCGGCATGGGTTCTCTCGGCTTCTCTACTGGCTCCCACCTGCACTTCGAAATTCACCCCACCGGTGAAGGTGCCGTGGACCCGGTTCCGTGGCTCGCAGAGCGCGGCATCGACGTCGCTTAAAACTCACGCGACCAAACCTTCCAACACCACGTAGGCGGCATAGAGCGAATCTGCTCTATGCCGTCTTTTGCGTATTTCACCCCACTCACCGATGGTCAGGCGCGTAGGGTCGCGCGCCACCTCGCGGGACACCGGGCGGGGGTAAACACCACTCTCCGTTCCGGAACCTCTTGCCAAGCCGATAGTTACCCGGTAACTTACCGGGTATGCACCTAACTAATCCTCCCCTTGTCCTCCGCGCAGGAGGTGACCATGTCCGTCAAACACTCCGTTCTCGCGCTGCTCAGTGATCAACCTTCCACAGCCAGCCACATCAAGACCCGCTTTGCGGAGACCTTCGACAACCTCTGGCCGCTCAACATGGGCCAAGTAGCCCAAACCTTAAGCCGCCTAGAGCGCGATGGGCTCATAACCACCGACGGCGAGCTCACCGGCCCCACTGGGCGCCGCGCCACCAGCTACGCCATCACCCCTGACGGGCGCGCAGAGCTCTCGCAATGGTGGAAGTCCACCTTGCACAGTGACGCCATCGAGCGCGATGAGCTCGTGCTCAAAGTGTCCCTTGCCGCTCGGCGCTCCGACGTCGACGTTATCGCCGTCCTTGACGCCCAGCGTTTCGCCACCGTTCGCCAGCTCCGCGAACTCAACCGCCGAGCCTCGGAATTGCCCGCGGAGCGCAGCGCCCAGCGCTTGGCCGTGGAGCGCCAAATCTTCGACTTGGAATCTCTCTCACGTTGGCTCGACCGCGTGGAATCTCTGACCAACCCGACCACCCCCACCGCCGCCGAGGAGGAACCGCGATGACCCCCGACTCCGTGCCCACCACCCAGCACATTCCTTTCCCGCTCGAACTCGAAAACATCACCTGTATCTTCGGCAGCGGCGCTCGCCAGGTCACCGCGCTGGATTCCGTCAACCTGCAGCTACAACCGGGCGAGTTGGTAGCCGTCATGGGCCCCTCCGGCTCCGGCAAATCCACCCTGCTCAACGTCGCAGGACTGTTGCAACCGCCGACATCGGGACGCGTGCTTCTCGACGGCGCCGATGCCTCCCAGCTCTCCAAAGCCAAGGCCGCAATTGCCCGACGCCGCCACTTGGGCCTCGTGTTTCAGCACTTCAACCTGGTTTCTTCCCTGACCGTTGGTGAAAACGTTTCCCTTCCCCTTGAACTCGATGGCCTATCGCCTGCGCAGTGCCGTGAGGCAGCAGAGGAAGCGCTGAGCGAGGTCGGCCTCGACGGCACCATTGACCGCTTCCCCGAGGAAATCTCCGGTGGTCAGGCCCAGCGCGTGGCGATTGCCCGCGCGCTCATTGGACCGCGCAAAGTTCTGCTCGCGGATGAGCCCACCGGTGCCTTGGATACCTCGACGGGCGAGGAGATCATGAAGGTTCTACGCGCGCGTATCGACGCCGGTGCTTCCGGCATTCTGGTCACCCACGAGCCGCGTTTCGCGGGCTGGGCCGACCGCGTCGTTATGGTTCGCGACGGGCGCCTCACCGGCGAGGAGGTGCGCTAATATGTCCGGCATTAATGCCGCTACCCGCCCGACGAGGCGTGATCTCAAGCTTCATCCATGGCGCACTCTGGCCGCCGTGATGCTCATTGCCTTGCCGGTGGCCCTAGTCATCGGAATTGCGCTCTTTGATAATTCCTCCGGACGGCTCTCCGCAGCCTTGAGCTCGCCCGATCGGTCCCTTCAGGTGAGCAACGAGCGTCAGGACATTGCCAACGAAGACGTTCCCCGCCTGGCCGCCCAGGTGCTGCCAAAAGGCCTCAGCGTCAGCCCGGTCACCACTTTTTCTAGCACGTCACTTATCCATAATGGGAAGTCAACCAACTCCTGGGTAGATCAGTTCGACACAGAGAATCCGCCGGAACCGGCACAGGAGGCCGTCGATAAGTTCAACCTTGGCCCCAACCAGGCAGTTCTGTCGCGTTCGACCGCACGCAAGATCGACGCCTCCGTCGGAGACGTCATCACCGTGCGCACCAACGCCCTCAGCGGCGATCGCCAAGCCACAGTCGCGGCCATTGCTCCCGAAAACTATGACTTTGTCACCTCCCCCACCCTCAATGACGCTCACGGCGACCCGTCCTTTCAGATACGCACATCCTGGGTCATCGTGGGTGACACGCCGCTGACCAAAGAGGACGCCGACCGCGCCCATGAAGCTGGGCTGGAAATCTGGGCACCGGAGCTGCGAGATACGGACCGACCCGATTCTGAGTCGGATTCCTTTGGTGGAATCCTGAGCAGCATTCTTTTCGTGCTTTTCTTCTTCGGCCTCTACGCCATCGCCGGATTGCTCATCCTTTTCCTTCTCGCGCCCGTCTTCACGCTGGCTACCGGACGCAATACGCGCCTGTACGCGCTGATGTCGAGCCAGGGCGCGCTGCCGCGCCACATCATGTTCGCAGTGATGGCCTATGGCCTGCTGATGGGACTAATCGGCGCCACCATCGGTGTGATCGTTGGCCTCACGGTCTCGTGGGTGTGGTGGACAGCCCGCTATCCGGACTTTGCTGCACGCCTGCCCTTCCTAGCGATTGCTCTCGCGTGGCTCGTGGCGGTGGCAGGCTGTGTCATTGTCTCCATCGTTCCCGCATGGTTGGCACAACGTGGTGCCCTCTCCGCTGCAATCCAGGGAGCCGCTCCCGACCGCCTGCTGCGCTTTAGGAAGTGGATGGCCATCGGCCCTGCATTCCTGCTTCTCCTCGTGTTATTCAGCTTCACCCCCTGGGGAGAGTACATCCCCACGGTGCTGGCTCTCTTCGGAGTCATCGCGGTTGCCGCGTCTGCCCCGGCCTTGGTCTTCCTGTGCTCCCTGTTGTCTCGCCGAGGCCCGCTCGCGTTGCGCCTTGCCGGGCGTGGCCTGACCCGGCGCAGCATGCATGCCTTGCCGACATCCATTGCTCTCGTATCGGTCTCCTTCACAGCCTCCCTGTTTGGTGTGGGCGTCATGACCGATAGCGCAAAGAGCGTAGCCGAAGAAGCGCTTGTGATGCCGGAGACCACAGCGCTGATTGAGGAGACAACGTTTGACCAACCAACGCAGGTGTCCACGCCGGAAGAACGCGCAGCGGTAGAGGCCATCCAGCAGGCTACCGGTGCTCGCACACACTCCTTCTATGCTTTCCCCTCGTGGACCACGTCTTTTAGCCTTCCTGACGATGGTGAATTCTATGAGCTCAGCACCGAATTTGACTACCAGTGCGAACAGGTCGATCTCAGCAAACCAGTTGAGAGGGCAGTCTTCGTGGACAACCAAGGGCGGCGCACCGATGAGTCCGAAGAGGCCCGTCAAGAGTGCGCGCACGAATTGATGACGACCTTCCCTTATAGCCCGTTGATCTATCAAAGCAGGATGATCCAAGCTGATTCCTCGCAGCTCGAGCTGTGGCAGTTCGACTCGGAAGAGGATCGACGTGCGGCGGCACAAACATTGGAGGCCGGCGGCATCGTGCTCCCCCACAGCAGCCACGTCGGGGACAAGACACACGGCACGGTAACCGTAAAGACGTATAACCGCGTCGACAGTCAAGAGCCAAGCGGAGCCCACAACGCCGATCTGCCAGTTGTTGAGGCCTTGCCTACCGTGGATCGTGACGTGGTCCTGATTAGCCAGCAGGCCGCTCAAAAGCTGAACATGAAGCCCTTCTACGTAGGCCAGGCCCTGGCGTTGGATGAGGCGCCGAGCGAAGCAGAGCGAGAGGAGCTGCGAGACCTAACAGCGAGCGCTTCGCAGTCGCGATACTCACTGGAGTTCGGTGTCTCCTCCCCCGAGAGCTTCCGCTACTACCTCGGCCTAGGAATGGGAATCATCTGCCTCATCGTGCTCGCGCTCATCATCGCCAATGCGGCTAACACCATGCGCCATGAAAGCACCGTGCTGCAGTCGATTGGCGCGCACCCCTCGCTGATGTCCAAGGTAGCCGCGTGGCAAACCTGGATAGTGGCCACCGCAAGCATGCTCTTCGGAGTGATCGCGGGACACCTTGGCACGTTCCTCTTCACTGATAGGTCCGCCTTCACCTTCTCTGAACCCCCACATGGCCTGCGCCCGCAGGACTACTTCACCCCGGATTGGTGGCAGTTCCTCGCCGTGCTTGTTGTGCCGCTCATAGCCGCCGCTATAGCGGCCGCGGTCAATCGCAGCGATAAGACAGCCCCGCTCACCGCACGGGATCGCAGCGAGTCGCGTTCGTTGACCTAGCCTTCGTGGCCCACCGTTCCCCGACCGAGCCTTCGGCCGGGGAACAACTCTTTTCACACCCCCAACCCCTACCCCCATTCTTTAAACCTTCACTTTACCCCTGTAACAATCTTCACTTCTTTCACACACGTAACACGCTGGGCTGTTCGATAGTTTTTCGAACAATTCCTGTATTTACCTGCATTTTTGCGCATTGCGCAGGGTGATAGCACGGGATAGTTTGTATCTCGTTGCCACGGAAGCTCAGCACACGGCCGAAACCGCACCGGCGTGTCGCAGGCTTCAAGGCGCATCGCGGCTGTTATGGCCGCGCCCTATCGCTCACAGGCTTCCTGCCGCCTTCGTCGGCGGAAGCGAGCCACAGCAGGACTTAAGGACGTGAAGTTATGAAGCGCACGCTCAGCGCACTCGCCGCCGTGGCGGTCACCACCGCTACCGTGACGACCCCAGCGTTCGCCGCCGAACCGGCAGCAAGCGTGGATGTCTCCGACGGGTCCTCCCAGGGCCCTACCGCCGGCGACATCGAAGTCAAGGAAGACTCCAAGGCCGACCTCTTCAAAGCATTCTCCGGGCTAATCGTGTCCACGGCCGGAGCCCTCAACGGGGCCTCCACCCCGGAGATCAACTCCACGCAGGACGGCTTCGATATCGTCCTCGATCCCTCCAGCATTCCTGGTCTCGCCGAGGCCTTCGCCCCGCAGGGCGATCACTCCGGCCTCACTCCTACGCGCGGCCAGGATGCCAACGGTAATACCGTGGTCTTTCCGACCTCCGGAACCTTTACCTCTGGCTTTGGCCCGCGTTGGGGTTCCTTCCACAACGGCATCGACGTGGCGAACCCAATCGGCACGCCTATCTACGCCGTCATGGATGGAGAGGTCATCTCCTCCGGCGCAGCCCAGGGCTTCGGAAACTGGATCCGCATCCAGCACGACGACGGCACCATCACCGTCTACGGTCACATGCCCAGTGATCAGCTCTTGGTTAACGTCGGTGACCATGTCTCGGCCGGCGACCAGATCTCCGTCATCGGCAACGAGGGCCACTCCACCGGCCCACACCTGCACTTCGAGGTGCACCCGGGCGGCGGCGCGGCTGTTGATCCGGTGGATTGGTTCAGCGAGCGCGGCATCCTCATCTAAAGCTTTAAAGCTTTTCCATCGGCACACCGCCGATGAGCATGAGGCGGACCTTGCCCGCTGAGCCGAAGTCCACGGTGACCGTTGCCCGCGCGCCGGTGCCGGAGGCTTCGATGACCGTGCCCAGCCCGTATTTCGCGTGGTTGACACGGTCCCCCACAACTAAATTGAGATGGTTATTCTTCGGCATCGATGTCGCCGGAGCCGGCTTGCGCGAGCGCTGCGAAGGGGAAGACGCAGCGCCCCGCGAGCCATAGCCGCCCCCACGAGAACGGAAGAACCCGCTATCTGAGCCGAAGGTTCGTCCGTATTGGTAGGAATCATCTCCACCCCACGCGCTGGACAGCGAGCTGTCTGGTTCTTCACGGCGCCAGTCGATGAGGTCTTCTGGGACCTCGGCGAGGAAGCGACTGGCCGGATTCGTTACCGGGTTGCCCCAGGACGAACGGAGAATCGCGCGCGTGAGGTAGAGCTGCTCCCTAGCTCGCGTAATGCCCACGTAAGCAAGGCGGCGCTCCTCACTAAGCTCCTTCGGGTCCCCCAGGGAGCGCATGTGTGGGAATTGGCCATCCTCCCAGCCGGTGAGGAAAACGACGGGGAACTCAAGGCCCTTTGCGGTATGCAGTGTCATCAACGTGACCACTCCGGACTCATGATCCGGAATCTGGTCCGCATCCGCCACGAGCGAGACCTTTTCAAGGAAGGCTTGAAGCGAGCCCGGCGCGGCTTCGCCTTCCGATAGCTCCGGGGCCTCCTCTGCGTCTGCACCCAAGAAGGCCATCTCATTGGCCGCCTCAGAGCTGAACTCGCGCGCCACCGATACCAACTCGTTGAGGTTGTCGAGGCGTGCCCCATCCTGCGGGTCATTGGAGTTTTCAAGCTCCGCGCGGTAACCGGTGGCGTCCAGAAGCGCGTTGAGCAACTCCCCCAAATCCGGCTGGCTAGTCACCTCATTGACCATGCCCGGAATCTGCGCGCGCACGCCCTCCATCATCTCGTTGAATTTGGTGACGGCATTGACCGCCCGCGTGCCAAGGCCTACGACCTTTCCTTCCGCCGCATCACGGAGAGCCGCCCCAAAACTAACGCCAAGGTTCTCCGCATGAAGCGCGATCTGCGCCTGCGCCTTGTCACCAATGGCGCGCTTAGGCACGTTGATGATGCGGCGCAGGCTCACGGTGTCATCCGGATTATCCATGATGCGCAGATAAGCCACCACGTCCCGGATCTCGCGACGCTCGTAGAAGCGCGTGCCACCGACCACCTTGTACGGGATGCCCGAGCGCACGAAAATATCCTCCAACGCGCGGGAGGCATTGTTGGTGCGGTACATCACCGCAATATCGGAATATGCCGTGCCTTTATCCGCCAGGGAATCAATTTCTGAGGCGATATACCGCGCCTCGTCGTGCTCGTTATCCGCCACGTATCCAACGATCTTTTCGCCTTGGCCGTGGGCGGTCCACAGATTCTTCTCGCGGCGGCCCTCATTCTTCGCAATCACCGCGTTCGCCGCGTTCAGAATGGTCTGCGTCGAACGGTAGTTTTGCTCAAGCAGAATCGTGTGCGCTTGCGGGTAGTCCCGCTCGAACTCCTGGATATTCCTGATGGTGGCTCCGCGGAAGGCATAGATCGACTGATCAGAATCACCCACCACACAAAGTTCCGGGGCATCCGGCGGCAGCTCGCCCCTGCCCACCAAGGCCGAAACGAGCGCGTACTGCGCATGGTTGGTGTCCTGGTATTCGTCGATAAGCACATGCTTAAAGCGGCGGCGATAAAACTCCACCACCTGCGGGTGCTGGTTAAAGATGCGCACCACTTCCCCGATGAGGTCGTCGAAATCCACCGCGTTCGCGGCGCGCAGGCGGCGCTGATACTCCTCGTACACGCTCGCCACAGTGAGCTCAAAAGGATTCTTCGTCCGCTCTGCCTCCGCCCGGGCCTGCTCCGGCGAAATGAGCTCATTCTTACGGTTCGAGATCTGGTTAGCCAAAACACGCGCAGAGTACTTCTTCAGGTCCAGCTGCATGTCTTTGGCAATCATGGTGAGCAGCCGGCGCGCATCATCGCCGTCATAAATGGTGAAGTTCGTGTTCAACCCCGGCACCAGCTGAGCATTGTTGCGCAGGATGCGCACGCAGATGGAGTGGAAGGTAGACACCCACATCCGCTCAGCCACGGGGCCGACAAGCTGGCCGACGCGTTCCTTCATCTCCGCGGCTGCCTTGTTGGTAAAGGTAATGGCGAGGATCTGCCACGGAGCGACCCCGCGCTCGCGCATGAGATACGCAATGCGACGGGTCAACACCGCGGTCTTCCCCGAGCCCGCGCCGGCCACGATGAGCAACGGCGAGCCCGAATGCGTCACGGCCTCCTCCTGTTGCGGGTTTAAACCTTCCAGCAGAGGATCATTTCCCTGGCTGGAAGGAGCATCCGCGTTGTGCGCGGACGCGGGAAACAGGCCACCGGCGGAGGTGTCGGCGGAAGGATCAGACGAAGAACGAGGCCTAAACGGAGAAGTGTTGTTCATAATGCTCTCCAACCTACTAGCACCACCGGACATTGCCGTCCACGCCGCTTCTTATCGACGAATACCGACGTCACGGCACGCGATTCCCGTTTGTCTTAACGTGGTGGCACAATCTTCACTCATGAGCGCTTCACATCCTGACACCGCAGATTCGGGCTTAAACCCCGAGCACCAAGACCCCAACGTCGTGGACAACGGCCTCGACATTCGCATGCCCTCGGGCACGGATGACCCGCTCAGCGATGCCGAGATTCAGCGCTACCGCGAGGAGATCAACCGCCTCGACCGCGTTATCCTCGACGCTATTAAGCGCCGCACCGATATTTCCCGCACGATTGGTAAGACGCGCATGAGCTCGGGTGGTACCCGTTTGGTACACACCCGCGAAATTGCCATCCTCAATGAGTTCCGCGACGAGCTTGGCGAGGAAGGCCCCGCGATTGCCTCTGCCCTGCTGCGGTTGGGGCGCGGCAAGCTCGGCTAATCTAGCACCAACTCGGACTAATCCCCAACGCACGCGCACCTGAACTAGCGGTGTTTTAAGCTCTCAGCATGCATGTGTCCTCTCGCCCCGCTGTAGTTCTCACCGCAGCTGTCACTGCCTTAGTTTTGACCGCCTGCGGCAGCTTTTCTTCACCTGAGACCTCAAATTCCGCTACTCCACTCGACCATCCCTCCGTCAGCGACTCCGAACGCAGACAAGGTTCCGGAGCATCCGGAACAACGCAAGGCTTCGAGGAGGTCCTCGACGGCGATGCGCTCTGGGTTAACTCCACTGAAATCCCCCATGCAGAGCTGCTTGAGCCCCGCAATAACTTGTACAACGCACTAAAAGCCGACTACTACATGGACGTGGGAGTATTGACGCCAGGTGCGGCCATCTATAACCGCACGAATGATGGCCGGTGCTCTACCGGTCATTTCGCCGGCGATGGGCAGCGCCTCTTTATCCTTACCGCCGGACACTGCGGGGACAAGGGCGACAGCTTCTACTATGAAGATCGCTCCGGCAGCGAGGTAGAGATAGGCCAGATGGTAATGAAGGCCAGCAACACCAACACAGATAGCATCAACTCGGCCGACATTGCGCTGATCGAAGTGTCCAACCCCGACGCCGAAGTATCTACCTCACCGGCGCTCAATGCGCCTTTAGCCGGATGGATGAGCTTGGAAGAAATCACGCGAAAGAAGCCCACGTTGTGCTTTGCCGGTTCCACAGCAGGCATTGCCTGCGACCCTTTCATCGACCGATTCGGTGATCAAGGGCTTTTCACCTTCGGCAGTTACAGCGATACCGGTGATAGCGGTGGTCCTGTCTACGCCTCCATCGACGGCAAACTATATGCAGTAGGGGTCGTGTCCTTTGGCGACTATCACGATTACTCCGGCTCCGAGACGGGCGCCATGGAGATCGCAAACACAATGAAGCAATTCGGCCTCAAGCTTTACACCTAGCTCAACCCAGCGCAGCCTTCTGTCTCGGCACCGAAGAGATTTCTGGACTACGGTGGACACAGTAAGTTTCATGTCTGCTACCTGCCAGAAAGGCTTTTGCAATGGACATCACCGCTCAGCCGCAGTGGGCCGCGCTCACCTCGCTTTTTGAGAGCAAGAAGGACCTCAACCTGCGTGAGCTTTTTGCCAACTCCGCTTCCCGCGCCGCAGACTTTTCTTTCGATGCTGCGGGCCTGCACGTGGACCTGTCGAAGAACCTCATCGATGAGGAAGTCGTCACCGCTTTGGTGGATCTTGCCCGCGCCGCGGACGTCGAGGGCCGCCGCGACGCCATGTTCACCGGCGAGCACCTCAACAACACCGAGGACCGTGCTGTGCTGCACACCGCGCTGCGCCTGCCTGTGGAGAAGGACTTGAGCGTCGACGGCCAAGACGTCGCCGCCGACGTCCACGAGGTTCTGGGCCGCATGCGTGACTTCGCCACTGCGCTGCGCTCCGGTGCGTGGCTGGGGCATACGGGCCACACCATCAAGAAGGTCGTCAACATCGGCATCGGCGGCTCCGACTTGGGCCCCGCGATGGCTGCCAAGGCGCTGCGTTCCTACGAGGTAGCGGGCATTAGCGCGGAGTTCGTCTCCAACGTCGACCCGGCAGATCTCGCCGCAACTCTCGACGGGCTCGACGCAGGCTCCACCCTCTTCATCGTCGCGTCCAAGACCTTCACCACCCAGGAAACCCTAGCCAACGCTCACGCCGCGCGCCGCTGGCTCATTGAGCAGTTTGATGGTGACGAGTCGGCCGTCGCCAAGCACTTCGTTGCAGTCTCCACCAACGCGGAGAAGGTCGCGGAGTTCGGCATCGACACCCAGAACATGTTCGGGTTCTGGAACTGGGTCGGCGGGCGCTACTCCGTCGATTCCGCCATCGGCCTGTCCCTGATGTGCACCATCGGCCCGCTGGACTTCATGCGTTTCCTCGAAGGCTTCCACGCCATGGATGAGCACTTCCGCACCGCGCCTCTAGAGCAGAACGTGCCGGTGCTCATGGGCCTGCTCGGCGTTTGGTACTCCAACTTCTTTGGCGCGCAGACCCACGCGGTGCTGCCTTACTCCGAGGACCTCGGACGCTTCCCGGCCTACCTGCAGCAGCTGACTATGGAGTCCAACGGCAAGTCCGTGCGCCGCGACGGCACCGCTGTCACCACCGGCACCGGTGAGATTTACTGGGGCGAGCCGGGCACCAATGGCCAGCACGCCTTCTTCCAGCTCATGCACCAAGGCACCCGCCTCATCCCGGCGGATTTCATCGGCTTTGCTCGCCCGAAGGAGGACTTCCCCACCGCGGACGGCACCGGTTCGATGCATGACCTGCTCATGGGTAACTTCTTCGCGCAGACCAAGGTTCTGGCTTTTGGTAAGACTGCAGAAGAGATTGCCGCCGAAGGCGTGGACCCAGCCGTGGTCCCGCACAAGGTGATGCCGGGCAACCGTCCTACCACCACCATTCTGGCGGAGGAACTCACCCCGCAGGCCCTCGGCGCGCTGATCGCGCTCTACGAGCACATCGTGTTCACCCAGGGCATCATTTGGGACATCAACTCCTTCGACCAGTGGGGCGTGGAGCTGGGCAAGCAGCAGGCTAATGACCTGGCACCGGCAGTCTCCGGCAAGGAGGAGGCCGCATCCGGCGATGGTTCCACCGATGCTCTGATCGGTTGGTACCGCAAGCACCGCTAAGCACTGCTTGGCGACGTCCCCCGGCCGAACGGTCGGGGGTTCACGCGTTTTTAACGCGCAATCGACATGTGGGATCGCCAACGCCGCGGAGGCCCTGTGGGCGCCCGCGTGACGATTGACCTGTCGGGCGGCCCCTGTGGGCTCGCCCGCGTGGCGGTTTACCCGCCGGGCGGTCCGAGTCCGCGTTGTGCGGCTTGATATGCCACTTGAGCGGTGATTGGTTCTCCCCAGGGCGGGATGTAGTCCACACCGCCGCGAATCCTAAACACGTAGCCAGCACCTGTTGGTTTCTCTGGGTCGTCATCATTGACGCCGTTGTGATAGGCACACAACATTGTCAGATTCGGTGGATCGGTGGTACCTCCTGCTTTCCACGGCACTAGGTGATGCACCTGGGCATAATCAGCAGGTTTATTACATCCCTTCCTGGCACAGGTGGGATGCTCGGCGCTGGCCATCATGCGCTGCTCAAACCCGGCTAAACGCTTCATCCGGTGCAGCCACACCGGCCCGATCGTGGGGTGGATGAGGGTTACGTAGCCGATCTCGGCGAACTTGTAGTTCAGAAACTCCGCGCCGGTCATCCGGCCGCCATTAGTTAGCTCAAGCACGATGTCATCACCATCGCCGCTAACAATTTTGTCGAGCTTGTCCAAGGTGACGACCACGCTGGTGAGAACGGCAGGTTTGGTTCCACCGTGGGATTTATTGAAGAAGACGTGGTTGGCTGCTTCCAGCAGATTGCTCTGGTTGATGGATTCCAGCACGCCGCGCATCTCGGTGACGGTCAGAGGGTCATCAGTAATGGTCAGCGAGTGCGGCCCATCAGCACGGTAGGTCATGCGCACCCCAGGCGTAGGAATACGTTTGGGCTTGAGCTCCTTTAAGCGCTTTGCCGCCACGGCGGGAATGCTGTGGGCGGGCGTGCCGGCGAGCTTTACACGCAGGTTCCACACATGAAGCTGATTCTGCAGCTTCTTCGTGTAGGCCTCGATGAGGCTCAGCGTGGCCAGGTCATGGCCTTGTTCTAAAGCTCGGCTGCGGGCCGTGCGTTGCTTACCCGTGAACTTGGTGGCGCCGAAGTAGATGTAGTTTAAGCGCGCCAGTTCGACGGCGTCAGCTGATGAAGCGCCGAGTGCGCGTAATCGCTTCTCGCCTCCTACCGCTTGCTTCACCAGTGTGATCCCCGAGTTGCGGTAGGAGAAGTAGGTTTCTAAATCCCCCATGACTCAGAACCCTAAGGCACCCCAGGCAACCCCGCAACCGGAGAGATACTCGTTAGAGCTTAATCATCGATTCCCAGCCAAAGGGGATGTGGTCAGAGTCCACGATCTTGCGGCCGAACGGGAAGCAGGTCACCGGGATCATCTTCAGGTTGGCCAGAGCCACCGGGATGCCCACGATGGTCACGGCCTGCGCCGCTGCAGTGGTGACGTGGCCGATAGCCAGCCACAGGCCAGCGACAAGGAACCAGACAACGTTAGAGAACCGCGACATGCCACCGGTACCTTTGACCGGTTGAATGACGGAGCGCCCGAAAGGCCACAGCGCGAAATTCGCCATACGCATCGAGGCCACACCGGCAGGAATCGTCACGACGGGGATGCAGGCCAGGATGCCTAAGAGAAAGTAGCCCAGTGCGAGGACAAGGCCACCAGTTGCCAACCAGATGATGTTCAAAATGATCTTCATGCATCCCAGCCTAGCGACGCGGCTGACAGTGCGGGCACCACCAGATGACGCGCTCTAACTCCCCTTCGTCACCGCCGGCATCCACACCACCCAGCGTGGACTTCTCAATCAGCGTGCCGCAGCGTCGGCAGCGCTGACGGTTGCGTCCGAAGACATAGGTGGTCTCCCCTGCCCTTTTCACGCCGGTGGTCACACGTACCGGCGAGTCTCGGTTGGCCCAGATGAGGCGACGGGAGATGGTGAGGATATGAGGGGCGTCGACAAGCGCTACAGGTGTTGCTGGATGAACGCCGGCCAGGAAGCAGATCTCGGCGCGGTATTCGTTGCCCAAGCCGGCCACGTTGCGCTGGTCCAGGAGGGCCGCGCCGATGCTGCGCTCGGGGCGCAACTCGATGCGGCGAACGGCCTCCTCGAATCCGCCTTCTTCCCATTCTGGCGCGAGGATGTCGGGGCCTAGGTGCGCCATGCGCTGTTCAAACTCGCGGGCTGGAAAGACCTCGACCAGCCCTAGCCAATGCCCTACCAACTCAATATCGCGCGGGGTGTTCTCCATCTGCAGCACCACGCGTGCGCTGTGCCCGGGCTTGCGCCAGCGGTCCCCGGCATAGTGGATGGCCCACGTGCCTTCCATCTTGAGGTGGGTATACAGGATGAGCTCGCCGCCGAAATCCATGAAGAGGTGCTTGCCATAGGGCCAGACCTCCTCGCACACCAGCCCGTCGAAACGCACGGTGGCATAGCGCGGCACGCGCAGGGAGGAGGAGGTCACGCGCCGGCCTTCCATGAACTGCAGCCGGTGCGACAGCTGCAGAACGGAATCACCCTCAGGCACAGCAGAACCTCCTCACCAAACGGGTGCCTACTCTACCGGCGCATCCTTTCCCGCACCGAATGCCAGCGCGCCCGGCTCCCACGGGGTGACCACATGCTGGCGAGACAGGTCTTCGATCCTCTTCACACCGAGCAGCTGGAGGGTGTTCTTGAACTCCTCTGCCAACAGCTCAATGACGCGGTCCACGCCTTCCTTGCCGCCGGCCATCAGCCCGTAGAGGTAGGCGCGGCCGATAAGGACGAAGTCCGCCCCCAGAGCCAGCGCAATGGCGATGTCGACGCCGGACATGATGCCGGAGTCGTAGATTATCTCCACGTCTGGGCCCACCTCTGCGCGCACGGCCTCAAGAGCCTGGAGGGTGTTGACCACGCGGTCGAGCTGGCGCCCGCCGTGGGAGGAGACCACGATGCCGTCGGCGCCAAGGTCGATGACCTTGCGTGCGTCTTCGGGGTTGACGATTCCCTTGACGAAGAGCGTGCCCTTCCACTGCTTGCGAATCCACGCGAGGTCCTCGAAGTTGAGGCCTGGGTCAAACATGGTGTTGACCAGCTCGCCCAGGGTGCCGGTGGTCGAGGTCAACGACGCGAAGGTGACCGGGTCTGTGGTGAGGAAGTTGAACCACCACTCGGGGCGCCACGCGGCGTCGAAGACGGTGCCGGCGGTCAGGCGCGGCGGGATGCGCATGCCGTTGCGGGTATCGCGCAGACGCTGGCCGGCCACGGGCGTATCCACGGTGACCACGAGGGTGTCATAACCGTTGGCGGCAGCACGCTCGATGAGTTCTTGGCAGGCAGAGTGGTCCTTCCACAGGTAAAGCTGGAACCAGCGGCGACCGCTAGCGCCTTGCGACGCCGCGACCTCCTCGACCGAGCGCGTGCCCATCGTGGAGAGCGTAAACGGGATGCTTGCGTCGCGGGCGGCTTGGGAACCGGCATCCTCGCCTTCGGCATGCATGAAGCGGGTAAAGCCGGTCGGCGCGATGCCGAAGGGCAATGCTGCCGGCTCGCCGGCGATCTCGGTGTTTAAAGAGATGTCGTGTGCGCCGTTGAGCACGTTGGGCATGAGGCGAACGTCGCGAAAGAAATCGCGGGATTCGCGGTAGCTGACCTCATCGCGGGCGGCGCCATCGACGTAGTCAAAGGCCGCCTTCGGGGTGCGGCGCTTGGCAATCTTGCGCAGATCCCACACATCAGCGGCCTCTGCCAGGCGTGCTGCCCGGCGGTCGAGGTTGGGTGCTTCGAACCGCATGAGGTTCTTGAGCTCGGACACGTTGGGCAGTTGGCGCTTCAGCCGCATGAAAACAAGACTCCTTTTCTATTGGGCTATCAGCTTTTGAGGTTAGACCCATGAAAAGCCCGTGGGCTAAATGAAGGTGAATATCATTCAGCGGCGTCGGCGGCGCGGGCGGAAACCACCTGGGCTGCCCGGTGCAGTCGATGAACCACCAGACTCAGTGGAATCCTCCGGATCATCGAAGGTGAGCTCCTCCATCGCCTCGACGGCACGGCGCCCACCGCGACGTGCGGGACGGTAAGGCTCGGCGGAGCGCGCGGCTTCTCCAGATTGGCCGTGCTGTCCTGCACGGCCGGAAGAGGCGGTGTGGGCAGAGCCAGTAATCCGCACGCCCTTCGGGGTTAGTGCCGCACCCAGTGCACGCAGTTCGCCGCCGAGCTTCGACTCGAAGATAGGCCGACCGTTCGCCTTCTCAATAACCACCTTGCTCAAGTGCCCGGCGGCAACCAGCTCGTTGAGTCCTGCAAGCACTGCGGCTAGTACCTCGGTGCGCTCGATTCCCTCAGGAAGGGCGTTGAAGAACGTGGTCAGTGTCTTCCCGCCGCGGGTCAGGTGCGCCACCGGCAAGCCATCCATGAGCACCACCAAGGCACCCGCGGCGCGGGTCGGCCGGGCCGCGGATTCGCCGGCATCCGTAGTGGGCCACGACAGCGCCGCACCATAGGGGTTGGCCGGGTCGGTCGCGGCAAGGACATAGGCCTGCGGCTCGCGGGTGCCGGAGGGCCAGCCCGTAACATCGGGGGAATCATCCACGCCGCGCAGGCGATCAATGACCGCAGGCGTGGAGAACTGCGCGGCCCCCAAGCCTTCAATGACATAGCCGCGCATGGCCTTGCCGGATTCCTCGAAGCCGGAGAGCACTTTATAAGCCAGGGCGAAGCCACCCAGGACGTCCTCGGCCACCACGGATCCGCGGGTGAGCACGCCGTAGCGGTCCAACCAGGCCTCGCCGTGCGCGATGGAGCGCGACGTCGCATCCGTGGCGGCGGGCACGGACAGCGACCACCGCCCCACCACGTCTGGTGCGGCCTGCGCACCAGACACATTGAGCGATTGCGCAAAGGAAGTGCGCCCCATGCGCAGTCGCGAACGCGATGGTCTGCGCCGCGCGCGATGCGCCGCACGCCCAGCGGGACCGCCTGCGGCAAGGTGGGCCCGGATAGGAGCGAAGGAATCGGGGCTGACTAGGCCAGCCTCCACCAGTCCCCAGAGGGCCTCGCGAACCTCCTCGGGCGTACCGCTCAGCTGCGGTTGAATATCGGAGATAAGATAGCTGCCGCCGCCCTGTAAGGCCTCGAGCAGCTGGGTTTGCAGCATGGACAAGCCCACCTCCTCTGCAGAAACCTGCGGGGCGAGCTGTGCGGCATAGTCCGCCGGTAGCAGCATGATCCAGGGGTCGTTCGAGCCAGCCTTGCCCGCGCCCACGATAAGGACCTCGCCGCCGGTGGTCAGCTCATCGAGCATCGTCGGCGAATAGTCCCCTACACGCGCAGGCAAGATGAGGCTCTCCCAGGCAGAGGCTGGCAGGCGCACCCCGGCCAGCTGCTCGATGACCGCAAAGACGCCGTCCACCCCGCGCAGCACCGGGCGCCGGCCCACCGCCGCCACCTGCTGCCAGTCAGGGAGGAAACGCCCAAAGGCCGCAGGCGAAACCGGCTGCGTGGCCGCCCGCGCGGCCGCCAGCGAGCGCGATCGGATGACCTTGAGCACCTCCGCCGCGCAGTACTCCTGCTCCTCCACGCCCTGCCGGTAGTGCCCAGCCAGGATGGAGTCCAGCCCATTGAGCGTGGAATGCGTCACCGCGGCCGACAGGCCAAAGGCCTCCTGCACATCGCGCGCCACAAAGGGCCCGCGCGTGCGCGCCCAGCGGCTGACTAACTGATCCAGGGCGTCGGTAATCGTGGCCTGCTGGGCGGGGATGCCGGGCGGGACGGGGATGCCCAGGCCGTCGCGAAGCAGCGGCGCATCAAGCGCCTGGGCCACGTGCTCGCGGCCGTTGATGCGCACCCGCATGATCCGCGAACCGAGCGCATCGAGTGCACTCAATGGCACCGTGGCGTGCGCGCCGAACTCCTCGACCGGGATGGGGCCCAGCACGCGCAGCAGGTCCGCGACCTCCTCGGTGGTCCGCGCCTGGCGTTCTACAGTGGTGCGCTGCAGCTGGGCGTGGACTTCAGCAATAACTTCAGCGGAGAGAAGCTCGCGCAGCTCCACCGTGCCCAGAAGCTTCGCCAACAGCGCGGGGTCTAGGGCCAAGGCCGCCGCGCGCTTTTCCGCCAGGGGCGAGTCCCCCTCGTACATGAACGCGCCGGTGTAGTTAAACAGCAGCGAGGACGCGAAAGGTGAGGGCTGCTCCGTGGTGACCTCCGCGATGCGAATGCGGCGATGCGCCAGCTCCCGCATGACCTCCGTGAGCGCCGGCAGGTCGTAGACGTCCTGCACGCACTCGCGCACGGTCTCCAGGATGATGGGGAAAGAGGGGTAGTTGCGGGCGACGTCGAGAAGCTGCTCCGCGCGCTGGCGTTGCTGCCACAAAGGCGCGCGCTTGCCCGGGTTACGCCGCGGCAGAAGCAGCGCTCGTGCTGCGCACTCCCTAAACCTAGAGGCGAAGAGCGCGGAGTTTCCCACCTGTTCGGTGACGATGTCCGCGATCTCATCGGCGTCGAAAAGAAACAGCGCGGCATCTGGGTCCGCCTCCCCCTGCGGCAGGCGCAACACGATGCCGTCATCGCCCGCCACGGCTTGGGCATCCATCCCGGTACGCTCCGCCACGCGCTGCCCCACCGCCAGCGCCCACGCCGCATTCACCGGCCTGCCAAACGGGGTGTGCAGCAGCACGCGCCAATCCCCCAGCTCATCCGTGAAGCGCTCCAGCAGAAGCGTCTTCTCATCCGGGATGAGCCCGGTGGCCTCGTGCTGTTCCTGCAAGTAGGCGGCGATATTACGCCGGGCGCGCTCATCAGCGTCGCGCACCACGGACGGGTCCGAAAATGCTTCACGCCGAAACGTGCCCAATGCCTTACCCAACTCATAGGGCCGCCCCGCGGAGTCACCATTCCAAAAAGGCAAACGCCCCGTATGCCCCGGCGCGGGTGTCACCCGCACCTGGTCGCGCGTAATCTCCTCCACGCGCCAGCTCGTCGCGCCGAGGGTGAAGATATCCCCCACCCGGGTTTCATAGACCATTTCCTCATCGAGCTCGCCCACGCGGCGCGGCGCGGAACCGGCCTCACCAGTTCCCACGAGGAAGACCCCAAACATGCCGCGGTCCGGGATGGTGCCGCCGTTGGTCACCGCCACGCGCTGCGCGCCGGGACGCGGGGTGAGCACGCCGGTCACGCGGTCATAGACCACCCGGGGTTTCAGCTCCGCAAAATCCGTCGAGGGGTACACGCCACTGACCAGGTCCAGCACGGAGTCGAAGACCTCGCGCGCCAAGTCCTTATAGGGCCAGGCGCGGCGCACGGTGTCATACCAAGCGTCGGCCTCGAGCCCCTCGCTCGTGCCCGCGCTTGCCGACGCCACCACCGCCGCCACCGTCTGCTGTGCCAAGACATCCAACGGGTTGCGCGGGGAGTGCATCTCTTCAATGAGGCCCTCCTCCATGCGGGCGACGGTGAGTGCTGATTGCACGAGGTCCGCGCGGTGCTTGGGATAGAAGGAACCGTGCGAGACCGCGCCCACGGAGTGCCCGGCGCGACCCACGCGCTGCAGGCCCGAGGCCACCGATGGCGGGGATTCCACCTGCACCACCAGCTCCACCGCACCCATGTCGATGCCCAGCTCCAGGGAGCTCGTGGCAACCACGGCCTTGAGCGTGCCTTCCTTGAGCATGGTCTCCGTCAGCGCGCGCTCGTCCTTGGATACCGAACCGTGGTGCGCGCGGGCGATGACGGCAGGGGCCTTGCCTGCGACGTCGACCTGCTTCATCAGCTGGGCCGGATCGCGCCGGGTGGTTGGGCTCAAGGACTCCGGGTCGTGCTCCTGGGCATAAAGCTCGTTGAGCCGGCTGGTGAGCCGCTCGGCGGTGCGGCGCGAGTTGACGAAGACGAGGGTGGAGCGCTGCTCCATGATTTCGGCGTAAAGCTCTTCTTCGATGAAGGGCCAGATGGACTTCGCCGTGGGCAGGGCGGAGTCTCCTACCCCGCCTTCTTCCTTGCGGTGCGCGTGCACGCGTACCGCGTCTTGGGGGCCTTCGGTGATGCCAAGGGGGTCGTCGACAGTCGCTTCCCCGATGGGGGAACCCTGCTCCGGGGTGGGCAGGTCCGACATGTCCTCGACCGGCACGTGGACGTCGAGCTGCCAGCGCTTCTTCGCGGGCGGGACGATGATGTCCACGGGACGGTCGCCGCCCAAGAAGTTCGCGACAACACTCAGCGGGCGCACCGTCGCCGACAATCCAATGCGTTGAAACTCCCCGGCGATGAGCCCGAGGCGCTCCAGAGTCAGCGCCAGGTGCACGCCGCGCTTGGTGCCGGCCAGCGCGTGGATTTCATCGATGATGACGGTATCCACAGTCTTCAAAATGCCCGCCGCCTTGGAGGTGAGCATCAGGTAGGCCGATTCCGGCGTGGTGATGAGGATGTCCGGCGGCTTGCGTACCTGGCGGGCGCGCTCTGCCTGCGGGGTATCCCCGGAGCGCACACCGACGGTAATATCTGGCACCTCCAGGCCCAGCCGTTCGGCGGTGCGGGCAATGCCGTTGAGCGGGGCGCGCAAATTGTTCTCCACGTCCACGCCCAAAGCCTTGAGTGGTGAGATATACAGCACTCTCACGCCATCATGAGCGCCCTCGCGGGACGGCTCATTGCTCAGCGGCAGGGCGGTCTGGCCCTCGCGTTCCACCAAAGAATTTAGCGCCCACAGAAATGCCGCGAGCGTCTTACCGGAACCGGTTGGTGCTACAACCAGTGCGTTCGCGCCGCCGGAAATCGCCTCCCACGCCTGCTCTTGGACCGGGGTGGGGGCAGCAAATACGTCGGCGAACCAGCCAGCAACCTGCGGGCGGAATTTCGCCAGAACGTTTTTGGACATGCCCTACTGTATCGCGCGCGCTAATCTGGTCACTATGACCGTTGAGATTTCTGATTCCCGTCTGACCAACTCCCTCGCCGATGGCTGTGGCGAGATCCTCAAAGGCGTGCGCAACGGTGGCCTGCTGCGCGGCTTGGCGCTGGGTGATGCCGGCGATGAAGCCGCTCAGGAATGGATCGCCCGCGTCCTTGAGCAGCACCGCCCGCAGGATGGCGTCCTGTCGGAGGAGGCCGCCGATGATTTGAGCCGTTTGAAGAAGGACCGCGTGTGGATCATTGACCCGCTCGACGGCACCAAGGAGTTCGCTACCGGCCGACAGGACTGGGCCGTCCACATCGCGCTGGTAGAAAACGGCACCCCGATCCACGCGGCCGTCGGAATGCCGGACATGGGCGTGACTTTTAAGTCCTCCGATGTGCGCGCAGTGACGGGCCCGCTGTCGAAGAAGTTCGTGGTCTCCCGCAACCGCCCGCCGAAGGTTGCGGGTTATGTTGCGGAGAAGATGGGCTTTGAGACCGTCGGCGTGGGCTCCGCAGGCGCGAAGGCCATCCACGTGCTCTTGGGTGACTATGACGCCTATATCCACGCCGGTGGCCAGTACGAGTGGGACCAGGCCGCCCCGGTGGGCGTGGCCTTGGCCGCGGGCCTGCACTGCTCGCGCTTGGACGGCTCCCCCATCAAGTTCAATAACGAGGACACCTTCATCCCGGATCTGCTGATCTGCCGCCCGGAGCTAGCAGACGAGATCCTGGAGCACGCCGCCGCCTACGCGGAGGCCAACGGCGGCTACTAAGCCCCACGCGCTGCGCTAGCTACCTACGCAGCGCAAGAAAGTCAGATTCCCAACTCGTCAGCCAGACGAGAAACCATTCGAGCATGAAACTCATGGTAGTCATGCAGCGTGTCTGTGCCGAGGTAACCGAATACCTCGGCATTAATCACGCCAATTATCTGTATCCACACCTCAAGCGCCTTTTCCATGACGTCAGTGGGAAGTTCCACATCAAGCTCCTCAGAGGTCGCCGCAAGGTCTTGCGAGAACTGAGATGAACGCGGTTCTAGCTCTTTAACCGAGGCCTCAGTTAACAACGCGGCCAGACGCCTACTAACTTTCGTACCCGCGCCCGTTGTCTCTGAAGCAGGCGCTTCGTATCCAATGATGGGTGTGCCATAAATAAGCGCCCACCTTTGAGGAAACTCCAAGGCCCACGCCCTCATGGCAAACACAAGGCGCAGGAATCTGTCCCGCGTCTCGGTAGCCTCACCGATTCCTCGCGCGACGGCATCATCAAGTGCTTCAAACGCATCAACGATCAGCATCGTTAATAGGTGGGCCCTGTCGGGCACATAGCGGTAGATACCCGAAGAAACTATCCCCAAATCACGTGCAATTGCACGAAGATTCAAGGCTTCTGGGCCGCCTTTATCAAGCTGCTCCCGCCCTACCTCAACAATGCGCAACATCGTCTGTTCGCGAGCACGCGCTCTTGGGGTCATTGACATATAGAAACTATATCAACAAGAAAGAGAGCACTGCTCTTGAATCTGAGTAACTGCAATTATAGAATTAGAGAGCACTAGTCACTATTTAGAGCAGAGGTCACCTAATGCATTTTCTCATCACCGGGGCAGGCCCCGTGGGCCGATCACTTTCACGCGAACTCGCTAAAAGAGGGCACACATGCACAATCATGACGCGACGGCAGCCCCATTTCGCCGCCAGTAGGAACGTGCAGTTCAAGAAAGGCGATGCAACACACAGTGACGCGTACCCAGAACAGATCGACGGAATTGCCCACTGCATCCATGCCCCATACGACGCACAAAAGTGGCGCGACCTGCTCATTCCAGCTGAAGAAACCGTGCTAGAGGTAGCCGCCCAACGGGGCATCCCCGTTGTCTTTCCCGAATCGATGTATGGGTTCGACCAGACTTACGAGGTAATTTCGCCTGACACGCCCCGAACCCGATCCCACAATGGCAAACCCGGTGTTCGAGCGACCCTAATCGAGAACCGCTTAGCCTCTCCCTCGCGCACTACCTCGGTAATCGCGGCCGATCTGTACGGACCCGATGCCGGCCCCGGATGCGTTTACCATCAGCTCATCATTGGGAAGAAGCGTCCCCTTGCTCTTTTTAACGCACACGCTAAACACTCGGTCACGTACCTTCCCGATTTCGCCCGTGCGCTAGCTGACGCACTACTGAACGAATCGACACCCCCTATAGTTTCCACGCCTTGCGCGCCCGCGCTCACCCAAGCTGAATTTGCTCGACGCGCCGGATGCCAACACTCCCCCATCACGATTCGCCCATGGATGCTGAAGCTAGGTGGCATTGTCAGCACGGACCTGCGAGGCCTACAAGAAATGAGCTACCTGTGGGACCGTCCCTCCATTCTTACCGGAGCTAAGTCCGCATGGCAGGCGACCCCAACCGACGAAGCATTAAAGGCTATTCATCAAGCTCAGTCGGCGTAGTGACAAATCCAACCACTAGTAGCCCTACCTCACTACCTAAGACTTTTTGAACGCTCTACACTTGGACGTCATGAGTGAAAATCCCACTGCTTCTTCATCCCTCAAAACACCGTACGAGGACCTCCTGCGCCGTGTCCTCGAAGAAGGCGCACCCAAAGGCGACCGCACCGGTACCGGCACCCTCTCCCTGTTCGGCGCCCAGCTGCGCTATAACTTGGCGGAGTCTTTTCCCCTGCTGACCACCAAGAAGGTCTACTTCCACGGCGTGATTGGTGAGCTGCTGTGGTTCCTGCGCGGCGACTCCAATGTGAAGTGGCTGCAGGAAAACAAGGTCCGCATCTGGAACGAGTGGGCCGATGAGGACGGCGAGCTGGGCCCTGTCTACGGCGTGCAGTGGCGCTCCTGGCCCACTCCGGATGGCCAGCACATCGACCAGATCCAGGTCGCCTTGGACACGCTCAAGAACAACCCGGATTCGCGCCGCAACTTGGTCTCCGCGTGGAACGTTTCTGAGCTGGACAAGATGGCGCTCATGCCCTGCCACCTGCTCTTCCAGCTCTACGTCGCGGACGGCAAACTCTCCATGCAGGTTTACCAGCGCTCCGCCGACATGTTCCTCGGCGTTCCCTTCAACCTGGCTTCCTATGCCGCGCTGACCCACATGTTCGCCCAGCAAGCAGGTCTAGAGGTAGGCGATCTCATCTGGACGGGTGGGGATTGCCACATCTACAACGACCACATCGAACAGGTCAAGGAGCAACTGTCCCGCGAGCCCCGCGAGTACCCGCAGCTTATCCTCCACAAGGCCGAAAGCCTCTTTGACTATAGCTTCGATGATTTTGAGGTCATCGGCTACGACCCCCACCCCACCATCAAGGCGCAGGTGTCCGTTTAATGCTGGGCGCAATCTGGGCTCAATCCCTCGACGGGGTCATTGGTGACGGCGTGGTCATGCCCTGGCACGTGCCGGAGGACCTCAAGCACTTCAAAGAGGTCACCATGGGCGCGCCTGTCATCATGGGCCGCAAGACGTGGGAGTCCCTCAACCCCAAGTTCCGCCCGTTGCCAGGCCGGGAGAACATTGTGCTGTCCAGCCGTCAGCCGGGCGAATGGTCCGCGGGTGCCACCGTGGTGGACAACCTCGACGCCGCACTTGACGCCACGCTTGACGACGCCTGGATCACCGGCGGCGGCCAGCTCTACAGCTCCGCCCTCGACCGCGTGGATACAATCGAGCTCACCCTCATGGGTGTACAAGTCGGCGATGCCTACGGCGCAGATGCCGTCCTGGCCCCGAGCGTTCCGGAGGAATTCAGCCTATCTGCCGATAGTGACTGGCTGACCTCCGAATCAGGCCACCTCACCATTCCCGGCCAGCCGCCCAGCGAGCTGCCGATGAAATACCGTTTCCTCACCTACGACAGAAAGGCTGCTGCTTAATGAGCACCAACGTTGCCACTCCCGAAACCACTGAGCACGTCACCATCTTCTTCGCCGATTGGTGCCCGTTCTGTGCCAAGCTGATCAAAAACCTGGACCGCACCGAAACCCCATACGAGCTCGTCAACGTCGAAGCGGATTCCCCCGACACCGCCGACATCAACGCCTGGATCGAGTCCGTCAACGACGGCAACCGCATCGTGCCCACCGTCCTCTACTCCGACGGCACCCACGCCACCAACCCTTCCGCCAGCGAGGTCCGCGCCAAGTACGCGGAGCTGGCCGGCGAATAAACGAAAGGCGACGCATTTAACGCCGCCCCACGCGGGGCTGCTAGTCTTACCTAGGTGCGCAACGCACCCCCGCCCCAGTAGCTCAGGGGATAGAGCACGGCTCTCCTAAAGCCGGTGTCGCTGGTTCGATTCCAGTCTGGGGCACAGAATAACCCCCGTGACCTGCACATGCGGGTTACGGGGGTTTCCTAACTCTTGGGCAAATTCGGGAAAGTACTAACTTAAGTACTGACTTTGCCGCAAATCGGACTCAGCGAGGCGAACCGAAATCAGCCGAGTTTTGGCCGTGCTGTTGCTGATTTTGTCGCTGCTGGCGCTGCCGCCGTCGAGCCTCAACGAGTCGCCGGTTCTCACCAACAGACCGAAGGAAGTACTCGCGGCGGTCTCCTACCGGATTAAACAGTCGCGTACGTGCGTGCGCGTAGGCGGCATGCTCTTCAGCTACGGCGCTGTCATCGTCGAGAAGGTGCGCGAAGTACTCAGCGTCCGTACCGTCAAACTCGCTGCGCTGGAATTGCCGAAATTCATCATCCATGACGCGCTCCTTGAGGAAGTTGTAGTCGACTTGACGCATGCCGTTTACCGATTCGTCGGGCGACCACGGCGCGGGCGTGCCGCGTCCCGTAGTAGTCGACTCTGCCGTTCCGTGCTGCGGCGCTGGAATTGGCGGTATTGTGCTTCCGCCGCCGCCAACTGCTGCTTGATGTCGCTGTTCTCCTCGTCCGGGAAAACCTCGCTCATCCTCGCGCGGGCGACCGTCGTCGCGTCCCTCTCCGACATCGTAAAGAGTTCGTCGCGTTCCGTCTCCGTGAAGAGTGTCGGTGTAGTCTTCTTCGGCTCCTGGCGCTGCGGCTGCAGCTTCGGTGTCGGCGGTGGTGTCGGTGTCGGTGAGGATATCGGCGTATCTGTCGGTGAGGGATTGGGTTCCGCCGGCATCTTCGATACCGCCGGCCGTGACTGCTGCGGGTTCTGGTGTGGTGTCAAGTTCCTCTTGCGTTTGCGGACCATCGTAGTTCTCCTGTTGTGTTCTAACTTGCTGCTGTCGGATTAACTGCTGGTACTGCTGTTGTTGCTGTTTTATACGCTCCTCCACTGCTGCGAGTGTGTACTTATCCTTTCCCAATCGCGAGCCTGTTCGTTGGGTCGAGCGAGTACCGCGCGAGGTCGAGTAGCGGATCATTTCACCGTCTTCGTCGACCAGGGCGTACGTCGTCGCCGTCACATCGTCGCGTTTTTCCTTCTCGTGCGTTGTAACGCGGAAAGAAACGCTGTAGTCGGCAGCGATAGCCTGCGCTACTTCTAGGCCGTCAGCGACCGAGGGGGCGGCGGCTACGCGGGGGTCTGCAAGTACAGCATCTACGCGCTGCGTCATCGCTTCGCGCCAGTTCTCTTTGGTGATTTCCGGCAGCGGCGAGTTTTTCAGATGCGAGTAACCTTGCCCCGACCCCGGCCCCGGTACCGGTTCCGGTTCATAGACCTCTAAGCCGAGTTCTTCCATCACTTCGTCGTTGAAGTGTTTGACCTTGTGGAAGTAACGAACATCGCGCGGCGTGTTCCCGGTTACCCTGTCGTGATTCGCGAAGGTCAAATGATTGTGCAAATGACCGCTGTCGGAATCCGTGTGTGTCGCTACTACAACGTCACTGTTCGGCGCTATTCGACGCGCTAACTCCATACCGGCGAGGTGCGCGAGATAAACGTCAAACGGATTGTCTTTATCGAGTTCGTCCGGGTGGAAAGATTGGATAACTAAAGCCGCTTGATTCTCGCGCTGAGGGTGCCGGGTGTGCTCCGTAACGGTGTCGTGAACAAACTGCATCGGTGTAGCGTTCGGCGTAGCACTGACAACGCTGTACGCGGCCGCGCGGACATCGTCGTTGCGCATATTCTCGTACGTACCGTAAACGGCGTACACGGTGGCCGCGCCAACACTTTTCGATTCTAAGATTTTGACGACTGACATGCGGCCTCCAATTTCCCTCGCAGCTTCACGAGTTCAAGAAATATCTCTTGCATCTCGTTTTTGAGTACGGCGCGCAAATCTTCGAGATCTGTACGCGCCTTCTCAATCTCCTTCGGGTCTGCACCGTCTTCCTCGGCTTCGAGGATGAACATCTCATCAACAACGCGAGTGTTGACCGCGCGGACCGCTTGATTCACATTCGTGCCGATACGGTTCACCTCTTGCGTGAGCCGCGCGAGTTCTTTACGAGTCTCCGGCGGCAATTCGCGCAATTCTTCAAACATCGAGGGCGGTACGCGGTCAGTCAGTGAATCGAGCGCCAGGCGTACAGTCTCCGCTGCCGAAATCTCCATACGGTCAGACAACGCGCGTACATAATCCGCGCGTTCTTTGTCGAATCGGCATGTGAGCCGCAACGCGTCTAAGTTCTGTTTCGTCATAATCTAATCTGCTTTCCTGTTGTTAAACTTCGTATCGCCTCTATCGAGGCGAGGCGGACAAAAGCGCTAATCACGCTTCTGTCCTGGACTTACTTCCCAGTCGCGCATTGAGCGATTACCGTCACTCCGAAACTGCGTTGTCGTAGCGCGCTGGTAATCGTCAAAGTCGGACTGGAAAGCAAGTGGCAAGCAGGCCACTGAGCACCGCTTCGCGGCACTCGTGTCAGCTTGCGAGGGGCTAAGCCGCCCCCTCGACCCCGGCTAGTACGTCGTCGCTGCCGCGTCTCCGTAATCGACCTCCGGCGCGTTCGCACCGTCGTCGTCCCGACCAACATCTTCGGCTTCATCGACCGGGTCGATAATTCCGAGATGCGCGGCGAGTTCGGCGACAGTCTTATTCAGAAATCCGCCATAGTTCTTGCCGCCGTTCGCGGCGTCGATGAGCGCTTCACCGCAGAGACGTTGCATCTCAGCTTTTTGTTCGCGCTCTTTCTCCGCTGCGCGGCGCTTCTCTTCCTGAATCTTCCGCATACGAGCGGCAGCTTTTTCAATCTGGTTTGTCTTTGCAGACATGGTTTTAACCTTTCAGTCGTTTTGGATTTCTACGTGATGGGCAAGACGCGCAAGCGCCTTACGCCAGGGGGTCCGCGTGCGCGGCCTAAACGGGTCATGCTGCACCCCCTGCGGTGATTGCAGAGAAGATCTGTTGCAGTTCTTCGTCGGTCACTGCCGCCGTGGCCCAGTTCGCGCGGTTGATAACGGCTACAGCTTCGTCGGCGTTGAATACGGTCTGTTCAAGACTGACGTGCGTGGCGCTGTCCACTAGTACGGCGGCGTGACGCTTTAGGCGCTGCGGCGTACCCATTGGAAAACTGTCGTTGTTTTCGCTGACTACGCGGATAACGTCGCGGGTATTCGCGGAAATCCTTACTTCGAGATTCGTACGTTCCTTGTCGTCCTTACCGGGTTTACACCAGATGTAGGTCTTGCCCTGACTGGTGACGCACAATTTTTCAGAATTGGCCGGTTCTCCAGCGATGAGTACGTCGTTGCCTACCGCCGTATGCACCGAGGCTGGCGACGCGTCTAGAGCGCCTGTAGTGCGCGTAGCGGGGCCGATAATGTCGTACGTCATCGAGGCGACATAGTTCGTGTAACTGCCGTCGAGATTCTGCACCTGCAAAATACGGTGTTGCTGGCCGTTCTCCGTACCGTCGAGCAACCAAGCACCAGGCTGCGCGGCGGGGTTCGCGCGAATCGCGGTGCAAAGGAAATCCGTCGGTGAAAAGTATTCACTCTGCTGCGTGTCCGCGACGGCAAAGTTCATCGGCGGCGGATTAATCCGCGAGGTCTGCGCGGCGACCGGCGTACCTACATGAGCGAAGTCGGCAAGTAGCGTCTCTGCGTTCTCTGCTGGCGCGGCCGGGTCTCCGTCGAGAATCTGTTTAATAATTTCCACAATCGGCGCGACCGTCTGCGCTTCAACTCGCTTAATCGTCGCGGCACGCTCTTCCGGGTCTGCGATGTTGTTCGCTCGGCGAAGAAGCCCCTCCAAGTCCTGCGAGAATGTACCGAGGGTGATGTACTCGAAGTAGTCGCGAGTGCCGTGGAAATAGCCCTTATTCAGGCGTATCGTGTATTGCCCCTTCTCCACTTCGATAATGATGGGAAACCGGCGATAGGCCTGCTCCTTACCTTCTGCTTTGTGTTTCCGGCCCGAGCGGTCTTCGTATTCGCCCGCGAGAGCTGAAAGAAATTCATCTGAAGCAACTTCGGAGGTGACAATGTTCAGCGCCGGGGAGAGCGGCGCGCTGGAATACTTAATGTTGACTTCTGGAAGGTCTTCTTTCTGCGGATAGGGCGAGAAAACGTTATAGACTGCGCCGGGGTGGCCTAAAGCGCGAATCAACGAGGCGGCGCGGCAGTCACCCCAAATAACGCACCGCTGGCCGTCATAGCCTTCGAATACAACGCCGTCCGAGTTTGTCTTAAACGCCGGCATTTCGAGCGTGTGCGAAACCGCAAGTCCAATCGCGTCTTTGCCGGTGCCGGCTTTTCCGGTGATGTGGAGCGTTGCAACGCGCGGCGGTACCGGGCGGTGCCGCAGATAATCGGCGCGCAGCTTTTTCAGGTGCGAAATCATATTCGGCTGCACGTAAAGGTGCCGGTAGTCGCGGCGTACATCGTCAGGGGTCATTTCACCGTTCGAAATTGCTTCAAAGATGTCGGTCAGACTGACCTGGGCCTTCTTCCGGTTCTCCTTGTGCTTATCGAGGCGTTCCCAGAGATCCGCGACGTTTGTAACTACTTCGCTTCGGCTGTAAAGGTGTTTACCTCTTTCCTGCTGGTCAGGGTGCTCATGTGTCAAATATTCGACGAGGTCGTAGAAAGCGCTAGCAGCTTTCTTCTCTACCTGCTGCGGAGGTACACCGAACATGCGAGCAATTGCACCAACGGTGGCCATCGACTTCCGACGTACGACAGCGTGAATGTGGTCAGCCTTCGGGTCATCTACAGCGGCATCTACCGGCGCATTACCGCTGGCAATGTCTTTGGCGCTGTAGGTATCGCGGTCGTGGAGAATGTATGCGTATTCCGTCATACCTTTTCTGTCGCAAGCACTTTGCGCCTGGTCAAGCGAGAATATTTCGACATCGTTGTAATGCGTGTTTTGCGTGATGAAGAAACAGCGGCTACGCATGTTCTCTTTGTCCGCGTATGCCCAAGGACCGCCGTTTTTGTACGGGTCTTCGTTAGTACCGACGAGCGCGAGGAGCCGTAGCGCTTCTGGTAGTTCCGGCGACTTCGGCGACTCTGTCGGCTGCTCTGGCGTACCCGACGGCAGCACTACCGGAGTGTGAGTTTCGTCACTTTCAGAGCGATTTAGCATAGCGGACCCCCTCCGAAGCGAGGAAATCCGCCAAAAACAACAAAAACAACAGTTGCTGTTGCTTTTTGTTGAAAGTCGCTGACCTGCGCTGTTGCGGGAAAAACAACAAAAACAACAGTTGCGAGGGCGCGGGACACAAGCCCAAGGTCCCGCGCGCGCACTTGCTGGTAGACGCATTTTCCGGCCGTGTTTTTATCGAATACCTTTGCGGAAAACAACAAAAACAACAGCAGTTTCGGTAAAGTTTTTTCTCGCGGGGGTGCCTGAAAATTACCCCCTTGCGGCACGGTAGCGATTCGCGTAATCTTGTAAGCGAAGTGTTTTTAGTAGGCTCCGCTGTTACCGCAGCGGAGTTTTTCATTTGCTGCATGGCTACGCACCACCGCCGAAGGTGATGACGGTCTGGCCCTTAAGGAAGGCATCGACGTCTTCTAGCCTGTAGCGCACATCGTTGTGGCCGAACCGGACATAATTCGGGCCTTTACCACTATGCCGCCAACGACGGACGGTAGCGACGGAGATCTTTAGGCGCTCGGCGAGTTCTGCCGTGGTGAGCAACTCGCAGGTTGATACCGATTTTGGCATGACTGAAAACCCCTCCTGGGGTGGCGGTCATCCAACCAAACGCGGGACTTATGCGTAACGCGTGCTGCCCTATAGGTGACCGGTCATGCTTCTGCAGGAAATCACGGCGGTGAGCGATTCTTTCCAGTGCAATACTGAGAATCCTTGACTGTCGGCTTATTAATTCTGCCGCCGGACGCTGCCTCGGTGCGAGTGTGAAATTTTCACCAACAAGAGTACACAGTTACTACTGGGTTACGCAAGAGCGTAGGCAATATTCCGCATCGAACTCCTCTAACATGTACCAACTTTGCTAGGGTTTGTGGCATGGCAAGAGCAAAGTTACAACCAGGCGAAAACACGATTAAGCAGGTCAAGGCGACGAACTTCCGTAAAGGCAAAGCAATCCGCTGGCGGGGCAGGGATTATACGGGTCGAGTGCATGACAAAAGGACTCAGGGAAAGGACGTGGGAGAATGCCGAGCACGAGCGCTTATGCAATGGGAGAAGATTCTCGCGGAATCGGCGGCGGTTACATCATCGAGCAGCTGGACGTTAGATGACTCAGTGACCGAGTTCATTGACGACGTGGTAATTCCCGCCGTTGAGGGTGCGGACACGAAGCCACGCACGCAAGCGCGCTACCTAGAGGTTCTTCACCTGTACCGCCACTACACCGAAGACCGGTCAATGCGGTCGCTAACCACGGCGGCGGGAATTAAGGCAGTGATTAAGACCATCGCCGAGCAGCACGGGGCTGAGAGTGCACGACAGGCGCGCAGTGTGGTCAGCGCATATGTCATCCAACAACAGATCGAGTACGGACTACTGGATAGAAACCCGATTCACGGGGTCTCAATGCCCTTCACGCGGGCGAAAAAGGAGCACACGGCTATTCCCACGGTCGAGGAATGGAAGACCCTTCTGCGCTTCATCTTGCACGAGGAAGACGCTACTGCGCCGATGCCGGGGCAGAATTCGCCGCAAGCGAAGAAGTTAAGTGCGCGAGCACGCCACGCACGAGTGATGGAGCTGACGGTATTGCAAATGGCTACGGGCCTGAGAATCAGCGAGGCGCTTACTTTGACCTGGGAAAATGTCGAAATCGACAACGAAGGCACGGCCTGGGTGACTGTCACCGCCGAGCTGGCGAAGACGGGCAAGGCGCGCAAGGTGCCGGTCCTGGTACCGGAGGTATCGGCGGCGCTAACGAAGGCGCACAAGAGGACAGGGCTAGTGATACCCGCCCCTACCGACGCAAACAAGGCCTGGGAGCGAGGCGGCGCGACGAAGGCGGTAAGACACTATTACACGGGGCTGGCGGATACACAGGGGTTCGAGTTCTTGCGCGAGAACAGATCTCATGTGTGGCGCAAGGTACTCACTACGGCAATGGCCGGGATTCTCCCGCCGCACCTGATTTCCGCCTACTTCGGGCACACGCCGGAGGTGAGCGGGGCGTCATACACGGACGCGGTGAGCGTGAAACCCGTCATCGAGACGAGCAAGTTAGTACTTTTAGAGAATAACGATATGTACTAACTTATGTACTAACTTTAGGTGCATAACCGAGTAGTAACCGCGTACTAACCTAGTACCTACCTAGACGGCAAAAAGGCTAGTTAAGCTGGTTACTTCAGTACGTTTATCCTGGCGATATTGCTTCGAGTGCCCCTAAAGCCGGTGTCGGAAGTTCGAATCTTCTCTGGGGCACGCTGTGAAGTCTCGAGACATCGTTCCGGTCGGTGTCTCGAGATTTTTTAGTTGCCCCGACTGGGGTTGAGTTCGTTGTCTTTCTAGTTGTAGTAGATCTTTTCTTCGGTGAGTGTGTAGGCGGCGATTTGTGCCCCAGTGATGGCTATTTTGACGTCGACGTGGTTGTCGATGCAGACCATGGTGATTGGTTCCCCGCCCCATCTGCGTCCGATGTAGAGGCGGCGTAGTTTGCCTCCCCATCGCAGGGTTGTCTTGCCGTTGGTGCCGATTTTGTCGGTACTTAGTCGGTAGTCGTGGTCTGGTTTGATGTCTACTTATCTGCATTCACCCCCATTAAGGGTGAATCTTCAGATCAAAACTTGAAATGTTTTATAAACAGTATTACCTAACTTAGGTAAGCCTTACCTTTCCTGCTGTTCATAAATCGAGGTTTACTATGACCCAACAGTCCTCTACGCCCGCACGGAGTGCAAGCTCATCCAGTGGGTCGACGGCACGTTTAAACACCAGAGATCTCATCAACGCTGGCATCTTTGCTGCACTTTACTTTGTAATCACCTTTGTAAGCGGAATGATTGGATTCGCAGGACCACAATTCATGTTTATTGGATGGTTCATCGCGGCAATCGCAAACGGAATCGTGCTAGCGCTTTATGCCGCCCGCACGCCCAAAATGGGTGCTTTCACCCTCGTCGGTGGTATTAACGGACTAGCATTCATGCTCACCGGACACTACTTCTGGACCCTGCTGGGAAGCATAATTCTAGGGTTTATCGCGGATTTGATTATTACAAAAAGCCACCTCAGTATTGCCAAATCCTTCCCTATTGCCTACAGCGTCTTCTGTGTCTGGATTTCTATGCCTTTTATCCCGCTAATTCTGGATACGGACTCCTACTACGTCGATATCGCAGACCAAATGGGTCAAGAGTATGCCGATGCCATGTCGGATATCTTCCAGCCATGGACCATTGGAGTACTGGCCATTTGTGCGCTCATCGTCGGCTTTATCGGAGGAAAGGTCGGAGTTCGCGTCAGCCGCAAACACTTTGAAAGCGCTGGTCTCCTGTGAGCCTGCCAAAACAGGGCGTGCTTCATCGATCTTCGATCGATCCACGGACCGTGCTGCTTTCTGTTCTAGTAATCAATGCGGTAGCTCTCAGCCACGGCCACCTACCGACACTGCTGATTTCTATCGCTTTCAGCTCCATCGCACTAGCTACAGTAAAGCCACACTATGGTCTTATTTGCCTGTTCGCTTTTGCATTATCCTATCTAGGGTACTGGGGCCTATTACAGCTTCCTGGCTCCACATTTTTCGCTTTTTCAGCGGCAATTTTTTCGTGGCTAAGCCGTTTTGTCATCAGCATGTCCATCGGCACATTCGGCTTGCTCACTCTCACACCATCCACGTTGACCTCAGCACTGCGGGACCTGCGTTTACCAGGCTGGGCCACCATTCCACCGGCGGTATTCCTGCGCGTTTTGCCGATCATCGTGGCAGAAGCCAAAGCCATCCGCGATGCCATGGTCCTTCGGGGTCTCCAGCCTGGAGTAAAAAGCTGGATCACACAGCCCACACAATCGTCCGCGATGTTGATCATCCCCTTATTAGGTGCCGTCGTCCGCGCTGGTGATGAGCTCGCTGCCTCTGCTCTTGTCCGGGGATTGGGAGGACCCGCACGCCCAACCACCACCGCCGATCTTTCCTTCAAGCTTGTCGATGCAACTGCACTAGCTGGGTTGGGCCTCGTTGTTGCCTCTGTCTGGCTTCCCACGGAGGTCCACTTATGAACGAACGCAGTATCGCAACCAGTGTAGACGCCCACAACGTTTCTTTTACATATCCATTGGGAGCTCGGCCAGGTATTCAAGGTGTATCTGATGTGTCTTTTTCTGTCTCTCCAGGACAGTGTCTACTGATTACCGGTGATTCCGGATCGGGAAAGTCCACGGTACTCAAGTTGATCAACGGACTCATCCCCCATTTCAATCCAGGAGAGCTACTAGGCACCATCACTATTATAAAGGATGACCAGGCTTTTACCCCTGCGGAAGAACCGCTGTCCCGAGCCATCGAGTTCAGCGCCTCAGTATTCCAGAATCCAAGGACACAATTTTTCACTGAAAGCGTCAATGCAGAATTGGCCTTCGGGCTAGAAAACCTTGGTGTAGATCCCAAAGAAATTGAGTCGAGGATTCAATCAGCGGTCGAGCTACTAGGCATTAACGATCTTCGGGGCCGGCGATTCAAAGAATTATCCGGTGGGCAGTTACAAACCGTGGCATGCGCATGCGCGCTTGTGTCCCCGGGCAGTCTCGTGCTTCTCGATGAACCCACGTCCAATCTCTCTATGGAAAGCATCGATATTCTTGCACGCGTGCTACACCGCTTGAAGGAATTAGGCACAACGATCATTATCGCTGATCACCGTCTCTTTTTCTTAAAAGATATCGCTGACCAAGTTATTTACTTGACTCAGGGAAAAATAACGCGGAGTTTCCGCGCTCAGGAGTTTTATGCCTTAGACGAACCCGAACGCAAACAATTGGGGCTACGCAGCTTACACCATGTTCCCCTGCCCGCGAGCGTGCCGGTACCACCCACGCTCGAAAACGCCGATCCCCAGCGGAGCGGACTCGAGCTAAGCAACATCTGTTTTTCTTATGGCGCACATGAGGTATTAAACATTGACCACGCATTTTTCCCCAGCGGCGAAGTCACCGCCTTAATCGGGCCCAACGGCGCTGGAAAAACCACCCTCGCCAGGATCATTTGTGGTCTTGCTTCTCCCAAACGCGGCGGTAGTCTCCGTTTGAACAGCAAACGAGTAGGAGCGGCTGCCCGCAGACGTGCCGCGTACATGGTGATGCAAGATGTTGGCCGCCAATTATTCGCAGCCACCACCGAAGAAGAAGTCACGCTCGGACTGGCAAAGAAGAAGCGGGACCACATCGATGTCAATGAGATTCTCCATCGCCTCGATCTGGCAGGAATGGCCCAACGGCATCCGCAGTCTCTGTCCGGTGGGCAACGGCAACGCTTAGCCATAGCTTCAGCCCAAGCCGAGCAAGCAGCGATCTACATCTTCGATGAACCTACCTCTGGCGTGGGCTGGCGCCAACTGCAATCCATCTCTGCGCTACTTCGATCTCTTGCAGCAAGCGGAGCAGTGGTCATCGTCATCACCCATGACCACGAATTCATCCAAGAATCAGTCACCAGAATCATCGATATGACTGACATCAACAAGAATTGAGAAAGAAATGTCTGAACTAAAACAAAGTTCCACAGAATCAAGCAGAACCCACGCACCAGAATCACACGGTGCGTCACCGGAAGAAGAGGCTCGCGCAAAACTAAAAGCCGGCCAGGTCGCTCTAAAAAAACTACTGGCCCCAGTGCAAACAACCATCTACTTCGCACAGTTTCTCGCGCTTATATCCTCGGTACTCGCCGTAGCACCCTACGTCGCGTTGGTGGCACTGGGAAATGCTCTAATCGACGGCAATACTGATGACGTCGCGTCCATTGTGAAATGGCTACTTGCTGCATTTTTGGGCCAGCTATTCTTCTATTTCCTTGCCCTTGCAATCACCCACTTCGCTGATGCAAAGTTGGTGGGGATTAACCGGCGCCGAATTATTACCGCTATTGCGAAAGCACCACTCTCGTGGTTTAGCCAGACTAATTCCGGCAAAGTCCGCAAAGCCGTCGAGGACGATACGTTAACTCTGCACACCCTGACAGCCCATGCTCCTGTAGAGAAGGTCGCCGCGATCTTTACGCCCCTCGCGCTTCTGGTTTATGCCTTTATCTTGGATTGGCGCCTTGGTCTACTTTCTATTGCCACTGTGCCCATTTTCCTAGCAATCCAAGCATATTCAATGAAAGATATGGGCACAAAAACTGCGGAAATGGATAATTATCTGGGTGAGGTCTCTGCGACTGCGGTGGAGTTCTCCGAAGGTATTTCCGTCGTCAAGGCTTTCGGCACCGTTGGCAAAGCCCACGCTCGATATCGCGAAGCTGCCCAAAAATTCGCGGAATTCTATTACGAGTGGGTACGTCCGCTTCTGCGTGTTTCCGCAATCTCAGAGTCTGTGGTGGCGGTTCCTGTCCTCATCCTTATCAATCTAGGAGTCGGTTCCCTGCTGATAGCTGGTGGCTATGTCACGGTCGCTGAAGTCATCGCAACAACGTTAATTGCGCTGGTGCTCCCGGGCACGATTCAAACCGTCGGCCAAATGATGTGGTCTTACCAGCTCGCTGGCAATGCGGCGTTGCGCCTTGATGAAGTCATGACAATTTCCCATGTGAAAGAAGGCCAAAAGAGCCTCGACGCCAATAGTCAAGACATGGAGGTGGAGTTCCATAAGGTCAGCTTTAGCTACGCCCCAGACACACCAGTCCTCCAAGACTTTTCTGCGCAACTAAATGCAGGCACTGTCACGGCATTGATTGGCCCCTCCGGGTCTGGCAAATCCACAGCAGCAACGATGTTGGCGCGTTTCCAGGATCCAGATTCGGGCACAATCACTATCAACAACGTGGATATCCGTGATCTCACTTTCGACAGTTTGTACCGCACTGTGGCTTTCGTCTTACAAGATCCTCACTTACTGCGTATGAGTATTCGGGAAAACATTCGCCTTGCACGCCCAGAAGCCCGCGATGAAGAGATCTGGCAAGCCGCAGAGGCTGCGCACATAGCTGCTGATATTCGCGCTTTACCGGCTGGGCTCGACACCGTTGTTGGTGAGGACACCTCTTTATCCGGTGGACAACAGCAACGCATTTCTATTGCCCGGGCAATCATTACCAATGCCCCAATCTTGATCCTGGATGAAGCTACTGCGGCAACTGATCCTGACTGCGAAGCAGAAATTCAAGCAGCTCTAGCCACACTCGTCAGAGGCAAGACCGTCTTAGTCATCGCCCACAAGCCGGAGTCCATCCAAGGAGCAGACCAAATAATCTGCCTCAAGCCTATGAAGGATAATTCTCATGTCTAATGCCACTACGCCTGTTAGTTCGCGTCTTCGTGATCCGCTACTCACTCGCAGTGTCAAAAAGCTGCAAAGTCCTGTAGGCCATAAGCTCAATAAAAGGTATGCTTGTCTATCGCTTATCGTTGGCGTGCTTGATGGCCTCGCCGTTCTCACGCTCGTGCCACTTACAAAGGCACTCGATGGGGATACGACGATCGCACCATGGATGTGGACGCTTTTGGCAATTGCGCTCGTAGCTTTTGCGCTACGATTTTTCGCAACCATGGCCTCTTACCACACGGCCTTGGATTTCATCCGAGCCGCGCACACGACTGTGGGCGATAAATTAGCAACGCTACCGCTCGGCTGGTTCGTACCGGCTAATACCGGCGGCCTATCTCGCCTCGTTTCAGATCGCTTTATGGTGGCGGCCGAGACCATTGCGCATATTCAAGGAACGATATACCGCGATAGCGCGGCACTTGTCACCTTGTTAGTAGGAGCGTGTTTCTGGAACCCGAAGCTGGGCTTGGTCCTTCTTATCATCGCACCATTGGCGCTCGTGGTGATGCAGTTGGCTGCATGGATTCGTGAGAAAGCATCGAACCGCGCACTGGGGCCGAGTAAAGAGCTCTCCCAGCGCATCGTAGAATTTGCTAACCGTCAACCAGCCCTGCGCGCGGCAGGACAATCACAAGTTTTTGCGCCACTAGAGCAAGCGCTAGAAATCGACCATAAAGCACGAATACGCGAGCTATGGGTATCCACATTAGCTTTGCTACTCAACGGCATAGTAGTGCAGATCTTCATTGTGGCTCTCATTATGGTCTCCGCGGATCTTGCCGTTGAAGGCGCCCTATCGCCACTAGAAACAATTGCGATCATCGGAATCAGCTTGAGGTTTACCCGCACGCTTGAGCAGCTGGGTTCTTCTTTCGTCGGTTTAGATGCCGGCCGTATCGCGCTCACAGAAACTGAGCTCATCACCGATGCCCCTTCCCTACCGGAACCCACTACTCCGCGCCCAGGCGATGGTTCGGGAAGTGTAGAGCTGCGTAATGTCACGTTTGGATACGGCGATAAACCAGTATTGGTAGATATCGCTTTCCATGCTCGACCAGGCACCGTTACCGCCATTGTCGGTCCTTCTGGCTCCGGAAAGACCACAATTGCGCGCCTTATTTCGCGATTCTGGGATGTAGATTCCGGGGCGGTGATGGTTGACGGCGTAGATATCCGCGAGCTTGGAACCGAACAGTTAATGTCCAGACTGTCCATGGTTTTTCAGGATGTCTACCTCTTCGACGACTCGTTAATCGCTAATATCCGCGTTGGTCGTCCCGACGCCTCCGATGAGGAAGTCTTCCGCGCAGCTGATCTTTCAGGCGTGACTTCTATTGCCAACCGCCTAGGGTGGCATACTCCTGTTGGTGAAGGCGGTCGGCTTCTATCCGGTGGTGAACGCCAGCGCGTATCTGTAGCTCGCGCGCTTCTCAAGCAAGCGCCGATTGTACTCTTTGATGAGGCTACCTCCGCGCTCGATGCAGAAAATGAGGCAAACATTCTTGCTGCGATGGACGAGCTACGGGAGCAATCTACTTTTATTGTCATCGCCCATAAGCTGGATACAATCAAATCTGCTGATCAAATCGTAGTCTTGGATGAACACGGGCAAGTCAGCCAGCTGGGCACGCATTCTGAGCTTTCCGATGTCCCCGGTATCTACCGTCACTTCTGGCAGCAACGCAAAGCAGCACGCGGGTGGAAAATCAGTTCGGGACGCGATTAACGCGGGCACCGAGATCGGCGTTGTTTGCGGGGGCACCCTTCTCCCCCATTACGTTGTTGGCAGTTCCGCTTGAAGGAACTCAGGATTCGTACTCCTAGCCCCATGCTGGGGCAGGTTATGTTTGTCTGCGTTCCTTCTGCCTTGGGGCAGTGGAACTAGTCGCTGGCTTCGGTATGGCTTGTTTTCGTCCCTGTCTGAAAATGATCCGGGGGGTGATGCCGCCGAAGGCAGTGGCATACTCCAGACTGCTAATAGGAACCTGACCCGCACAGAATGTGCGAGGTCTCAAAGTAATGTGGATGCCAGCGTGAAGTATGTCCGACCACCAGTGAAGCGTCCTGGGTTTAGTTCCGCTTCTTTTACGGCCCTGTGTTGATGGGCTGGGTGAGATAGTACTCGGTTTCTACTTCTTGTGGGGTGGCGTAGTCCAATGCTTCGTGAAGCCGCTTAGTGTTCCACCAATGCACCCACCGCAAGGTGGCCAGTTCGACTTCTCCGACCGATGTCCACGGGCCTTGGGCATGAATCAGTTCCGCCTTGTAGAGACCATTGACTGTTTCGGCTAGTGCATTGTCAT
>NZ_JBRBAU010000019.1:0-32735 GCF_053480195.1 Corynebacterium guaraldiae | reverse complement strand
CGACACTGCCTACAACCACTCTATGGGAATACGCAAAGGTCACATACGCTAAACCCCAACCCCCACCAACACAATCTGTCGTTTAACTCGACACGCCGGAAAACAACACGTTTTGTCGTTTAGGCCCCGAATCCAAGCAGGGAGCACCTGGCTTGGGGCACACACAGCACAACGCGGGCCCCGGATAATTCCGGAACCCGCGTTGCAAGGGGTCTTGACTATCAGGCGGTTTCTCACGCCGCCCGCCCTGCAAGACTCAGGGTGTTCTCTCTATCTCTCATGCGCCTCTCTCAAACGCACAAGGATTATTATGCGATACATTCCTTGAAAGCCCATCGAACCTGCCTGTGTTTTACCTGTCAGTGGTTTTTAGCCCTCTGACCTGTACAAATAATTCGACACGCAAGGAAAATGGCAATAAAAAAATCCCGGCTCGTGAATGAGCCGGGACCTTTACGCCGTTAACACAGACATCAATTAGTCGGTGTAGTTCTTCTCCACGGAAGCGTCGACCGGGATGCCCGGGCCGGAGGTGGTGGAGATGGTGATCTTCTTGGCGTAGATGCCCTTAGCGGAGGACGGCTTCAGACGCAGGATCTCGTCGTACAGCGCGCCGTAGTTCTCAGCCAGCTTCTCAGCGTCGAAGGAAGCCTTGCCGATGATGGCGTGCAGGTTGGAAGCCTTGTCCACGCGGAAGGAGATCTTACCGCCCTTGACGTCGGCCACAGCCTTGGTCACGTCAGCGGTCACGGTGCCGGTCTTCGGGTTCGGCATGAGACCACGCGGGCCCAGGACGCGGGCAACGCGGCCAACCTTGGCCATCTGATCCGGGGTGGCGATAGCAACGTCGAAGTCGATGTTGCCCTCGTTGATGGCAGCGATCAGCTCTTCGGTGCCCACGATGTCGGCGCCAGCAGCCTTAGCGGCCTCAGCCTTGTCGCCCTCGGCGAAGACGGCCACGCGAACATCCTTACCGGTGCCGTGCGGCAGGGAAACGGTGCCGCGTACCAGCTGATCAGCCTTGCGCGGGTCAACGCCGAGGCGGAAGACTACGTCAACAGTAGCGTCGAAGTTCTTGGAGGAGGTCTCCTTGGCCAGCTTGGCGGCCTCGATCGGACGGTACTGGCGGGAGCGGTCTACCAGCTCAGCAGCAGCCTTGTATGCCTTGGACTTGGTGCTCATAAGTGCAATTCCTTTTCTTGGATTGATGTGGTGTTAGCGGGCCGAAGCTGGCCCTGCCACGCGCGATACAGAACGTATCGCTACGTATCGCGCATTAAATCGAATTATTACTTAGCCGGGATACCGTCAACGGTGATGCCCATGGAGCGAGCGGTACCAGCGATGATGCGGGCGCCGTTCTCGATGTCACGAGCGTTGAGGTCCTCGAACTTGGTCTGTGCAATCTCCTTGCACTGGTCCCAGGTCACGGAGCCAACCTTGTCGGTGTGCGGAACGCCGGAGCCCTTCTTGATGCCAGCGGCCTTGAGCAGGAGCTTCGCTGCCGGCGGGGTCTTCAGCTTGAAGTCGAAGGAGCGGTCCTCGTACACGGTGATCTCCACCGGCACGACGTTGCCGCGCTGGGACTCGGTCGCAGCGTTGTAGGCCTTGCAGAACTCCATGATGTTGACGCCGTGGGCACCGAGTGCCGGGCCGACCGGCGGAGCCGGGTTAGCAGCGCCTGCCTCGATCTGGAGCTTGATCAGGCCAGTGACCTTCTTCTTGGGAGCCATCGAATTACCTCTTTCCTGTGGTACCGGAGTGCCGCCACGATGAATAACAGCGCCCCGTCCGGATGCTCACGCATTGTGGGCCACCGGAGGATGAACGTTTCAAGATGCGCAAAAGCGCACGGCGTTCAAGTTTAGAACACCGTGCGCCCAGCTCAAAATCGCTTTTTAGGAGATGCGCTCGATTTCCGTCGGGGAAAGCTCCACCGGGGTCTCGCGGCCGAAGATGGACACTAGGCCCTGCATCTTGCCGGTCTCCGGATCGATCTCGGAGATGGTGGCGGACACGGAAGCCAGCGGGCCGGACAGGATGGTGACGGCCTCGCCCACCTCGAAGTCGTGCGCGTAGGCCTTGGCCGCCTCCTTCTCCGGCATGGCAACGACCTGCTCGCCCTCGGAGTCGGCGGCGGAGGCCTCCGGGGAGACCGTGGTGTCATTCGGCATGAGGAACTTGGCCACGTCGCGGATTTTCACCGGAGTAGCGTTGCCCTCGTTACCCACGAAGGAGGTCACACCCGGGGTATCGCGGACGACGGACCAGGCAGCGTCGTTAAGCTCCATGCGCACCAGCACGTAGCCCGGAAGCAGCTTGCGCTTAACAACCTTCTTCTTGCCGTCCTTCTTCTCCAGAACCTGCTCGACCGGCACGACGACCTCAAAGATGGAATCCTCCACCTCGAGGGTCTGGGCGCGCATGTCCAGGTTGGTCTTCACCTTGTTCTCGTAGCCGGAGTAGCACTGGATGATGTACCACTTGCCCGGCTGCTTCTTCAGTTCGCGGGTGAATGCGCGCAGGCGGGTCTTGTACTCGGCGTCGGCGGCAGCGGCGGATGCTTCGGCGCTTGGCGACGTCTCCCCCGCTCCCTCAGTCTCAGCCTCGTCCGAGCCGCCGCCGAGGGCGGCCTCCGCGGCCTTGGTAGCAGCTTCCTTCTCGGCGGCTTCCTTCTCCTCAGCAGAAAGCTCCTCCTGCGGCTGCTGGGTTTCCTCAGTAGCCTCGACCGCTTCCGCGGCCTGTTCCTGGACGTTATCAATCATGGCCTGCTCGAGGGAGGTGCCAGTGTTTTCTTCGCTCATTGTCTGCTACTCCAAAATTGTGTTCATTCTTCTAGTCCCCAACCAGGTTACCCGGCGGGACTAGGGCAAAAAGTATCCCGCCGTTTCCCCTAGTCGAGCTAGCGGGAAGGCGGCGGGATGAAAGTATGAAATTAGTTTACTAAGGCGCGAGGATTGCTTCAACTCCGAGGCCGGTCAGCGTGTCCACGCCCCACACCAAGGCGGTGAGGACGATGAGGAAGGCGAAGGTCACGAGGACGTACTGAAGCATTTCCTTGCCGGTAGGCCAGACGACCTTCTTCATCTCAGAGACGACCTCGCCCGGGAAGGACCCGACGGAACCGCCGAAGGAATCTTCCTTCTTATCCTCGACGCGCACAACGCGCTTGTCGGTGTAGGAATCAGTAGAGGTGGTCGCTGCGCCAGAGAGCTGACGCTTGCCGGTTGGGCGCGGAGCCCCGGTGCTCGGCTGCTTTTCATCGCTCACGGCGATTCCCTCCTTGAAGTGATGTGGCAGGGGCGACAGGACTCGAACCTGCAACCTACGGTTTTGGAGACCGTTGCGCTACCAATTGCGCCACGCCCCTTTGCGTGCCCTTTTGGGACAACGCACAACCCTACCAGAACGATGATTCCCCATGGAAACCACGTGCCGTATAAGGCTGGAAGTCGGTAATGAAAAAGCGCCCGTGTGCGGGCGCTTTTCTTTCCCGGTAGCGATGGCGAGAATTGAACTCGCGACACAGCGATTATGAGTCGCTTGCTCTACCACTGAGCTACACCGCCATATTCACCTTCTGGAACCTTCCAGAAACATGAATGGAGCCCCCTGACAGAATCGAACTGTCGACCTTTTCCTTACCATGGAAACGCTCTGCCGACTGAGCTAAGGGGGCACAGCCTCTTTGAGTAACGGACTTTCATCCGCTGTGCTCTCGTTGAAGCCTTGAAAAGATTAACCCGAAACGCTTAAACAACACAAATCGCCAGTATGGGACATGTTTTTAGGGCCTTTAAGCGCCCCAAGAACACACCAGAACAAACACCGTGCCGAGTAGACGACAACTAAGCCGGGCACACGACCGTTCAATCGACGGAGCGACATTTCGATCAAATAGCGTCCCAATTCCCCGGGGCTCGGGCCCCTTATTTGATCGAAATGACCCTTAACCCCCTAGCCCTATGCCGGGGATCGAAAAATCCCGCAGACACATCTTTGCGTCTGCGGGATTCATTCTGTGCCAGGTAGAAGATTCGAACTTCTGAAGGCAATGCCGGCGGATTTACAGTCCGCTCCCTTTGGCCGCTCGGGCAACCTGGCATGCACTCTTGAGTGCGGTTATGTACTTTACTACGAAGTCCCGCCCGACATGCAAATCGCCTGGCAGGAGCACCTATTAGCCCACGCGCTGGACCGTGTAGTCCGCCAACTGGCGCAAGGCTTCGCTGGCCGTGCATTCGGGCAGCAGGGAAAGCTGGTCTTCGACCACGCGCAGGTACGCGTTGACGTCGGCAAGCGCCTTGTCCCGGCCACCGGACTTCCACAGCAGGTCGATGGCGCGCTTCACGGAGGCGTCATCAGTCAGCGGGCCCGTCAGGAGGGCACGGAGCTCGTCGCCGACCTCCCCCTCCTCTTCCAGGGCATAGAGCACCGGCAGGGTGAACACGCCCTCGCGCAAATCCGTGCCCGGGGTCTTCCCCGACTCTTCAGGATCGGAGAAGATGTCGATGACATCGTCGACGATCTGGAAAATCATGCCCACGGCCGCACCGATCTGTCGCAGCGCCTCGCACTGCTCCGGGCCCGCGCCAGCATGGTAGGCACCCAGGTAGCCGGCGGAGGCGATGAGCACCGCGGTCTTTTCCCGGATGACCGCCGTGTAATGCTCCACAGCATTAGCTTCGCCGGCACCAATGGTTTCGCGCATCTGGCCGGTGACGAGCTCCTCGAAGGTCTCCGCGAAGTGCTCCACCGTGTGGGTATCCAGCTGACTCATCAGCCGCGAAGCGTGCGCCAAGAGGGCATCGCCCGCCAAAATCGCCACCGAGTTAGTCCAGCGGAAATTCGCAGAATCCACGCCGCGGCGGCGCTCCGCTTCATCCATGACATCGTCGTGATAGAGCGTGGCCACGTGGACCATTTCCACCACGGTCGCCGCCTTAATCACCTCAGGCGATTGCGAGCGTTCACCAAACTCGGAAGCCAGCAACGCCATCATCGGGCGGAAACGCTTGCCCCCAGCCAGGGAGAGGTGACGCACCTTGTCTTTGATGAAGTCCTGCCCGCGGTCGAGCTCCGTATTCAGCAGGTCCTCTACAGCAGCCATCCCGGCGTTGATACGCTCGGTGAGCTGCGCATCCCCCAAGTCCACGTGCTTGGCGTGAGTTTGGCCGTGTGACATTAAACGTGTTCCTTTAAGCTCAAAAATCCTAGTGTTTACCTACCGTAGCCCATGGCACGGCCCTCAACACACTTGTGGCCACTATCCCGTGCAATGATAGTCCCCATGTCGGAGCAGATCGATTCCACCCTTGTTGACGTCGCCATCGTCGGTGCCGGGCCCGCCGGCGCTGCCGCCGCTATCCACGCCGCGCGCGCTGGCCATGACACGCTGCTTGTCGACGCCTCCCCCTTCCCCCGCGACAAGACCTGCGGCGATGGGCTGACTCCTCGTGCCATGCACCAGTTGGAGCTACTCGGCATCGAGGTCAACGCTTCCTACCGCAACCGCGGGCTCAAGCTGCACGGCTTCGGCGGCACCGTAACCGCCCCGTGGCCGTCGACATACCCCTCGCAGGTGGGAACGGCTCTGCCGCGCTATGAATTCGATGCGCTGCTCGTTGAGGCCGCCCAAGAAGCCGGCGCGCAACTTTTCACCGGCACGGCGACGGCCCCGCAGCTCGAGGGCAACCGGCTGGCGGAGTTCTCCGTCGGCAAGCGCCGCGTGCGCGCGCGGTGGGTCATCGTGGCCGATGGCGTGCGCTCGACCTTTGGCAAGCAGCTGGGCCGCACCTGGCACCGCGAGGAGGTCTACGGCATCGCCGCGCGCGCCTACGCCGATTCGCCCCACGACGGCGAGGAGTGGATGCACTCCCACGTGGAGCTCAAGGACCCTGAGGGGGTCGTACAACCTGGGTATGGCTGGATCTTCCCGCTAGGACAGGGGGTCAACATCGGTTTGGGTGCGCTCTCCACTGCCGCCCGCCCGGCTCGTCTCAACACCAAGAAGGCGCTTGATTTCTACGCTGAGCAGCAGCGTTCGGAGTGGGGCTTGGGCGAGCTGCGCAACGTCACCTCGGCGATGCTGCCCATGGGTGGCGCGGTGTCCGGGGTGGCCGGCGCGAACTGGATGCTGATTGGTGACGCTGCGGCTTGCGTCAACCCGCTCAACGGCGAGGGCATCGATTATGGCTTGGAGACGGCAGCACTAGCCGTGGAGATGCTCGGCACTAAGGACCTGACCTTGGCGTGGCCGGAGCGTCTGCGCGCCGAGTACGGCGAGGCCTTCCTGCTCGCCCGCACCGCGGCACGCCTGCTGACCTACCCGCAGTTCCTGCCGCTCGCCGGACCTGTGGCCATGCGCGGACCCATCGGCCGCATGCTCATGCCGGCCGCCGCACGCCTCATGGGCAACCTCATCACCGACGAGGACAAGGACCTGCTCGCCCGTGCCTGGCGGCTGGCGGGCGGGGCGGTCTCTGCGCTGCGCCGCGATACGCCTCTCTGGGCTTAAGCCCTTTAGGCCGGCTTCACCGCGGAGTGCAGCGCCACAATGCCGCACGTCAGGTTGCGCCAGCCTGCTTGCTCCCAGCCATTGCGGTTGATGGCGGCGGCTAGCTCGTGCTGTTCCGGCCACGCACGGATGGATTCTGCGAGGTAGATATAGGCCTCCGGGTTGGAGGAGACCACCTTGGCAATCGGCGGCAGCAGGCGGGTCAGGTACTCCTTGTAGACGGTGCCGAAGACCGGGATGACCGGCTTGGAAAACTCCGCCACAGCCAGCCGCCCACCGGGCTTGGTCACGCGCGCCATCTCCCGCAGGCCCAGCTCAAAGTCGTGGATATTGCGCAGACCATAGGAGATGGTCACCGCATCGAAGGTGTTATCCGCAAAAGGCAGGCGCATTCCATCGCCGGCCACCTTGGGCACATCGCGCTCCGCGCCAGCCGCGAGCATGCCGAGTGAAAAGTCACAGGCCACGCACCACGCGCCGGACTTGGACAGCTCCTCCGTGGAAACAGCCGTTCCGGCAGCCAGGTCGAGGACCTTCTCCCCCGGCTTCAGGTTGAGCCGCTCGCGCGTCAAACGGCGCCAGCGCGCGTCCTGACCAAAGGAGAGCACCGTGTTGGTGATGTCGTACTTCTTGCCCACCGCGTCAAACATGCGCGCAACATCGAAGGGCTTCTTATCCAGATCTGCCTTAGACACAAGCGCCTAGTCTAGGCCACGCGCGCCCCCAGGGCGCGAGCGGCCCAGCGCGGCAGCTCCGGACGCTGGCCCAAAATGGTCAGCGGCACCTCGCGGACATTCTCCAAAACTTCCTCGTAATAGCCCAGCAGCTGCTCGCACAGAGCCGGCCACGTCTTGGAAGAAATCGACTGCCGGGCGTTCTCCCGCAGCTCCTCGTGGATCTCCGGGTTGAGCAGCGCATCGACGGCGTTGGGGAGGTCCTCGACGAACGTGGAGACGTCGAGAAGCAGCCCGTTGTAACCTTCCTCAATGAGATCCACCGGGCCGCCCGCGCGCGGGCCAATGGTGGGCACGCCCGAGGCCTGTGCTTCCTGGATGGCCTGGCAGAAGGTCTCGAACTCGCCGGCGTGGACGAAGATGTCCAGGGAGGCATAGGCCGCGGCCAGCTCCTCGCCTCCCAATGCCCCGGTAAAGACAGCATCCGGCAGCTGGGCCTCCAGCAGCGGGCGCTCGGGGCCATCACCAACGATGACAAGCTGGATGTCCTCGCGTCCGTTAAGCGCGGACAGGCGGTGCACTCCCTTCTCTGCGGCCAGGCGGCCGACGAAGCCGACGATCTTCTTCTTCCCCGTGGGCTCCCACTCGCGGCGCAGCGCCGCCGAGCGCTTCGAGGGGTGGAAGCGCTCCGAGTCCACGCCGCGGCCCCAGTGGCGCACGTTCTTGATGTGGTGTTTCTCCAAATCGGAGATGGTGAGCGAGGACGGCGCGAGAGTCATCTGGCAAGCGTTATGGATGGTGCGCAGCCACTCCCACACCCCATAGGCCAGCGCGGAAGCGTGGTACTTGGTGGCGAAACCGGCCACGTCGGTCTGGTACAGCGCCACGGCCGGAATGCGCAGCTGACGTGCAGAAAATGCTCCCGCCGCCCCCAGGACGAAGGGGCTGGCCAGGTGGATGATGTCCGGTTTGAACTCGCGCAGCGCCTCATCCACCGCGGACGTAGGAACGCCGACCGGGAGCGAATCCACCAGCGGCACACGCACGGTGGGCACGCGCACGATGGTGAACCCGAGATAATCGGGGATCTCCTCCTGCCCGTCCCGGGCGCCGGGGGCGATGACAATGGCCTCGTGGCCGTGCTCGTGGAGGTGTTCGAGGACACGCAGCACGGAGTTGGTCACTCCGTTGACGTTAGGCAAGAAGGATTCCGCGACGATGGCTACACGCATGCGCCCCATCATTCCTTTTCTGAGTGCTCGGTTGGTAACGCACGCACTAAATTCCGGTTAATTTTCCCGCTCCCCCACCAGCACGCGCCGGCAATCAGGGTAGCCACGGCCGCGGAGGACAGCGCCGGGATGATCGATAGCGTCCATTCCCGGCCTTCTACCTTGACCAGGTCCGGGTTGCTCTTGGCGTAGAGCACCCACACCTGCTGGCCTTCTCCCAGCCCAGTGGGATAGAGCAGGCCGGTAGGCGGGGTGTGGTAAATCCCCTCGGAATCCTGGAAATCCACGAAGGTGCGCAAGCTGCCGACATCCGTCACCGTGGCCAGGGCGCGCCCGGGGTTGGCGCCGATGGTGCAGTCATTGAAGAAGGGGCCGATCACCATCCCCGCCATGCCCACTAGTGCAGCGACATAGAGCACCAGGATCAGCTGGCGCACTCGGCGCCGCGGCATTTACTGACCCACCTTGGCGTTCAGAGCCTCCTGCAGCGCGCGGCGCGAGGACCTCGTGGTATGCGCCTCCACCACGGTGATGCCGGTGGAGTATTCCTTGAGTTCTGCCAAAACGTCGAGCAGCTCCTGCGCCGAGCTCACCTCGCGGTGCTCAGCACCGCAGGCTTCCGCTAGCTTGGCCACGCCCACCCCATGCGGCGTTCCAAACGCCTTCTCGAAGGAGTCGCGCAGGGGCTCGCGGCCCTGTTCGAGCACCTCGAAGATGCCGCCGCCGTCGTCATTTGAGACGACGATGGTGAGGTTCTCCGGGCGCGGGTTGTCCTCGGGGAGGATGAGCGAAGTGGCGTCGTGGAGGAAGGTGACATCCCCCATGAGCGCCACGGTGCGCGGTGCGCGGGGCGCGTCGGCCTCGCGGGACTGGGTGGCCAGCGCGATGCCGATAGCCTGCGCGATGGTGCCGTCGATGCCGGCGGCCCCGCGCGGCGAGTAGGTCTCCACACCGTCGAAGGGCAGGCCGATGAAGGACGCATCCCGCACCGCGTTGGAGGCGCCCAGGACGAGGGTATCTCCGACGGCGAGGGTGTCCCCCACCGCGGCGGCGACGTGGAGGCCGGTAAAGCCGATCTCGGGCTTGGTGGCATCCTCACCGGTGGTCTCCGCCAGAACCTCACGAACACCGTCGGCCGCCATCTGGGCCGCGCCTTCGCAGATCTTCATCCACTCTCGCGTGGGCTCGCCGCTGGTTTTGGCGGTGGTACCCAGCTGCGCGGACTCGCCACGGGGGTTGGTGAAATCTTCCGTGCGCGACAGACAGATGAGGTCGATATCGGGATCACTCAGCAGTGCCAGGACACCGCGGTGCAGGGTGGGATGGCCCACGACGATGACCTGCTCCACCTTGGTGTTGACCACGTAGTCGTTGGCGGAGACTTGGGCGCGGCGGAAGAGGTGCGCCGCGGCCGGGTGCACCGGGTGATAGGGCGCAGGTGCCGTGGGCTCGGCGATGGTGGGGACATCCTCCAGGCCTTCGACTTCCCAGGCCTCATCGCCGGCGATGACGAGCGTGTTGCGGCTGAGATCGACGGCCACCTCTCCGTGATTCGCCCACCGCGGGGTACGAGCGCGGTGCTGCGTGTAATCCGTCGGGCTACCGGGCAGCTCTTCGCCTACCAGCGGGGCATCGAGAGCCACGTTGATGTGCACCTGGCGGTCATTCAAAAAGCGCTCCGCGATAAGCGGGATATCACTCGTGCTCTCCACCTGGGTGGTCTCCGCATACACGCCGAAGATGCCGGGCTGCTCAATAGTCTGGGAGGCCCCCGTGCCCACCAAGCGGGCCGGCCGGTCCGCGCTGATGACGGCCAGCGGGGTATGCGAGTAATGCGCCTCCACCATCGCGGGCAGGGCATTAGCCACCGCGGTGCCGGAGGTCATCACGATGCCGACGTGCCGGCGTTGGACGCGTGCCAAACCTAAAGCAGCGAAGGCGGCGGAGCGCTCATCCAGGCGGGTATGCACGCGAATATCGCTGCGCGCGAGAAGCGCCAAAGACAGCGGTGCGTTGCGCGAACCCGGGCAGATAACCACGTCGGTGAGGTGCCGCGAAAGCTGGGCCGCCAGTGCTTCGGCCAGCTGCATCGACTCCGGCTGCGCGGAGGCAGTGGGCTCGGTGTGAGATTCAGTATTAGGCATTGCCTGCACCACCCGTATCGAGCTCTTCCATGCCCGAATCGAATTGCTCGAAGAGGTCATTGATCAACCCTTCCAATTCGGCTCCACCCTGGTCCACACGGTCCTGGACGTCCGGCGGCAGCTCCGTCGGCAGCTCCGTCGGAATATCGGTGGGGAGGTTATCCCGCGGCGAGCTCTTGGTGGTGGTCACCGTGGTGGGAACCTCGGTGGTCACGGTCTCGGTAACCGGCTCCGGGGCGGGTTTGTCAGCATCCGCTGCCGCACCGCGCCACAGGAAGAACAGCACGCCGGCGAAAACGACGGCGATAGCAGCGATGGCCGCGAAGACATAGGACAGGGCTCCCCCGCCCTTCTTCGGCTGCTCCACCTGGTAGCTGGACGGGACCGGGTCATATTGCGGCTGCTGATAGTTCTGGTCATAGCCCTGCTGATAGGGCTGACCATAGGCCTGCGTGTTTTGGGATCCGGGCTCCGGGAAGTGTTGTTGGGGACGCTGTGGCGGCTGCTGTTGGGGCGCGCCGAACTGGCGGGTTTCGTTCTCACCGGTGACGCGGCCGAACTGCCGCGTCTCGTTGTCGCCGTTGTTGTTGGTCATGGGATTTACCTTATCGTGCACCCGCGCCACTTAGCACCCGCCCGGTGGGCGTTAGTCCCGTGGAAACCTGACCCGGCGTGCCATCCGCCACAATCTTTCCGCCATCCGAACCAGACCCCGGGCCCATCTCAATAACCCGGTCAGCGCCGGCAATGAGGTGACGGTCATGATCTGCCACCACGACAGTATGGGAGGCCTCCACCAGCGAGTGCAGCTCAGCGATGAGCAGGTCGATATCGGCCGGGTGCAACCCGACGGTGGGCTCATCCAGCAGGTAGACGGTATGGCCCCGGCGCGAGTTTCGGGAGCGCTGCAGCTCCGTGGCAAGCTTGATGCGCTGCGCTTCACCGCCGGAAAGCTCCGGAGCGCCCTGGCCCAAGCGCAGGTAACCTAGCCCCACCGCTTCCAAGGTTTGCAGCGCGTGGAGGATCGGCGCTTCATCTGCAAAGACCTCCAGGGCCTCTTCCACCGTAAGGTCGAGGATGTCCGCGATGGTCCTGTCCTTCCAGCGGATGGACAAGGTGTCATCGTTATAGCGCTGTCCCTGGCAATCCGGGCACTGGGTATAGGAGCCTGGAAGGAAGACCAGCTCGACCTCGATCTGGCCGGCGCCACCGCAGGTGGGGCACTGGCCTTGCTTAACGTTGTAGGAAAAGCGCGAGACCGTCCATTTCTTCTTCTTGGCCTCCGGGGTGGCCGCGAAGAGCTTGCGCACGTTGTCGAAGAGGTTGGTGTACGTCGCCACCGTGGAGCGCGGGGTTCGGCCGATTGGCTTTTGGGTAATGGAGACCACGCGCTTGACCTGCTTCGGACAGTCCGGCCCCGTGAGCATGTCATGGAGTGCGGCCAGCAACGTGGATTTGCCGGAACCCGAAAGCCCAGTAATGGCCGTAAACTGGCCGAGTCCGAAGTCCACGTTGAGGCCATCGATGGTGTGCGAGTGCACCCGGCGCAGCGCGATATCACCGTGCGCCGATCGCGCTTCGACCTTGGGCGTGGGGCGCGGGCGCGCCAAGGCACGCGCGGTGGGAGTATCTGCAGAGTCCGCCGCCTCTATGTAATCGGCGACGGGACCCGAGTACACCACCTGGCCGCCGCGCTCACCGGCGAGCGGGCCGACATCCACGATCCAATCGGCCTGCTTGACCAGTTCCATGTCGTGCTCCACCAGCAGCACCGAGTTCCCCTCCGCAATGAAGCGGCGGCACATATCCAGCACCGCACCTCGTTCCACCGGGTGCAGGCCCGCAGAGGGCTCATCCAGAACATAGGTCACGCCATAGAGCCCGGAGCGCAGCTGCGCAGCCAGGCGCAGGCGCTGCACCTCACCGCCCGAGAGCGTGTCCGTAGGCCTATCCAGGCTGAGGTGCCCCAGGCCGAGTTCCAGTGCGGATTCAAGGGCCGGAAGGAGGGCCTTGAGGAGCAGGTCTTCCGCGTCATTCGGCTGCGGGCTTTGGCCGTTAAGCAGCTCGTAGGCTTCGCTCAGCGGGAGGGCATTGAATTCGTCGATCGGCAGCCCGGCGTAGGTGACCTTGAGCGCCTTCGCCGTCAGCCGGCGCCCGTCACAGGTATCGCAGCGGCGGGTTTCCATGAAGCTCAAGACGCGGGCGCGGAGTGTATCCGACTTCGTCTCCGCATAGGTCTTGGTCAGGTAGCTGGCCACGGAGCGCCACGTGCCCTCGTAATTGCGCTGGATCTGATCCGCCCCGCGGCGCGGCTTGACGGTTACCACCGGGCGCTCCTCGGTGAAGAGGATCCACTCGCGGTCTTTCTTCGGCAAATCCTCCCACGGTGAATCCAAGTCATAGCCCAGTTCTTGCAGAATGTCGTGGAAGTTCTTGCCCGCCCAGGCTCCGGGCCACGCAGCAATCGCGCCTTCCTCGATGCTCAGGCTGGGGTCCGGCACCATGGACGCCTCCGTGGGTTCGTGGACCACGCCGGTGCCCTGGCACTCCGGGCACATGCCTTCTGGGGTATTCGGGGAGAAGGAATCGGAGTACAGGCCCTCCGGGTTGTCACCGCAGCGCGAGTAAAGCAGGCGCACGGAGTTAGACATGGCGGAGATCGTGCCCACGGTGGAGCGCGCGCTGCTTGCCGACGCCGACTGCTGCAACGCCACCGTCGGCGGCAGCCCCTCGATGCGGCCGACCTGCGGGTCCACCGCTGAAGCGATGAGGCGTCGAGCAAAGGGCGCGACGGATTCCAGGTAGCGGCGCTGGCCTTCGCCATGAATGGTGCCGAAGGCCAGCGAGGACTTGCCGGAACCGGACACCCCCGTCACGGCCACGAGCTGGCCGCGTGGAAGGTCCACATCCACGTTGCGAAGGTTGTGCAGGTGCGCGTCTTTCACGGAAATGGTCATGCCCGCCAGCCTACGCTGCCCTCCGGACATGTACCGTGAGCTGTGTTTTTAAAGGTGCGGCCAGCACTCGCGCACGCGCTCGAACCACCACTCGCGGCGCTCGCCCGGCGCGGCGAGTGTGCTCAGGCGATCCGGGTCGGGGGTGAGGGCTTCGGCGCGCAGGTGACCGTCGACAAGCTCGCGTGGTGCTGTCACATCCTCCAGGAACAGCGACCCGATGGCCAGGCCCGCAGCGGCCGGGGTGACGTCGATGTCTTCGTCGTCATAGATTTGCGGCAAGGCGGCCACTGCGGCAAGTCCCATGGAGATTCCCACCGAGGTATCCAGGGCAGAGGCCACCGTGATGTCCATGTGGCGCTCGCGCAGGTGGGAGGCTACCTCGAGTACTTTGCGCACCCCGCCCAGCGGCGCGGGCTTAACCACGGCGACATCAGCCGCTTGCAATTCCGCCACCCGATAAGGGTCGCTGGCCTTGCGGATAGATTCATCCGCCGCCACCCGCACGAAAATCCCGGCGCGCATGAGCTGGGTGCGCACCTCCTTGAGTTCCTCAACGGTCTTGCACGGCTGCTCCATGTAATCCAGCGGCATGAGCTCCTTGGCCGCGGTGACGGCTTCCTCAACGCTCCAGCCGCAGTTGGCGTCGACGCGCAAAACCGGCACGCGACCCTGTGCCTCGATGTAGGCGCGGACAGCGTGAACGCGCGCGATATCGTCCTCTAGGGTCTGCCCCTTCTCCGCCACCTTGATTTTGAAGGTGCGGCAGCCGGGATAGCGCTCCATGACCTCCGGCACCTGCTCGGCAGGAACCGCAGGGACGGTGCCGTTGACTTCTACCCACTCGCGCACGGGTTCCGGAAAGCCTTCGTAGGCCGCTTCCAGCCCGGCGGCGAGCCAGCGGGCGGATTCCTCCGCCCCGTACTCCAGGAAGGGGGCGAACTCACCCCAGCCCGCGGGGCCATCGATAAGCAATGCTTCCCGGGTCGTAATGCCACGGAACTTCACGGCGAGTGGAAGGGAGACCACGTGGGCGCGGTCAAGGACGTCATCAATGTGCATGACGTTCATCGTACGTGTGGGGGGGTTGAGCGCGACACCTGTCATAGCCGGTGTTACCTTTAAACAGTAAGTGGATATAACCAGAAGAAGGATCTTTACATGCTCTACCTTCTCATCGCGCTACTGGCCATCGCCGCAGTTGTCTACCTCATCTATAAGAAAGTCCACGCCGCGGCCTCCATCTTTGCCGTTGGCGTAATCCTGCTCATGCTCGCCGCTCTCACTGGGCGCGCGGACTTCCGAACCACAGAAATTGAAGCGACCGGCAATGCCTTCTACGACCAGCTGCTCGTCGTGGACGCGCTGTTCAAGTCGCGCTTCTCCGGCATCGGTATGGCGATTATGGTGCTCTTCGGCTTTGTGTCCTATATGCGCCACATCGGCGCGGATGCCAAGACGGTCGTGGTGCTCTCCTCACCGCTCAAGCGCTTCAAAGGCTCCTACTGGCTGGTCCCAGTGGGCTTCATCCTGGGCACGCTGCTCTCACTGGTGATCCCCTCGGCCGCAGCGCTTTCCCTATTGCTCGTGGCCACGCTCCTTCCAGCACTCATCGCTGCGGGCCTGACACCCCTGACCGTGGGCGCCATCGTGGTGACCTCCTCCACCATCGTTCCCACCCCGCTGGAGGCCGGCCTCATTCAGGGCGCCGATCTCACCAACATGACTCCGACGGAATTCGTCTACGGCGCCGTCGCCTACGCCACGGTTCCCACGCTGCTCATCACGGCCTTCGTCCACATGTGGTGGCAGCACCGCTGCGATAAGGCGGATGCCCGCAAAGCCCTGGCCTCCGGTGAAGTCACCGCTGACTCGATGTGCGATAAAGCCACTGAGGAAGCCATCGCCCGCGCCGCCTCCCTGCCGGGTTACTACGCCGTGCTCCCGCTCATGCCGCTGCTGCTCATCATCATCTCCGCCATCCTCAACCGCATGGGCGTTATCCCCTTTGAGGGCGGCATCCTCCCGGTGACCGTGGTCTCCCTGTTCATCGCGATGATCATCGAGTCCATCCGCAAGCGCACCGTCACGGGTGCGGTAGATTCCATCTCCAGCTTCTTCAAGGGCATGGGCGAGGGCGCTGCGGGCGTCGTGGCCCTGCTGGTTGCCGCCGCCGTCCTGGTGGAAGGTATTACGCAGATGGGCGTCATTGACATGCTTATCGACGCCGCCGAAGGCTCCTCCGGCGCCGCCGTCCTCATCGTCCTCATCTTCGTCGCCGCCACCGCCGCGATGGCAGCACTCACCGGCTCCGGCACCGCGCCTTACTTCGCCTTCTCTGAGGTAGTGCCCAACCTGGCCTCGCAGACCTCCATCCACGCCCCGCAGATGCTCACCGCCATTTGGGGAACGTCCAACCTCATGCGCCAGGTCTCCCCGGTCAACGCCGCGGTGCTCATTGTTGCCGGCGCCATCAAGGTCAACCCCATCCAGCTGGTCAAGCGCACCTCCGTGCCCATGATTGTGGCGACGGTGCTCAACACGCTGTTTGCGTTCATGTTTATTGGGTAACACTCCCCGGCTGTGGCCTTAGCGCCCCTTTAAACCACCATGCGGGGCGCTAGGCTACAACTCATGCGAAAACTCTCTACTCTCTCTTTACTCGTTGCCGCCGGAATTGCATTGAACGCCTGCGGCGATACTTCTGACTCCTCTACACCTGCTAGTGAGGCTTCTGCCGACAGCCAATTAACCTCCGTTGTGGCCCCAGTGACTGCCTCCACTTCCGAGGCCCCCGAGGACAGCGGCCCCGCGCCGACTCTTAACGATGCCCCGAGCGGCACTCCCGCCGCGGACGACAACGCCAACCCCAACCCGGGCGGCCACAACATCAACGTCGGGCAAGTCGGCGGTGCATGCGGCTATACCAATCAAGGAGACAAGATCCACGCAGGAGAAAACACCTCCTGTGAGTTCGCCGCCGCTATGTTTGATGAGGCCATCAAGCACACCTTCACCTGGTCGCAGCGCAGTTCTACCGTGAATGGCTCCTACAACACCCGCATTACAGCCATGAGCCCGGCGACCAAACAAACCTACGACCTGTATTGCGCCATGGGCTCTGACACTCGAACTTTCTACTGCGGCATCGACGGCGACAATTCTGTCTACGCCAGCTTTGAAGAGGCCAATCGCCAGACGTGGACTAACCGGCTGTCTACCGAAGGCCAGCCGTAGCGAGCAACCAAACATGACGTACACAACGATCAAATAAGGCCCCAGATCATCGAAGTTTTCGGCCGCTATTTGTTAGAAGTGTCACGCCGCCAATGCGAAGCCTCCTGCCTGCCGTACAATTGCACAGACAATCAATCCCATTAAGGGTTAAAGGAGGAACCATGCTACTTGCTGAAGCCTTGGCCGAACGCGCCCAGGCGCAGGAGCGCCTCAACTCGCTGAGTGACCGACTCGCGGCAACCGTCCGCATCCAGGAAGGCGATGAACCGGATGAGAACCCGACGGATCTCCTCCGTGAGCTGGAGGGCGTAACCAAGCGCATCGATGAGCTCGTCATCGCGATCAACGCCACGAACACGGCTACCGCGTTCGACGATGAGATCACGCTGATGGAGGCACTCGCACTTCGTGATGGACTGCTGCGCAAGCGCCGCATCTACCAGGGGTTGGCAGAGCGCGCGGGTGCGCGCCACGACCGCTACTCCCGCTCGGAGATCAAGTTCGTGGCCACCGTGCCCGTGCCGAAGCTGCGCGAGCGCGCCGATGATCTGGCCCGCCAGTACCGCGAGCTCGATACCCGCATCCAGCAGCTGAACTGGAATACGGAACTGATAATTAAATAGCGACTGCCGCTAGTTGTGCCGCATTCTTGCGGCACGTAGTCATGTCGTTCGACATGTAGTCACGTCGCGCGCCTCATGCGCGCGACGGTAGCCCACACTCTTCGCAGCGAGCGCAACCCTTACTGGGCAGGGAAAAGTCCAGTGCTTCTCAGGCGCCTTCGTAGCGCAAGAAGGCAGGGAGGTTCGATTCCGTCCCACTGTATGGTGTACCGCGCTGGTACGGAGTACACGTGCACATTGACGGGGATAATCCCGCAGTATTGTTTATTGTTTATCACCGCCGCGCTGGGCGGAGAGTGTGGGTGAGGGTTGGGAATGGGGACTATACTTCCGGCGCACTGCTTTCCAATTAAGCTGGTGTGCCATGAGCGAGCAGAAGAATTACAGCACCGATAATCCGTTCAAGCCGGAACTCTGGCGCCCCGTCGAGGGCTTTGAGGCCCTGACGGATATCACCTATCACCGGCTCATCAGCGACGGCCCAAAGCCACAGCGCAAGGACGGCATCGTCCGCATCGCCTTCGACCGCCCCGAGGTGCGCAATGCGTTTCGCCCGCACACGGTGGATGAGCTCTACCGCGCGCTGGACCACGCGCGCCGCACGCCAGATGTTGGCACGGTGTTGCTGACCGGCAACGGGCCCTCCCAAAAGGACGGCGGCTGGGCGTTTTGCTCCGGCGGTGACCAGCGCATTCGCGGCCGCTCCGGGTACCGCTACGCCACCGAGCACGCGCACGATGACGCGACTGCCGACGAATCCACCGTCGACACCGCCCGCGAAAAAGTTGAGGGCGGCCGCCTGCACATCCTGGAGGTCCAGCGCCTCATCCGCACCATGCCCAAGGTGGTCATCGCCGTGGTTAACGGCTGGGCCGCCGGCGGCGGGCACTCCCTGCACGTGGTGTGCGATATGACCATTGCCTCCCGCCAGGAAGCCCGCTTCAAGCAGACCGACGCCGACGTCGGCTCTTTCGACGCCGGCTATGGCTCGGCCTACCTGGCCAAGATGGTGGGCCAGAAGTACGCCCGCGAGATCTTTTTCTTGGGACGCACCTACGACGCGCAGCGCATGTACGAGATGGGTGCCGTCAACGAGGTAGTTAACCACGCCGAGCTGGAGGACGCCGCCATCCAGATGGGACGCGAGATCAACATGAAGTCCCCCACCGCCCAGCGCATGCTCAAGTTCGCCTTCAACCTCACCGATGATGGCCTCATGGGCCAGCAGGTCTTCGCCGGCGAAGCCACCCGCTTGGCTTATATGACCGACGAAGCCGTCGAGGGCAAGGAATCCTTCCTGGAAAAGCGCGAGCCCAACTGGGATGACTTCCCGTACTACTACTAGTTCCCCCAAGGAGAGCCTGACGTGCTTTATTTTTCCATTGCCCTCGCGGCCATCGCGCTCGTTGCCGTCATCGGTTCCCGCGTGTGGATGCTGCGCCACATCCAGCAGGCTCAGAGGGACGGTGAGCGCCCCTTCGATCAGGAGGATGAGCTCATCAACCCTTACGAACACCGCGGGCGGTAACCTAACTAACCGTGACTTTCCTCTCTCCTCTGCCCGTCGATCCGCGTGACCCTGCCGCCATCCTCCCTGATCTGGAAGCGGCCATCGCAGGACAAGCCACCTTCCTGCCCATTCCGGCGGAGGACCGCACCCGCGCGCAGCTGCTGCGCAACCACATGCGCGCAGGAGAACCTATTGACTCCTCCATCGCACTCGTCGTGGCCACCTCTGGGTCCACGGGCACACCGAAGGGCGCGCAACTCACGGCCGCCAACTTGGTGTCTAGTGCCGATGCCACGCACCGGACTTTAGGCGGCACCGGTCAGTGGCTACTAGCCATGCCCGCCTCCCATATCGCGGGCATCCAGGTATTGGTGCGCTCCCTCGTCGCGGGCGTGGAGCCGCTCTGCCTTGACCTGTCGGAAGGTTTTTCCATCCCCAGTTTCGCCCGCGCCGCGCACGAGCTGGCCGCCACTGGGGATCGCTCATACACGGGCCTGACCCCGATGCAGCTAGCCAAGGCCATGGATTCGCTAGAAGGAATCGAGGCCCTGCGCACCTTTGATGCCATCCTCGTCGGAGGTGCTGCCACCCACCCACAGTTGTTGGACTCTGCGAAAAAGCTGCGCATCAACATCGTCACCACCTACGGTTCCTCAGAGACTTCCGGCGGCTGCGTCTACAACGGCCGTCCCCTCGATCGCGCTCTTGTTCGCATCGGCGACGAGGGGCGCATTTACCTTGGCGGGCCCATGATTGCGCAGGGCTATCGAAACGTGGACTCAGATGCCTTCATGGTCGATGAGTCCGGTACCTCGTGGTTTGCTACCTCCGACGCCGGCGCGCTTCACGACGGCCACCTCACCGTCACCGGGCGCCTCGACAACATCCTGAACACCGGCGGGCTCAAGCTCCACCCAGAGCAGCTCGAGCAGCACATCCTTCGCGTGCCGGGAGTGGACGGCGTGTGCGTGGTCGGCATCCCCCACCCACGCTTGGGACAGATGATCGTCGCTGCCTATACCGGATGGGCGGATGTCGGCGATATCCTTGTGGCTCTCGACGATAGTGGCCTTCCCCGGTGGCACATCCCCAAGGACTTCAAGCGCCTGGCCCAGCTCCCCACCACCGGTCCCGGCAAGGTAGACCGCCTCGCCGTCGCCCGCATGTGGGACAGCTAAGCCTCCGCTTCGCCAAAGCTGCGTACGGCAATGCCGCGCGCAGCGGATTCCCCGAGGGGGAAGTGCGCACCGCCGTCGACGGCAACCTCGAGCACACCCGCAACCGAGGGGGCAACGACGGTCAATTCCACTCCCGGCCGCACTCCATATTTATCCAGGTAGCGCAAAAATTCGCCGTCAGCGTCAGTGACCTGCTCCACGGTGACGGGGGTCTGCGCGGGGACGTCGATAAGCGTAATGCGCGAGACCGGCTCGGCAGTGCCATCCGGGGCAGGTATGGGATCACCATGCGGATCGCGGGCGGGGTTGCCCAGGAAAGAATCGAGGCGTTCAACGAGCCTGTCGGACGTCGCGTGCTCTAGCATTTCCGCCTCATCGTGCACCTCATCCCAGGTATAGCCCAGAGTGCGCACGAGGAAGGTTTCCAGGAGCCGATGCCGGCGCACCATTGCCACAGCCAGCCGCCGGCCTTCCTCAACAAGCCGAACACCGAAGTAGCGTTCGTGTTCCACCAGCCCCTTCGCGGCCAGGCGCTTGACCGCCTCCGACGTGGTGGGCAGCTTCTGCCCCGCCGCTTTAGCTAGGTCCCCCAGCGGCATCGCGGTATTAGCGCCCTCTTTCTCCTCATAGGTCCAGAGGATCTTGAGGTAATCCTGGGTGCGTTCGGGCAGCTCACTGATGTGCATACCCCCATCGTAGTTCAGCCTATTGCTTCCAAAGGTTTCAGGTCTTATGCTCTTTCAAGTTCAATCTATTGAACATCGACATTCACTTTTAATAAGAGAGGTTTCCCGTGAAGAAACTTATTGCGCTTCCCCTCGCTTCCCTCGTGGCTGCCACCGCGCTGACTGCCTGCACCAGCAGCGACTCCGCCGAAGCCCAGGACGACAATCTGACGATCTTCGCCACGACTGGTTACTTGGCTGATGCGGCCGCCAATATCGCCCCGGACGCCGACATCACCACCATGGTCGGTCCCGGCGGCGATCCGCACACCTACCAGCCCACCACGCGCGATATTGAAAAGATGCAGGACGCCGACCTCGTCCTCTGGAATGGCCTTCACCTCGAGGCGCAAATGGTGGACCAGCTCTCCTCCCTCGGTGAGAAGCAGCTAGCTGTCGGCGAACAGCTCGATACTGCTGACCTTCTGCCGTGGCCCGAGCAAGGTGACAAGGGCGAAAAACTCTACGACCCGCACATCTGGAATAGCCCCGAGCTGTGGAGCCAGGTCGTCGATCACATCGGCACCAAACTCGGCGAAATCGACTCTGACAATGCCGAAGACTATGCCGCGGCCGCCGATGAATATGAAGACAAGATTGCAGCCGCGCATGACAAAGCGGCTAAGGAACTCGAAAACGCCTCCCCGCGCGTCCTCATCACCGGCCATGACGCCTTCAACTACTTCGGCAAGACCTTCGACTTTGAAGTCCAAGCCACCGACTTCGTGACCACCGAAGCCACCAAGTCCGCCACTGAGATCTCCGAGCTCGCGGATACGATCGCGGAGAAGAAGGTCCCCGTTATCTTCCAAGATAACCAGGCGAACCCACAGGCCATCACTTCTCTCAAGGAAGCCGTAGAAACCCGCAACTGGACAGTCACCATCTCGGATGAAGAGCTCTTTGCCGATACCCTCGGCCCGGAAGCCCCAACCGATACCTACCTCGGAGCCTTCGAACATAACGCTAGCGCCGTGGCGAAAGCACTAAGCTAATGCTCAGCGTAGGAAACCTCACCGCCGGCTATCCCCGCACGCCGGTGCTTCACGACGCCTCCTTCACCCTCACCCCCGCGACTATCACCGGGCTGGTGGGTGCGAACGGGTCGGGAAAGTCTACTCTGGTCCGCACGCTGGTAGGGCTCCTTCCGCCTCTAGCCTGCGGGTCGATGACCTTCGATGGCGTCGATCTGGCACATTTTCGGCAGCGTCTCGGATATATGCCACAACATGCGGATATCGACTGGAATTACCCTGCCACCGCCTTCGACATCGCCCTGATGGGCCGCACCGCCGGGCTGCGCTGGTGGCAGTGGCCCAGCCGCGCTGACAAAGACGCCGCTCACGCCGCGCTTTCCCGCACCGGAATGCAGGCACACGCGCAGCTGCCGATTTCCGCCCTGTCTGGTGGTCAGCGCCAGCGCGTGTTGTTGGCGCGCACGCTCGTTAGCGAGCCGGAATTCATCATCCTCGACGAGCCCTTCGCTGGTGTCGATGCCGCGAGTCAGCGCGCCATCATGGATGTACTCAAGGAACTGCGCGAGAACGGCGTGACCATCCTGCTGGTGCATCACAACCTGGCGGAGGTCGCCGACTTTTGCGATGAGGTCCTCATGGTCGGCCACGGCCGGCTCATTGCTGCTGGCCCCACCGAGCAGGTACTTACCGAGTCCGCCATTGCCGACATGTTTTCCCTGCCATCATGAACCCACTCGAGCTTCTTCAGAACTACACCTATACCCAGGCACTCCTGGGCACCGTGCTCATCGGTGGCTGCGCTGGCGCGCTAGGCCCACTGGTATATGTTCGCCGCACCAGCCTGCTGGCCGATGCCATCTCGCATTCTTCCCTGCCTGGACTGCTCACCGCCTTCCTCGTGGCCACCGCCATTGGCTGGGACGGGCGAAATGTCTGGCTTCTTTCTTGCGGCGCCCTGCTCACCGGAACCCTCGCGGTGGGGTGCATTCACCTCATCCCGCGGTTAACTCCCCTGGGGCAAACCACTGCGATGGCGGCCACGCTAACCACATTTTTCTCGGTGGGAATGCTGCTCATGCAGTATATTTCCCGCCGACCATTGCCTGGCAAGGCCGGAATCCAGGATTATTTGCTGGGAAATGCCTCCACGCTCACTCGCGCGGATGTACGGTCCACACTCATCATCGGTGGCTGCGTGCTGCTTTTTCTTTTCCTCATTCACACCCGGCAGGCCGCAGTCACTTTTGATTCAAGTTTTGCCCAGGTAGCCGGCATCCGCACCTCGTTCCTCAACGCGGCTAGTTTCTTCGCCCTCACCGCCATCACGGTGCTCGGCGTCAAAGTCGTCGGCGTAGTGCTCATGGTCGCCGTGGTCATCAGCCCTGCCGCCGCTGCCCGCCCCTGGACCACGCGCTTGCTACCTTTCATCGCGCTCTCCGGGTTCTTCGGCGCGGCCACCGCTGCTCTCGGCTGCTATGTCTCCATTGCGCACGGCCCGCTGCCCACCGGTCCGGTCATCGTCCTGGCTCAGGCGGCGCTCGTCACTATCAGCCTCACCAGTAGAAAGCTAGCCTCATGACCCTCGCCGCGACCGCTTGTCTCCTTGCCGTTCTGACGGCCTTGGCCTGTGCTATCCCCGGCACCTTTGTTGTCCTCAAAGGCCAGGCCATGCTTATCGACGGCATCGGCCATGCCGTCCTTCCCGGAATTGCCGTCGGCTACCTCTTTACCGCAGATCTAGATTCACCCATCTTGCTCGTTACCGCGGCCGCTGGCGCCTTGGTGGTGGCGTTGGGAACTGACGCACTACAGCGCAGCCCGCTGGTGACTGCTGATTCCGCCCTCGGATTGGTCTTTCCCGCCCTGTTTGCCGCCGGAGTCATCCTGATTTCTACGCACATGAGCCACGTGCACCTTGATGTCCACGCCGTTCTCGTCGGTGATCTCAACCTCGCGGCCTTCTCCAATCCCAACTATTGCTACATCATGGCCGCAGTGCTGGGTATCAATGCTCTCTTCCTCGCCCTTACACTGCCGCGTTTATCCGCCACGACTTTTGACGCCGATTTTTGTGCCGCACGCGGGGTGCCCACGCGCGTTCTTCACATCATATTTATGACCGTGGTTGCCTGCACCGCCACCGCCGCCTTTCACGCTGCCGGTGCCATGCTGGTCATCGCTCTCATGGTATTCCCGACGATGACCGCGCGGCTGCTTACTCAGCGCGTGCCCACGCTGGTGTTGACCGCCTGTGGCGTTGCCGCTATCAGCGCGGTCGTGGGATTTTGGGTTGCCTATGTCCTTGACGCGGCTACCTCTGCCGCAATGACAGTCACCAATGCCGTTATTTTCGTTGCAGTGCTCATCATCTACCGCTTTCGCCAACGCACCAGCTCATTGCCGCAGCACACCACACCAGTGGCACAATAGTGAGCATGTCTGCCTATTCCGCCACTCCTGCCGATTGGCTCCAGGGTGCTCGCCCGCACACCTGGGCCAATGCCTTTGCTCCCGTTATCGCTGGTACCGGTGCCGCTGCCGCGGCCCACGGCCTGCACTGGGGCCGGGCGTTGCTGGCGCTCATCGTGGCCTGGGCGCTTATCATCGGCGTGAATTACGCCAACGATTACTCCGATGGCATCCGCGGCACCGATGATGACCGCACCGGCCCCCAGCGGCTTACCGGGGGCGGGCTGGCCAAACCACAGCACGTCAAGTTCGCCGCCTTCGTCTCCTTCGGCGTGGCGGCCATCGCCGGCATTTCGCTCTCCCTAGCTGCCAACGCGGCTTGGTTCATCCTCGTCGGCGCTGTGTGTATCGCCGGCGCCTGGTTTTACACCGGTGGCAAGAATCCCTACGGCTACCGCGGGTTCGGAGAAATCGCCGTTTTCGTGTTCTTCGGGCTCGTCGCGGTCCTAGGTACCGAGTACACACAGGCCGGCCGCATCACGTGGACAGGCCTTGCCTTAGCCGTGGGTATCGGCGGTATGAGTGCGGCGGTAAACCTGGCCAATAACATCCGGGACATCCCCTCCGATGAGGCCACCGGCAAGATCACCCTGGCTGTGCGCCTGGGTGATAAGAAGTCCCGCACGCTATTCATGACCCTGTTGCTGCTCCCGGTGTTGCTCACCGTGGGCTTGGCCTTCGATTCCTGGGCAGCGCTGGCCTCCCTGCTCTACTTCCCCCTCGCACTGGGCGCTATCCGCACCGTCAACCGCGGTGCGCGCGGACCCAAACTCATCCCGGTGCTCGGTATGACTGGCCGCGCGATGCTGGTATGGGCGGTTGTCAACGCAGTAGCGCTGGCTCTGGTTTAGCCTCTGATTTAGCGGCCAGCCAGCTCCTCCTGGACCCACTTCTTGTGGGCCTTGCGCTGCGCGGAGTACTCCGCCAGGGATTGGGTTGCTTCCACGCGCCACGTGGAAAAGAGCAGCATGGACAGTGGCAGCGCCACGAACAACGCCAGCAGCGCGGAAACCAGCAGCGGAAAGGTCTGGAGCACCGCCATCGCCAGTAGCTGAATCACTACAGTCAACACGATAAACAGCACCACACGGGCCGCGCCATACTTCCACAAAGCGACGCGGGAGCGGCGCTTGAGCGCGGGGTCCGGCTGGGGCGGGTCGGGGTTCTGGGAGGCGTTGGTGGTGTTTTCTGTCTGGCTCATAATTCTCACTTTTGCTTCGCGGGCATTCCGTAGAATACAACGCATGGGTCGATTGATACTACTACTCTTGTTTGTCCTCGCGGCAGTCCTCGTCTGGAAGGCTTTTGGTCCGTCGAGTTGGAATAAGAAGGTGCAGCAGGCGCAGCAGCCGCAGCGCCCGGCAATCAAGGGCCCCGATGATGACGAGGAATTCCTGTGGAACCTAGAGAAGCAGCGCTTCAAGGAGCGCCGCGCCAAGGAGCGGGAGGCCCAGCGCAAAGAGGAAGAACGCCGGCGGCGCTCACAGGGGCAGCAGGAGCCCAAGGCCCCCGAGGACAAGGACATTGAAGGCAAAGACTCTAAGGGGAAAGAAGCCTAGTCCTTCGGCACGAAGGTCATCTCGAGGCCGAGGGCCTCGGCCACCGCAACGACCTTTTCCCAGCGCACGCCAGAGCCACCGTGCTCAATAGTATGCAGCGTGGAGCGCGAAATCCCGGCCTTCCCAGCCAGGTCCTGTTGCAGGATGCCCAGCTCGCGACGGCGCTGCGCAAAGCCCTCACCAAGGGCGATGAGCTGAGGGTTATCGCCCGCCGGTTTGCCGGGCTTGTGCCGCGGCTTATGGATATCCGCCATTTAGTTCAGCCCCGCGTAGGAGTGCAGGCCGGAGACAACCATGTTGATGAAGAACAGGTTGAACACCATGAGCAGCATCGCCGCGATGTTGATGTACGGCGCGGCCTTACGGAAGGCCGGCGTGGCGCGAGCGTGCAGGTAGGCAGCGTAGAGGATCCAGGTGGCGAAGGACACGGTCTCCTTCGGGTCCCAACCCCAGTAGCGGCCCCACGCGGACTCGGCCCAAATAGCACCCAGCACGATGCCCAGGCCCAAGGTCGGCAGCGCCACTACGCCCAAGCGGTAGGCCAGGCGGTCCAGCTTCTTAGCTGAAGGAAGCGGGCGGGCAAGCGCGCCGAAGAAACCGGACTCGCCTCGCTTCGGCTGGAACTCACGCAGCACGCTGAGCAAAGAAGCGATACCGGAGACCACGCCGATGGATGCGCCCAGCGAAACCACGGTGACGTGGATGGGCAGCCAGTGTGACTGGAGTGCCGGAACCACCGGAGCGGATTCCGCATAGAGCTTGGTGGAGCCGTAGAACATCAGCGCCAGGATTGGCGTGAGCAGCCACGGCCACAGGGTGCGCCACTCCTTGCGCTGCATGGCGATGGTCGCCACCACCATCGCGCCGGCGGTCACCATGAGCATGTACTCGTAGAGGTTGCCAAATGGGAAGCGGCCGGTAGCCAAACCACGCAGCACGATGGCCGCCAAGTGCAGGGCGATGCCCAGCCACAGCAGCATCTGCGTCATGCCGCCGAGCTTGTCGGCGTTCTCCTGCTTCTTCGCCAAATCATCGTCTGCGGTGCTGGCCGTTGGGGGAACGTCGCCAAGCACGGCGCCATCTGCCGAAGCGCCCACGGTGGCGAGCTCACGCTGCTGCGGTGCAGCTGCGGTACGGGCGCGCATGGCCTCAATGATGCTCTGCATCCGGCCGTAGTACACCAGGGACAGCACCAAGGCGAGCGCATATACGACGAACGCGGTTTGCACCGCGATGTCTGAGAAGTTGGACAGATTCTGATCAACCTGCATGAGTGGGAAACCTTGCCTTCACAATCGTGCCTACCCCGTGCGCCACGCACGAGGCTGCATGAACGGAGAGATTTATGGTGCCCATAAGGCTACCCCCTTTTCCCAGCTGTATCCAACTTTTGAAGGATACGGTCCGCGCCTTTAGTCGGCGGAGTAGAGTTCGTCCTCCTCCACGTCATCGGGATCCGGCAATTCCAAAAGCTCGCGGTGCAGCTTATGGAACTCCTCAGACCAGCCCGCGCGGTCGGTGCGGGCAAGCCCGCCCATCTCGATATCGGTACCGCCGTTGGCACCCGGGCGGATGCGCACCCAGACGCGGCGTCGCTTGATCACCAGGGAGCCGACGAGCGAAACCAACATCACGAGAGCAGATACCAGCACCCAACCCTGGAAGGGGTCATAGGACACCTGGTAGTTCGCAAACTCGGAGGCACCGTCGAAGGTGACCTTGGTGCCGTCGTCCAGCGTGACCGATTCACCCTGGGTCAGGTTGACGCGGTCGATCTTTTGCAGCTGGCCCGAGTGGACCAGGCTGGAATCGAGGGAGAAGAAGGACTGCGGCTTGCCCGTGTCCAGGCCGGCATCGCCGCGGTAGATATCGATAGCCACCGCCGGATCCAGCATCGCCGGGTAGGAAGATTGCAGCAGCTTACCGTTCTCACCGGACCACTCGGCGGTCGGCGCAAACAGGCCCTGGATAGCGATCTGGTTCTGGCGGCGCTCAAACAGGTCCGGGTACATGCCCGACGGCGGATCGAAACGCATCACGCCCGAGGAGAGGAAGAACGTGGTGTCATTGGGCTGGAACTGGATGGTCTGCGTGCGCTTTTCGCCGTTGGGCCACTCCACCGTCATCGTCGGCGCAAAACCATGGCCCTGCAGGTAGACGCGGTTGTTATCAATGCGCAGCGGGTGGTTGACCTGCAGCTTGTAATCCTCCCAGGTCTCCGGGTCCGTGAAGATATCATCGCCGGCGGCATAGGACACATCGGAGGTGAACATCTCCGCCTGGCCATTAGGCAGGTAGTCCGCGGTGAAGTCGTGGGCCTTAAAACAGAAGGGGTGGAGACCCGTGCCGTCGAAAAGCGGGCCTGCGCGGAAGGAGTCATAGACGGAGGTTGAGGTATTACAGAACTCCGTGGACTGCGGCTGCTCTTGGGTCTGACCCTGGGAGTTCTTCTCCGTCACCACGATGACCTGGCCCTCATAATGCACCAAGCGCCCGGCTGCCATGGTGAGCAGGATGGCCACGAGCGCGATGTGGAAGATGAGGTTGCACAGCTCACGGGCATAGCCGCGCTCCGCCGAGAAGGACTGGGCACCCGCGCGGTCCTTCTCCGGGGAAACCTCGCTTACGCGCCACTTCTTCAGCATGGTCTTGGTTGCCGCGGCGATCTCCTCCGGGGACTTTTCCGAATGCCCGGTGGCATTGAGCGGCATCTTTTCCAGATACTTCGGCGCGCGCGTCGGCGGTGTGCGGTAGGCCTTGTAGTGATCCCAGGAGCGCGGGATGATGCAGCCCACCAGAGAAATCATGAGCAGGACGTAGATGGCCTGGAACCAGACGGAGGAGAAGACGTCGAAAAGCTGCAGCTTGTCGTAGATTTCCGCAACCTTGCCGTTGGTCTCAATGAAGTCATTGACGTTGGATTCATTGAGCGAGCGCTGCGGCAGAAGCGAACCCGGAATGGCGGCGATGGCCAGCAGGAAGAGCAGCGCCAGCGCGGTGCGCATGCTGGTCAGCCAGTGCCAGGCCTTGCGGATATATCTCACGAAAAATCTCCTTTACAGCAGCGTCGCGCCATAGGACACGGTCCACTGGCGGATGGCGTTGATGAAATCTCCCCACAGCCCGGTCAGCAGCGCCAGGCCGACGAGGATCATGGCGATGCCCCCGGCAATCTGGATGGCGCGGGAGTGCGTGCGCATCCACGAAATGGTGCGCATGGCCTTAACAGAGCCCAGTGCCACGAGCAGGAAGGGCAGGCCCAGCCCCAGGCAGTAGCCGACGATGAGCAGCGTGCCGCGCACCGCAGTCATGCCCGCGGTGCCGGCGGAGACGGACAAGATGGCGGCCAGCGTGGGCCCCAGGCACGGCGTCCAGCCCAGGGCAAACACGCCGCCGAGCAGCGGCGCGCCCAGCCACGTGGTCCAGCGCCTCGGCGCCATGCGCGTGTCCTTCTGCAGCACCGGCACCACACCCATAAAGACCACGCCCATGAGGATGGTGATGATACCGCCGACGCGCATAAGGGTGTCCGCGTTGAGCCGCAGCGCCGAGATGGCGCCGAAGACCGAAACCGTGGCCAGCACGAAGATGACGGTAAAGCCCAGCACGAAGAGTGCTGCGGCGCCGACGACGGCCCACTGCCGACGCTTGCCCACGCCGACCCCGAGCTCCTCGTCGTGGGTGACCTCACCGCCGACCACGGAGGCCAGGTAGGAGATGTAGCCGGGCACCAGCGGCACCACGCAGGGTGAGGCGAAAGATACCAGCCCGGCGGCGGCTGCGGCGAGGATTCCTAGCAGCAGCGGGCCGGCCGCGGCGGCGTCGGCAAAGCTCTGCCCGATTCCGTCAGCGGCTAGGATCACTGTTCTTTCTCCAGCTCGTCCACGACGTCGAGGACGTCCTGCTCCGTGATCTCCGTGAGGAAGACCGCGGCCGGGCGGTGCTGCTTGTCCAACACGATGGTGGTGGGCACCACGGAGGTGGGCACGCCGCCGAGCGCTGCGGCCGTCTTAAACGGCGGGTCGTAGATGGACGGGTACTCCAGGCCGTTATCGGTGAGGAAGTCCCGGGAAATCTCCGGGTTGAAGTCCTTGACGTTAATACCCAGTACGGTGCCTACCTTGCGCTTTTGCAGCTCCGCGTGGATGGCCTGGAGGTCATCCGATTCGGAGCGGCACGGCGCGCACCACTGACCCCAGGAGTTGAGGACGACGATCTGGTCTTTGAAATCCGAAAGCTTGATCGTCGTGGACTCATCCCGCAGGTCCTCACCGGAGAAATCCTTGAGCGGCTTGCGGTCTTCCTCCGCATAGCGGATGGTGGTCTGCCCGCCGGGCGAGATGAACTCGAAGGTGCCGCCGGAAGCCACGGCGTTCTGCGCGTTTTCCTCGCTTTGCGAGCAGCCAGCCAAGGCAAACACAGCAAGGACACCGGCCGCGGCGGCGCGGATAGTTCTGCGTCCCATTAGATGTCCTGCGCCGGTTCGGAGTAGAAGATATCGATGATCTCGCGGTCACGGTAGACCAGCGAAGTCACCGAAGCCAGCGCGCACGTGCGGTCCCACGGCGCGTGGGCCAGGCGCTTGCCCAACACGGTGCGCTGCACCATGACGATGGGCAGCTGATGGGAAACCACGATGGCCTCGTGTCCCTCGGCCTTGGCGCGGGCGCGCTCGGCGGCGTCCATCATGCGCGCGGCGATCTCCTCGAAAGGCTCGCCCCACGAGGGCTCAAGCGGATTGACCATGAGCGGCCAGCGCTGCGGATTCCACAACTGCGAATTCCAGCCTTTGGTGCGCAAGCCCTCGAAGCGGTTGCCGGACTCGATGACGCCCTTGTCGACGTCCACCTCCAAGCCCGTCACCTGCGCAATCGGCAGCGCGGTTTCCTGCGCGCGCTGCAGCGGCGAGGCCGCCAGGTAGGTCACGTCATGGCCTTCGAAGGCTTTCGCTGTGCGCGCGGCCATGGAATGCCCACGGGAGGACAGGTGGTAGCCCGGGATGCGCCCGTAGAGGATCTTATCCGGGTTATAAACCTCGCCGTGGCGGACGAAGTGGACGATGGTGGTGGACATATGCCTGTGTCTATCCCCTCAAATGGTCTGTTTACTGCGGGCGCTGCGCGCTGGCAGCGGCCTTGGCGGCAGGCTTGAGAGCTGCCTCGATTACCTCAAAATCTTTGTCCGTGAGCGCGTCAGAGACAAACCAAGTCTCGAAGGCTGACGGCGGAACATAGACGCCGCCCTCCAGCAGTGCGTGGAAGAAGGGGGCGAAACGCCAGGTATCGGCGGCCTGCATGTCGGCGAAGTTGCGACCCTGACCCTCGGCGAAGCGGATGGAGAACATCGTCTCCGCGCGCTGGATGTGGTGTGCCACGCCGGCGGCATCAAGTGCCGCCGTTATCAGGCTGGTCAGGCAGTCCGCGTTGGCCTGCAGGCGCGGGTACAACTCTTCGTTGGCCAGCTCCAGGGATGCTAGACCGGAGGCCATCGCCACCGGGTTACCGGACAGCGTGCCCGCCTGGTAGACGGGGCCAGCAGGGGCGAGGGAAGCCATGACGTCGGCGCGGCCGCCGAACGCCGCGGCGGGCAATCCGCCGGAGACAACCTTGCCGAAGGTCACCAGGTCACCGGCCACGCCGTCGACGCCGAACCAACCCTGGTGGGAGGTGCGGAAGCCCGTCATAACCTCATCGAGGATGAGCAGGGCGCCGTCGGCATGCGCAATCTCCTTAAGCGCCGCGTTGAAGCCCTCCTCCGGGGCCACGGTGCCCATGTTGCCCGCCGCGGCTTCGGCGATGATGCAGGCGATCTCTCCCGGGTGCGCGGCGAAGGCCTCGCGGACGGCGTCGAGATCGTTGTACGGGACGACGATGGTGTCCGCGGCCGAGGCACCCGTGACGCCCGGGGAATCCGGCAGCGCGAAGGTGGCCACGCCGGAGCCAGCCGACGCCAACAGCGCATCCACGTGGCCGTGGTAGCAGCCCTCAAACTTCAGGACCTTGGCGCGGCCGGTGAAACCGCGGGCCAGCCGCACGGCGGACATGGTGGCCTCGGTACCGGAATTGACCAGGCGCACCTGCTCCACCGCGGTGCGCTTGACGATGTGCTCCGCCAGCAACGTCTCGCCCTCGGTGGGCGCGCCGAAGGAGAGGCCATCGGCAGCCGCCTTCTGGACTGCCTCCACGATGGCCGGGTGGGCGTTGCCGTGGATCATCGGGCCATAGGAACTAACCAGGTCGACGTACTCGTTGCCGTCGATGTCCCAGAGGCGCGAGCCCTCGCCACGGGCGATGACGCGGGCTTGGCCACCCACGGATCCGAAGGCGCGGACCGGGGAATTCACGCCACCCGGGGTGACCTTCGTGGCGCGCTCGAACCACTCGGCGGACTGGGACGTATTCTGCTGATTTCGCTGGCTGGAGTTAGGCATAGCCCACATTGTATCGGTTTTAGCCCTATACAAAAGTTTGAGTCCCCTTGTGTCCTTCCGTCCTCCCTCCACTGCCTCCTAAGCGGCAGCAATCGCTCGCGCTGCGCGCCCGCTACTGTGGCGCTATGCTGGCAGCACACTGTTGATTCTGCCTTTCCTTATTTAAGCGCTGGGGTGCGCTGTGGAGAGGCACTACTTAAGGGGGATTCCCATGGCATCGCGCCGTTTTCTTGTCATTCTTGCCTGCCTTCCACTGTCTGCCTGCGCTGCCACTCAGGCAGAAACCGCTCCGCGAACCGAACCCAGCCCTACCACCTCGGCCCAACCAACGTCCTGGCAGCCGAATGCCCTGCCCCAGCCGGTCAACCGCTTTGGCGACACCACCTCTATCTCGCCCGCCCCGGCCGAACCGGAATCTGAAACCGAGGCGCCCGCGCCCGCACCCACGACCGTCGAGGCCCCCGCGCCACGCATCGAAGTAGAAACCGTCACCCTCCCCGCCCCGG
>NZ_JBRBAU010000018.1:0-38817 GCF_053480195.1 Corynebacterium guaraldiae | reverse complement strand
CCTTTCTACGCTTATGCAATGGAATAGCCATCCGGCTATTCCACCGCCGCAAACGTCCAAAAAGCCACTAGACATCCCGTCCAAAAACATCCTGGACTCCGTGTCCAAAAAGTCGCTAGACATCACAGCGCCCGCCTAGGTTAGGCACGCAACTTCCTAGCAACAGTTTTCTGGCAGAAGCTCCTAGCGCGTTGCTACGACGTCAGAGACTGCGATGTGGTCGTTGTTTTCCATGTCCTCGCCCACGAAATCAAGGTCAGTGCGCATCAGCATGGTGTTGTAATCGTGCCACGATGTCAGCGTGTAATACAGGTGCTGGTCATCCTGGTCTGGCAGCACGAAGGGCGCGTACGTGTCGTTGAGTGGCTCGCCGCTGACAACCTCGGTGGTCTTCGCGCCCACAAGCATGCGGCGCGGCGACCACGGTCCTTCGGGGCTATCCGCGGTGCGCATGACGATGCCCTCTCCCTCCACTCCATACATGGTGACGTACTTGCCCAAGTAGTGGTTGTAGGCCACGGAAAGCTCGGAGACCTTGCCATCGAGCACCTCGGTGGCCCGCGCGGGATCCTTCACCCATGAGCCATCTGAGTAGTAGCTGAAGGCATCTTCGTTGGGGAATTCAGATTTCAACGCGCGGGATAAATATGCCGGGCCACGGCGGCCGTTTCCGGTGGAGTAACGGTAGATATAGTCGTCGTGCTCGATGAAGGCCGATTGCTGCAGCTTTTCGAACCCTGGGCGGTAGTTTGCGCCGCCGGGAATGGGAGCGTTCGTCCCGTGGCTAGCGTTAGTGCGTGTGGCCTCCGGTACCGCGCGCCACGTGACTCCGCCGTCGGTCGACTTCACGGTCCCACCAAAGTTGGTTGACCAGCCGGTTTTCGGGTCGTGCCAAGAGCGCACGGACATGTAGTCGATGTAGTGCACGCCGTCGACCACGATGCCCGCTGTGGGGATGGTGGTGCGCTCGCCGTTGGTATCTTGATCTCCCACCTTTTGGGAGGGGATGAACTCCTTTGCGCGGCCATTGGCGGACCATCCGGAATTAGTCAGCGCCTCCTCCAGACGTAGGCCATCACCGTAGTCGTGGTCGCTCGTGCGCAAGAGGAGGTTGGAACGCCACCCATCACCGTCGCTCGAACAATCCATGGAATCGCCGAAGACGTAGTAGGAGCGGCCCGCGTTGTCAGAGTAGGCAATGCCGAGGTCGGTTCCGGAAATGTCGAATTTTTGGTCGGTGCGGTTCGGGGAACCGGAACCGGTGATGAGCTGCATGATTTGGGTCGGTCCGCCGGTGATTTGGCGCTGGTTATAGTTGCTGCGCTGTGGTGCTGCGGAGTCACCTGAACTGCTCGAACGGGAGGAGCTCCCCAGCAGCGCGTCGAGCCCTCCTAGCGAAGAGCCGCCTCCCGGCCCGGAGGCCTCGGGCTTCGACGTGAAGCTACCGGACTTCGAATAGGCCGTACACGGAGAAGCTTGGGCGGTGGGCGTGTGGGACACGATAGCGACGGGCACGAGACCGGCGATGGTCACTGCGCTGGCGAGGGAACGAAACTTCATGCCAGCCGATTCTAAAGGAGAGCGGCAACTTTTAAAGCATATGGTGGCTAAAATTTACCTTGTGCTCGTGCCCCGTTCATCTTGAGTGCTTAATCTGCCCCTCCATGGGAACCTGGGACGTTGGGCCTTTTGATAATCACGCCGCGTGCGAAGTGCTCGCGGAAATTCGTGATGGCTCTTTCGACCTCGACACGTTTAAGAAAAGCTGCGTGGATTCTCCCATCGATGTTGACGACGCCGAGGTCGTCATCGCCTTAGGCGCACTGGCGACGTCCCCGGCGGACAAACTTCCCGCTGGAGTCAGTGTCGAATCCGTTAAAGCGCTGCGCACACCGCAGACTCGGGCCTGGCTGCGCAAGAAAATTAACACAGCGATGGAGCCCAATAATTCCCCGATCTATGCACTGTGGGAAACCACGGGTGAGTTAGATCTGTGGCTGCGCACGACGCGTGCTGTATTGCCCTAAACCGTTCTCTCTTGCCTCACACAGTGGCTGGGTTGTTGAGCTGCCGGGACCTAGCAGGTTTAGGCTTCGGCGCGTTAGACTGGTCGGCATGGCTTTTGCTGCTGAACACCCTATCCTGCCGGTCTCGGAACACCGCCCCGTCGGTGAAATCGAACGGCGCTCGGCCGATTTTCGTGTTGAATCAGAGTACCAGCCCGCAGGCGACCAACCCGCCGCCATCGCGGAACTGGATGAGCGGCTGAGTCGCGGCGAGCGCGACGTCGTCCTCATGGGTGCCACGGGTACCGGTAAGTCCGCTACTGCCGCGTGGCTCATTGAAAAACAGCAGCGCCCAACCCTGGTGATGGCGCCGAATAAGACGCTGGCGGCCCAGTTGGCAAATGAGCTGCGTCAGCTCCTCCCGCACAACGCCGTTGAGTACTTCGTTTCTTACTACGACTACTACCAGCCGGAAGCCTATATCGCGCAGACGGATACCTATATTGAGAAGGACTCCTCCATTAATGAGGACGTGGAACGCCTGCGCCACTCCGCCACCTCGGCGCTTCTTTCTCGCCGCGACGTTGTCGTGGTGTCCTCTGTGTCCTGCATCTATGGCTTGGGCACGCCGCAGTCCTACCTCGACCGTTCGGTCGTGCTGGAGGAAGGGGAGGAGATCGACCGCGATCGCTTCCTGCGCCTGCTCGTGGATATCCAGTACGAGCGCAATGACGTAGGTTTTACGCGCGGAACCTTTCGCGTCAAGGGCGATACCGTGGATATCATCCCCGCCTATGAGGAGCGCGCGGTGCGCATCGAATTCTTCGGCGATGACGTGGACGAGCTCTACTACATCCACCCGTTGACGGGCGATGTTCTCGAGCGAGTCGACGAGGTGCGAATCTTCCCCGCGACTCATTACGTGGCGGGTCCAGAGCGCATGGCGCGGGCCATCGAGGACATCAAGGAAGAACTTGCGGAACGCCTCGCCGAGCTGGAGAACCGCGGCAAGTTGCTCGAAGCACAGCGCCTGCGAATGCGCACCGAATACGACCTCGAGATGATCGAGCAGGTGGGCTTTTGCTCCGGCATTGAGAACTATTCGCGCCACGTTGACGGGCGCCCCGCCGGTTCGGCGCCGGCGACGCTCTTGGATTACTTCCCAGAGGACTTCCTCACCATCATCGATGAGTCCCACGTGACCGTCCCGCAGATCGGCGGCATGTTTGAGGGTGATATGGCCCGCAAGCGCAACCTCGTGGAGTTTGGCTTCCGTTTGCCGTCTGCTGTGGATAACCGTCCGCTCACCTTTGATGAGTTCGAAGAGCGCGTGGGGCAAACGGTCTACATGTCGGCCACGCCTGGTGATTTCGAGATGACGGCCTCCGGCGGCGAGTTCGTGGAACAGGTCATTCGCCCCACCGGCCTGGTGGATCCCAAGGTGACGGTCAAACCCACCAAGGGCCAGATCGATGACCTCATCGATGAGGTCCGCGCCCGCACCGCTAAGCAGGAGCGTGTATTGGTCACCACCTTGACTAAGCGCATGGCAGAAGACCTCACTGATTACCTTCTGGAGCATGGCATCAAGGTGCGCTACCTCCACTCGGATATCGATACGCTGCAGCGCGTGGAGCTACTGCGGCAGCTGCGCTTGGGTGAATTCGATGTGCTCGTTGGTATTAACCTGCTGCGCGAGGGCCTCGACCTTCCCGAAGTCTCACTCGTCGCTATTTTGGACGCAGACAAGGAAGGCTTCCTGCGTTCCACCACTTCGCTCATCCAGACAATTGGCCGCGCCGCCCGAAACGTGTCCGGTGAGGTCATCATGTACGCAGACAAGATTACGGACTCGATGCAGGAAGCCATCGAGGAGACTGAGCGCCGCCGTGAAAAGCAGATTGCCTATAACAAGGAACACGGCATCGACCCGCAGCCATTGCGCAAGAAGATCGCTGACATTTTGGACCAGGTCTACGACAACGCCGATGAACAGGAGCAGGGGGCGGACCCCACGGCAATCGTCGAGAAGCCCGATGTGTCTTCCATGGCTGCCGACGAGGTGCAGGCGCTTATCGACGACCTGACGATCCAAATGCGCGAAGCCGCCCGAGAGCTTAAATTCGAGCTGGCGGGGCGCTTGCGCGATGAAATCGCGGACCTGAAGAAGGAGCAACGTGGACTCAAAGAGGCCGGGATTTAACAGTCTGGGCCGGCGTACTGAGACCTCGTTAGTGCACTGGGCGGGTAACACCACACTCAGTGCCGGCAGCCGTGCCATACTGTTAGGGATTAACCACTAGTTATAAGGAGAATCATGCTGAGCTACAACGTCATCGCCGTGGGAACCGATGGATCACCGACATCCCTGCGTGCCGTCCGTTCTGCCGCATCTATGGCGCGTGCTTATGATGCGACGTTGATCATCGTGTCTGCTTTCTACAACCACTCCGGTTCGATGCTCGGCGCACCGAACGCAGAGGACGCCCGCGTGCCCGTTGTCAGCGAGGAAATGTCGGAGAATTTCCTCAACAATGCCGCGGAGATCGCGCACGGCGAGGGCGCGAAGCGCATCGAGATCATCGCTAAGTCTGGCGACCCTGTGAACTCACTCATCGAGGTGGGCAAGGACTATGACGTCGACTTGTTCGTGGTGGGTAACAAGGGAATCCATTCAGTTCGCGGCCGGGTATTCGGTTCCGTTGCGACGGAGCTAACCCGTAAGGCCCACGCGGATGTTGTGGTGGTCAACACCACTGAGTAAGCGCCGGGACCCAGTCGGGTGCACAGCACACGCGCTGATCGACGCGAACACGCCAGCGTTGTTAGACTAGCGGGTGCGCAAAAGCTTTTAGAATTTTGTTTAGCGGTGGCCTCAAGGTTGGGGCCCAGCGAAGAAAGGTCATCATGAGCGATTACAACAAGATCGTGGTCGGTACCGACGGTTCCAAGTCCTCCCTGCTCGCAGTGGAGCGCGCCGCCAAGATCGCCGCAGCCTTCGATGCCACCCTCATCATCGGTTGCGCCTACTACGAGAACCAGGAGCAAGCCTCCAAGACACTGCGCCAGGATTCAGTGACGATTCTCGGCGATGAGAAGGCTCAGGCCAACCTCGCCTCCGGTAAGGAACACGCAGAGAAGTTCGGCGTGACGAAGGTGGAGACCGCTGTGCGTCCGGGCACCCCGGTTCAAGCCCTGATGTCGATCGTCAACGACAACAAGGCTGACCTGCTCATCGTTGGTAACCGCGGAATTAATTCTTTGACCGGCCGTCTGCTCGGTTCGGTTCCGGCGGATGTCGCGCGTCAGTCTGATTGTGACGTCATGATCGTCCACACCGTGAACTAAGCCTTCTCGGGCTACGGCGCGCACACGCCCCAGAAACTTCTTCGTCGGAAGTCTCTGGGGCGTGTTTGCGCGTTGTGGTGCTTTTCTAAGAGCCGAACCGAAGCTTGCGATAGGCGCGGGCGAGGGCGTTACCGTCGGCGCCTTGAATGAGCGGGATATCGAAAGAAGACTCTTTGTTGACCTTGACCAAGGGAGCAAGCGAGCCATGGGAGAGCAGCTGCTCTTGTGGCGTGAGGTTGCGTATTGCTACCGCTGCCACACGGTCGGGATGCTCCGCCGCGGCGTCGGCATAAGTCAGAGGATCGTGCTGCCCATCATCACCGATGAGAAGCCAGCGCAATTTGGGGAAAGCAATGAACAAATTGCGCAGTTGGACGCGCTTGTGTTCTTGGCCATTGCGGAAAAGACCGGTGGGCGTTGGGCCCCAGTCGGTGAGCAACAGTGGGCCACGTGGGAAGCCGTTCTCCGCCATGAAATTGACCAAGGTGTCATAGGTATTCCACGCACCGGTGGAGAGGTAGACGAAGGGAACCTCTGGGTGCTGTTGAGAGATCTCCCGGTAGAAACTGGCCATGCCTTCGACGGGGGTTCGCGTATTGGTGCGCTTTACCCAGGAATTCCACGCTGCAATCATGGCTCGCGGCAGCCAGGTCACCATGATGGTGTCATCGATATCGCTGACCACACCGAATGTCGTGTCTTTGTCCACGATGAGGACTTCCGCGCGCACCTCGTCTGCGCCTTTGGCGCGAATGGTGACGTCGTGCCAGCCAGGTTCTAGCCCGTGATCATGGACGAGGACATCGATATAGCCGTTGTCGTTCGTGGTGCCCGGCACCGTCTTACCACCAACTGTTACTTCGACCTCGTGGTGCGTGACCTGGATGGTGAAGAATTGGCGGTATCCGCGTTGGGTCCACGTATCGCGTTCCTCAGCCTTGGGATCGTGCATGAGCACGCGGCCAAGCACATGGACAAAGTCCTCGTTGCCGTAGCCGGCATAGCCAGTAATGCTGGGTTGCCAGCCTTTGCGTGCGGAGTGCTTAAGTGAGAATGCATTCGCGGTGGATTCGACTTTGCGGGCGATATCGGAAAGTGCCATGCGCACCAGACTAACCGAAAACCTCCGCGTAACGGCCGGCGATGGTCAAGGACTGCGTCGCGCGCGTGAGGGCCACGTAGAGGTTGTGCAAACCTTGCGGTGATGCTGCCACGATGTCATCCGGGTTGACTACGGTGACGTGGTCAAACTCTAGTCCCTTGGTGTGCTCAACGTTGGCCGCAGTGATCACAGCCCGCAGGCGCCCTTCATCATCCTGGAAGGTAGCTGGCTCAAGGTCGTCCGTATCATCGCGCCAGATGACGTCCACGCCGTCGCGGACAGCGATACCTGGCGTCGCTTCGGGGTTGATGGATTCCAAGAGTTGATTGGCCAATTCGGTAATTGGGCGCGGGGTGCGGTAGTTGACGCTTAACCCGTGAAGCCGAAAGCGCTGGCCGACGAACGGCTCGAGCGTGTCCGCCCAATCATCGACGCCGGCAGGGGCACCGGTCTGGGATGTGTCGCCCACGAGAGTCATCCATCGCGAGGGGCTACGGCGAAAAATCATGCGCCATTCCATCGGGGTGAGTTCTTGGGCCTCGTCGACGATGACGTGCCCGTAGGCCCACGTGTAGTCTTCACGGGCGCGCTGGGCGGTGGTGCGGGAGTCCCGAACCTCGTGGCGTCGAGCGAGGTGCTCGGCGTCGATGACGTCGTGGGCAGAGAGAATCTCTGCTTCGAACATGTCGTCATCGTTGTCGGTGGAATCGGAAGAGCTCAGGATATCGAGTGCGTCTTCTGCCTCTGCGACCTGCTCGCGCCATTCTTTTTCTTCGGCGACACGTTCTGCTTCGGGGTCGGGCATGCCGATGAGAACTGCAAGTTCGTCGAGAAGCGTGGCGTCGGAAGGCGCCCAAGCTCGGCCGTCCTCACGGTAGAGCGCACTGCGGGTTTCATCATCATAGTCGCCGGCCGCCGAATCGATGCGTTCGGTGCTGCTGAGGAGATCGGCGAGGACATCGGTGGGTGTCAGGTGGGGCCAGAACTCGTCGATGAGCTCCAGCACCTGGGGTTCTTCCGCGAGGTCGTCGTGGAGCTGATCCACATCCGCGCGGGAGAGCAGGTTGTTGCCGCCGAGAGGGTCAGCGCCAATGCGTTCAGCCATCTGCTGGGCCAGTGACTCGGTGAGGTGTTCCGCAAACGCTGCCTGGGCATCGTTGTGTGGTTTGCGCGAGCGCCGTGCACGCGTCCGTGCTGCCTTGACCATCTGTGGGTCCACGGTGAGCTCGAGCCGATCGATTTCGAGCGTGCGCGATTGTTCCGGCAGGCGCTGATAGTCCTTCACCGCGTTGCCGAGGATCTCCACCATGGCCGCGGAACCCTTGATTTCGCGCGCGAGCAGGGACTCAGGGTGAGTAGCTTCAATGCCGGGGAAGAGGGAAGAGATGGTAGAAAGCACAACGCCGGTTTCACCAAGCTCCGGAAGCACCCGGGAGATGTACTCCAGGAAGGTGGAGTTGGGACCTACGATGAGCACACCCGTGGCGGCTAGCTGTTCGCGGTAGGTGTAGAGCAAATAGGCCACACGGTGCAGTGCCACCGCCGTCTTGCCGGTTCCTGGCCCGCCTTCGACCACCATGACGCCGCGCGTGCTGTCACGGATGATTTCGTCCTGCTCCCTCTGAATGGTTTCCACAATGGAAGGCATGTGCCCAGTGCGGGCCTGTTGCATGACGTGGTGGAGGGCGGACTCACTGGCAACGTCGCTGCTGTCGGTGTGTGACTCGCCTTCGAGAACTTCGTCGCTGATTCCGGTTACCGTGCGCCCAGTAGTCCTGATGTGCCGGCGGACGTGGACTCCCTCGGGGTGCGCGGTGGTGGCAAGGTAGAAAGGTCGCGCCATCGGGGCGCGCCAATCCAGAAGGAGCGTGCGGTAATCCTCCTCGCGGGCATCGAGCCCCATGCGGCCGATATAGCGGCGGTCTAGTCCCTCCGGGGTGGGGTTATCACCGGGCGCGTCAATGTCGATGCGCCCAAAAACTAGTCCGAGTTGGGCGATGTTTAGACGGTCCAGCTTGGCCTGCAGCCCGTGATACTCGGTTTCGCGGCGCACCAGAGCATCGGCATCCGGGGTATGCGGATCGACGGCGGCCTGTACCTCATTGAGGCGTTCATTTGCGGCGTGGACCTCGTTATCGAGACGCGCAAAAAGGCCATCGACGTAGGCTTGTTCGCTGGCAATCTCGGTGCGCGGATCGTTTGCTTGAGCACCAGGGTTTTCGGTGCGAGGCGCGGATGAAGATTCAGACACAAGGCTCCTTGGGCGCGTTTGAAGGCTTCTCCTGGGTGGAAAAGAACAACGGCCCAGCATACTAGCTGAGCCGTTGTTGTCTCCACCGCTTCCATGTATCGCGGTGCGTTGCGGGGCTATCCGCAGCCTGAGGCGAGGTGTTTAGAAGCGGTCACCAAACTTTTTGAAAGCCTTATCGAGCTTCTTGGAAGCTTCCTTCTGCAGCTTTTCTGCGCGCTTGCGAGCCTTCTTCTGGGCGCGCTTGCTATCAAGCGAATCGGCCTTGGCTAGGGCCGCGTCAGCGCGGTCCTGTGCCTTGCCGGCCGCCTTGACTAGGCCCTTGCGAGCGGTAGCGGAGTTCTCGCGTGCAGCGTCGAGCCAGTCATCCTTGTTGTCGTCGATGAACTCGCGCGCGGTCTCGGCGGTGTCCTCGACAAAGGTGCGAGCAGATTCGAGGAAATCGCGACCGGTGGACTCCCAATCATCGCGGTTATCTTCGACGTAGTCCTTGGCAGTCTCGAACCAGTCAGTGGCCTTTGCCGTGACATCAGAAGAAATCTCATTGGCGCGGGTGGAGAGGTCCTCCGCAAACTTCTGCTGCTCGGACTTGCCCGGCAGTGCCTGCTGGATCTTCTTGTTTGCGCGCTCGGAAGCCTTGGCAGCGCGCCAACGCACAGAGGGCTTGCCTTCGGTGTCCTGGGTAACGATGGCCAGGGCACCGAGCAGAGCGGTGTTGGTAATGAAGCCGTTGCGCTGTGCTTCCTTTTCTTCCTTGGAATCTGCGGTCCAGAAAGCATTTCCAACCAAGTTGGGGACGTGAGTCAGCGCCAGCACGGCAGCGGAGGTGCGCGGTGCTTTGCCCAGCGCCAAGCTTGTGCCCGCGACGGTCTTTGCGCCGCCGAGCGCGCGGGTAACCAACTCGGGGTCGTTAGGGATGTAGCCTGCGTACTCGCGCGGCAGCACCTTGCGCAGGCGCTTGAGCACGGACTCGGTGTCCGCGACGTGCTCCGAGGTGTTGCGGAGCGTATCCACACCATCCCAAATGAACACGGAGGCCAGCATAGGACGAGCAAACTTACGAATCATGATGTGCTCCATTCGATAGATCTATAAAGACGTTCGACACACCATAGTACGCGGATTAAACAACTGTTGCTGTAAGCGCAGCAGTTAACACGTAGTTACCAACGCCGCTCCCACCACTCGTCTAGGTGCGGGCGCTCTGCACCGAGCGTTGTGGGCGCTCCGTGCCCAGGGCGGACGATCGCTTCGTCGGGGTAAACACCAAAGAGCCGCTGCGTGACATCCTTGTACAGGCGCACGAAGTCACCTTCCGAGGTGGTTTTCCCTACGCCGCCGGGGAAGAGGGAATCGCCGACGAAGAGGTTTGTGACACCGTCAATCTCCGCTGCAACCGCTGCACCGCCTGGAGTGTGTCCGCGCAAAATGATGACGGGTAAGTCGAAGCCGGCAAAAGGCAGAGTATCGCCATGCTCGAGCTCTACGTCGACGGGCGCGGGCAGGGCAGGGGAGTCAAGGAAAGAGGCGTAGTGCTCGGCGCCGGTTGCGTCCAAGACTTCTTTCAGTGCACGCACGTGGTCCCAGTGGCGGTGGGTGGTAAGCACGGAGGTGATCTTTACCCCGTGATCGGCGGCTAGAGAAAGAAGTGCGGGGGCGTCAGCAGAGGCGTCGATAAGCAGCGCTTCTTCGCCCGCACACAGTAGGTAGCAATTGTTGTCCATATCGGACACGGAAGTTTTGTGAAGCTTAAGGGCGTTGTTCATAAGTCCAACCATACGGGTACATTCTGATTGAGAACTCTCTGAACACACATACATTTGTGTAGGAAGGCAGCAACTAGTGGCTGATCGTTTGGTCGTACGCGGCGCGCGTGAGCACAATCTCAAGGGCGTGGACATCGATATTCCGCGCGACAAATTGGTGGTGTTTACCGGCCTATCTGGCTCGGGCAAGTCCTCGCTTGCTTTCGATACCATCTTTGCCGAGGGCCAGCGGCGCTACGTTGAGTCCTTGAGTTCCTATGCGCGCATGTTCCTTGGTCAGATGGATAAGCCAGACGTTGAGTTCATTGATGGGCTTTCTCCGGCGGTGTCCATTGACCAAAAGTCCACCAATCATAACCCGCGCTCAACAGTGGGAACCATTACCGAGATCTATGATTACCTGCGTCTGCTTTTCTCCCGCGCGGGTACTGCGCACTGCCCTGAGTGCGATGCCGTCATTGAGCGTCAAACCCCGCAGCAAATCGTGGATGAGGTTTTAAGCCATGAGGAAAAGCTTAAGTTCCAGGTCCTCGCACCGGTTGTGCGCCGCCGTAAAGGCGAGTTCGTTGATCTCTTCGCGGACCTCGCAGCGCAGGGCTATTCACGCGTTCGGGTGGATGGTGAGCTCTACCAGCTCAGTGATCCACCCAAGCTAAAGAAGCAGATTAAGCATGACATCGATGTCGTCGTGGACCGTCTGCAGGTCAAGGCTTCCCAAAAGCAGAGGCTGACGGATTCCGTGGAGACTGCTCTGCGCTTGGCTGATGGCCTGGTAACCCTGGATTTCGTCGACCGGGAAGAGCTCACTCACACCTACTCGGAGAAGGCCGCCTGCCCCAACGGCCACACGCTGACCATTGAGGAATATGAGCCGCGCGCCTTCTCCTTCAACGCACCTTTCGGTTCCTGCCCGGTGTGTGACGGTTTGGGCACCCGCCTTGAGGTCGACGTTGATCTGCTGATCCCAGACCCGGATGCTCCGGCTGTGGAGGCCATCCAACCGTGGACGTCGAGTCCCAATGCGAGGTACTTCGTCAAGCTTGTCGAAGGCCTAGCCAAGACCCTCGACTTCGATCCCCGCACACCGGTTTCTGAGTTGACCGAGGAGCAGCGCCACGCCTTGATTTATGGCACTGACGTGGAAGTCAGCGTGCGCTACAAGAACCGCTATGGCCGCCAACGCAATTGGTCCGCACCTTTTGAAGGTGCCATCGGATTCCTGGAGCGCAAGCTTGATCAGGCTGATTCCGAATCGCAGAAGGACCGCCTGCTTCAGTACACCCGTCGCGTTCCTTGTAATGCCTGCGACGGCACGCGCCTCAAGCCCGAAATCCTGGCGGTGCGCTTAGCCTCGACCGCTCACGGTGAGCAGTCCATCGCGGGCCTGACGGCACTGTCCATCGAGGAGGCAGCAGAATTCCTCGACTCGCTTGTTCTGGGCCACCGCGAGGAGATCATCGCTGGTGCTGTACTAAAGGAAATCCAGGCGCGCTTGCGCTTTCTTCTCGACGTCGGCCTGAACTACCTCACCCTCGACCGCGGCGCCTCCACGCTGTCCGGTGGTGAAGCGCAGCGCATCCGCCTCGCCACCCAGATTGGTTCCGGCCTGGCGGGAGTTCTCTACGTGCTCGATGAGCCCTCCATCGGCCTACACCAGCGCGATAACCAGCGCCTCATCGCCACGTTGAAGCGCCTGCGCGATATCGGAAACACCTTGATCGTGGTGGAGCACGATGAAGACACCATTCGGGAGGCGGACTGGCTTGTCGACGTCGGGCCGCGCGCCGGCGAGTACGGCGGAACGGTGGTCTATCAGGGTGAACCCGCCGGTATCGAAGCCGTGGAGGAATCGCTCACTGGGCAATACCTCTCGGGCAAGAAGAAGCTCGCTGTCCCCGATACGCGCCGCGCGATCGAACCTGAGCGCATGCTCAAGGTGGTCGGCGCCCGCGAGAATAACCTCAAGGGCATTGACGTGGAGATCCCCCTGGGCGTCCTCGTCTGCGTTACAGGCGTGTCCGGTTCCGGAAAGTCCACCGTGGTCAACCAAATTCTGGCCAAGACCCTGGCCAATAAGCTCAACCGCGCCCGCCAGGTGCCGGGGCGAGCCAAACGCGTCGAGGGCGTGGAGCACCTTGACAAACTCGTGCAGGTGGACCAGAGCCCCATCGGGCGCACCCCGCGCTCGAATCCGGCGACGTACACAGGGGTCTTCGACAAAATCCGCAACCTCTTCGCGGAAACCCAGGAAGCCAAGGTTCGCGGCTACAAGCCGGGCCGGTTCTCCTTCAATGTCAAGGGCGGACGCTGCGAAGCGTGCCAAGGTGACGGCACCATCAAGATTGAGATGAACTTCCTGCCCGATGTCTACGTGCCCTGTGAAGTATGCGAGGGCGCACGCTATAACCGCGAGACCCTGGAGGTTCTCTATAAGGGTAAGAACATTGCTGAGGTTCTCAACATGCCGATTTCAGAGGCCGCAGAGTTCTTTGAGCCCATCACCTCCATTCACCGCTACCTCAATACCTTGGTGGAGGTGGGCCTTGGATACGTCCGCCTGGGTCAAGCTGCTACAACACTTTCCGGCGGTGAAGCACAGCGCGTGAAGCTGGCATCTGAGCTACAAAAGCGCACGAATGGGCGCACGGTCTACATCTTGGATGAGCCGACGACGGGCCTGCACTTTGAGGACATCCGCAAGCTCATGCTCGTCATCCAGGGCCTGGTGGATAAAGGCAACTCCGTTATCATCATCGAACACAACCTGGACGTCATTAAGGCCGCGGATTGGATCGTTGACATGGGCCCCGAGGGCGGCTCCGGCGGCGGTACCGTTGTGGCTCAGGGCACGCCAGAAGATGTGGCACAAGTGGAAGGCTCCTATACGGGAGGGTTCCTCAAGGAGATGGTGTGATGGTAGGGCAGAAGCTCACGCACGCGGCCGCGGTGGCTCTCGGTCTTGCCGCGGCTACAACTGCGGCGGGCTGTTCTGCCCCGGATAGGGATGCAATGCAGGAAGCTCCAGAAACATCTAGTGAGGGGGTTAAGAACAGCTACGGCCTCGATGCGGAGCTGCGCGCCGTCGTCGCAGACGTCGAAAGCGAGTATGACGTTCAAGCCGGAGTGTCAGTGGCGGATCAACAGGGAACATTCAACGCTGGACTAAGGGGCGAAGAGCCTGCATGGTCAACCGTAAAGGTGCCGATCGCCATCGCGGCTTTGCGCGACGAGGCTAGCCCTGAGCTTGTGGACCTCGCCATTAAGGAATCAGACAATGATGCCGCCTACGCACTGTGGTCCCACGTTCGTTGGACCGAGGGGGACGCGGGAAGCGCAGTCAAGGCTCTCTTGAAGGAATACGACTCATCCGGCGAATTTGAGGAACCATTTGGATATTCCACGTGGTTGCTCGAAGAGCAGGCCAAGTTTGGCGCACACTTGCCGTGTATCCCCGAAGCCGCGCAGGTTTATGACGCGATGGATGACATCGTGGAATGGCAAGACAATGGACTCGACCGCCTCCCGCATACCCGGGCCAAAGGCGGCTGGGGGCTTTCCGAGGAGGACAACGGGTATACCCACCGCCAGATTGGGGTCCGGGAAACCGAGGGGGTCGGTAAGGATGCCGATGGCACGGTGGGATTGGCCATTGAGGTCACCATGCCCGGCGACTACGCCGAGGAGGCTATACCCGCTCTTAACTTGCTTGCTTCAGGCCTAGACCGTGTTGTCACCGAGGCTCTGAAGGAGGGCGCGCTAAAGCCCTTGGTTGGTTGTGCGCCGTCTGGCGCAGCGCCGAGGGCTAGGGAGGCGTCGGCAAGCGCAGCTTCGAAGAGGCAAGGTGCGTCGGCCGAAACAACCACTAACTCACCTGCACGCCGATTTGGTGATTGATGCATGTGGTGTTAGAGTAGTGCGCACTACCGCCCGTAGCGCCTCCTCCAGGAGGTACTTGGGCCGCAAGCGGAGTTTCTCCCACCTGAGGCCGCGTAGGAATCACCATTCCAGCGCAGGATAAAGGTTAAGAGTAGGCGCCACATGGTGGTGCGTGCTTGAAAAAGAAACTCCCGGATGCCACTGGCGCCGGGATTTATTCGTTTGTGGCCTCGGTAGGCACACTACTAGCCCCACAATCGAGGAGAACCACAATCAGCGCTGAAGCTCGCATTAATGAGCGCATCCGAGTACCCGAGGTCCGTCTTGTTGGCCCCGGTGGTGAACAGGTGGGCATCGTCCGTACTGACGATGCTCGCAAGCTCGCGTACGAAGCGGATCTTGACTTGGTCGAGGTTGCACCGAACGCGAAGCCGCCCGTAGCCAAGATCATGGATTACGGCAAGTTTAAGTACGAGCAGGCCCAGAAGGCCCGCGAGTCCCGTAAGAATCAGCAGCAAACTGTGGTGAAGGAACAAAAGTTCCGTCCGAAGATTGATGATCACGATTACGAGACGAAAAAGGGCAACGTGGTGCGCTTCCTGGAGAAGGGTTCCAAGGTAAAGGTGACCATCATGTTCCGTGGCCGCGAGCAGTCGCGTCCGGAGCTGGGTTTCCGCCTGTTGGAGCGTTTGGCTGACGACGTCGCAGAGGTCGGCGTTGTGGAGTCGCGTCCCAAGCAGGATGGTCGCAACATGACCATGGTTCTTGGACCCGTCCGCAAAGGCAAGAAGTAGACCACGCTCCACTTAGGATTTAAGGATTTAATTCTCATGAAGCAGAAGACTCACAAGGGCACCGCCAAGCGCATCAAGGTGACTGGCTCCGGCAAGCTGCGCCGCGAGCAGGCTAACCGCCGCCACCTCCTGGAGGGCAAGCCGTCCAAGCGCACCCGTCGTCTGAAGGGCACCGAGGACGTCGCCAAGGCAGACACCAAGCGCGTCAAGCGCCTTCTCGGCCGCGCATAGTCAGCGCCGAAACTCCCATCCCCACACACTCACAATCAAGATAAGGAAGTATTACTGTGGCACGAGTAAAGCGCTCAGTTAACGCCAAGAAGAAGCGTCGCGCAATCCTGAAGTCCGCTAAGGGCTACCGCGGTCAGCGCTCCCGCCTTTACCGCAAGGCCAAGGAGCAGTGGCTGCACTCCATGACTTACGCTTACCGCGATCGTCGCGCCCGTAAGTCCGAGTTCCGCAAGCTGTGGATCCAGCGCATCAACGCTGCTGCTCGTATGAACGACATCACCTACAACCGCCTCATCCATGGCCTGCGCCTGGCTGAGATCGAGGTTGACCGCAAGATCCTCGCCGAGCTTGCAGTTAATGACTTCGAGGCTTTCTCCGCACTGTGCGAGGCTGCTAAGGCTGCACTTCCGGAGGACGTCAACGCTCCGAAGGCTGCCTAAGCGCCGCGCGTAGACGCCAGATGAACCCACCGCCTCTGATGGAGGGGCGGTGGGTTTTGTCGTTGTGGGAGTAATACCCGCAAGAACCCTCAAGCGCTGCTTCTCCCGAGGGATTGTGTTACATTGCACAGTACTGTCATGAAAGCCGCCTGCCCTTAGTCCTTGGGGCTGGCCAGAGATACATGGTGTGAAGGAGAGAAGAGAAATGACCAACCCGAACAACGCTTATCAGCCCAATGGCGGCGCTTCTAATGGAGGACAACCGCAACAGGCAAACCCCTTCGGGTCTTCGAACGACCAGTACGGATATAGCGTGGCCCCGTATGGTGGTTCGCAGTCGCCTCAGAGTGTTCCAGCGCAGCAGGACGCTTACCAGTCACACTACGGCCAGCAGCCACAAGCCGCAGGAGAGCAAAAGTCATGGGTAGTAGCATTGCTCTTGTGCTTCTTCTTGGGTGAATTGGGAGTTCATAACTTCTACCTCGGCCGCACGAAGCGCGGTATGTGGCAGCTGGCTCTTGCCGTCGTCGGCCTTATTACTTCCTTTATCATCATTGGTATTTTCCTCGTCGCTGGTTTGGTGATCTGGAAGTGGGTCGAGCTCGTGTTCATCGCCGGTGGTTTCTCCAATTACGATAAGGACGCAAACGGCGTACCGCTGAAGAAGTAACCGTCTGCAGAGAATCGCGGAGAATACTCATCCCGCTTGCCCGCCCGAACGTGGTGGGCAAGCGGGACTTTTCAATGTGAAGCTCGGTCGGTACCGTCACATACATGGATCTGGATTTCTCCTCTGCTTTTACCGAACGCACGCCGCGCGTAGTCAATGCGGCCAAGCTGCACCGCGCGGCCAACCGTCGTAAGGCGGAGCGCTTCATCATCGAGGGCGAAAACGCTGTGGACGCGGCGGTGTCCACGGGGGCGGCGACTGACGTCTTCGTGACGGAACGAGCCGCCGAGCGCTTCGCCCACATCGTGCAAGCCTGCGGGTATATGGACGTCTATGTCCACCCCATCACGGATAAGGCGGCCAAGCACCTTTCTGATACCGCGACGAGCACCGGGCTCTTCGCCGTGTGCCGCCCCGTCCTGTGGAGCGCCGGCAAGATTCTGGCGGGCAAACCACAGCTGGTCTCAGTCCCAGTGCTGACGTCTGAGCCTGGCAACGCAGGTACCCTGATTAGGACTTCGGACGCCATGGGGGCGGACGGTGTCATCTTCGCCGGTGAGACGGTCGACCCTTTGGGCTGCAAGGTCGCGCGCGCGTCGGCGGGGTCGCTGTTCCATGTACCCGTTGCTCGCGACCCCAACATCAAGGACGTCCTGGGCAAGCTGCGCTCTTCCGGGATGCAGGTGCTAGCCACGGCTGCTGGTGGTGAAGTAGATCTAGCTGATGCAGATCTGAGCCAACCCACCGCCTGGTTGTTCGGTAACGAAGCACATGGACTGGGCGAGCTCTTGGACGAAGCTGACATGCGTGTGCGCATTCCGATTCTTGGGCGTGCAGAGTCGCTCAACCTGGCTACGGCCGCCAGCATTTGTCTTTATGAATCAGCCAAGCAACAGAACAGCTAGCCCTGCTCTGTGACTAGGGCTGGTGGCCACAGTAGTCGTTAAGCACGGTAAGATAGCTCGCGTTAGTTTTTGTGCGAGAAGAAGGTAATCAAGGCACGTGTCCGATACACCTCAGATCGAATTGACCGAAGAGGCCCTGGGGGCCGCCGCGGAGAAGGCCATTGCCGCCTTCGAGGCTGCATCCGACCTCGACGAGCTCACCTCCGCCCGCCGCGAACACCTTGGTGACGGTGGCTATATTCCGCAGGCCCGCCAGTCGCTGGGCCAGTTGCCCAAGGATCAGCGCAAGGACGCCGGTCGTGCGGTAAACATGGCCCGCGGCAAGGTGGAAAAGCGCTTTGCGCAGATTCGTGAAGTGCTGGAGCAGGAGGCTCGCGCCGCTCAGCTGAAGGCGGAGAAAGTCGATGTCACCGTCCCCACCACGCGGGCGCAGACTGGTGCTTTGCACCCTATTACTGCGTTGTCGGAGCGTATCGCCGACATCTTCGTGGGCATGGGCTGGGAGATTGCCGATGGCCCGGAGGTTGAGGCCGAGTACTTTAACTTTGATGCGCTGAACTTCAAGCCCGATCACCCTGCGCGTACGTTGCAGGACACTTTCCATGTGGGCAAGGAAGGCTCCAAGCAGGTCTTGCGTACGCATACCTCGCCGGTGCAGGTACGCACGATGCTTGAGCGTGATGTACCGCTGTACATTGCTTGCCCGGGTCGTGTTTTCCGCACCGACGAACTCGATGCCACCCATACTCCGGTCTTCCACCAGGTGGAGGGCCTAGCAGTGGACAAGGGGCTGACCATGGCCCACCTTCGCGGCACCCTGGAGCACCTAGCCAAGGTTCTTTTTGGCCCCGAGACCACCACCCGCATGCGCGTGAACTACTTCCCGTTCACCGAGCCCTCGGCCGAGGTCGATGTGTGGTTCCCGAATAAGAAGGGCGGCCCCGGCTGGATCGAGTGGGGCGGCTGCGGCATGGTCAACCCCAACGTTCTGCGTGCCGTGGGCATCGACCCCGAGGAGTACACAGGTTTCGCCTTCGGCATGGGCCTTGAGCGCACCTTGCAGTTCCGCAATGGTCTGACCGATATGCGTGACATGGTTGAAGGCGATGTTCGCTTCACCCTGCCCTTCGGCGTGCAGGCATAGGAACCCAGAGAAAGGATAGAGAGAAAACAATGCTTATTTCCCAAGACTGGGTTACCCGCATCCTGGGCACCGCGAATTCCGGCTGGAGCGTACCTTCCGAAGAGTTGGACTCCGGCTTTGTCCGTGTTGGTTTTGAAACTGAGGGATTTGAGGCCCTCCCAGAGACGACCGGCCCGCTGGTTATTGGCCAGGTCGTCGAGATTGAAGAGCTCACGCAGTTCAAGAAGCCAATCCGTTATTGCCAGGTCAACGTTGGCCACGCAAATGGCACCGGCGAGCTGCAGGGCATCATCTGTGGTGCCCGCAATTTCCGTCTCAATGACTATGTCGTGGTCTCCCTCCCAGGTGCTGAGCTGCCCGGCGGCTTCAAGATTGCTTCCCGCGAGACCTATGACCATATCTCCAACGGCATGATGTGCTCCGCCGCTGAGCTCGGGTTCGGCGACAAGGCCAACGGCATTATCGTTCTGGGGGACGAGGTGGCGGACAAGGTCGGCGAGGACGCCCGCCCCATCATCGGTCTGGCTGATACCGCCTTCGACGTCAACATCACCCCGGATCGCGGCTACGCTCTCTCCGCGCGCGGTTTGACCCGCGAGGTGGCTTCGGCGTTTGACCTCACCTTCCCGGACGCGGCTCAGGACCCGAGCGCGGCCGGTGTGGATATCTCGGCTGTTCCTCAGGCACAGGGCGCGCTTATCGACGTTGACCTGCGCGAGGAAACCAAAGCCCAGCGCTTCGGTCTGCGCAAGGTCACCGGTATCGACCCCGCTGCCCGAACTCCATTTTGGATGGAGCGCGAGCTCATGTTGTCCGGCCAGCGCAGCGTTAACGTGGCCACCGACGTCACGAACTACGTCATGCTGTTGCTGGGTGCCCCGATGCACGCCTTCGATGCCAATGTGGTCAGCGGCAACCTCGTGGTGCGCAATGCCGCAGAAGGGGAGAAGTTCGAGACCCTAGATCACGTCAAGCGTGAGCTGTCGGCTGGTGACGTGGTCATCTGCGATGACAACGGCATTCAGTCCCTTGCCGGTGTCATGGGCGGTACGACCTCAGAGATTTCCGATGAGACCACGGATGTCTACTTCGAGTCCGCCATCTGGGATCCGATCACCGTGGCCCGGACCTCTCGCCGTCACAAGCTTTCCTCTGAGGCGTCCCGCCGCTTCGAGCGCGGCGTCGACCCGGCCATCATCGAGGTCGCCCTCGACGTCGCCTGCGCGCTGCTGCAGCAGATTGCTGGCGGCACCATCGAGGCTGGCAGGACGCTCGTGGGAGACGTCGCCAAGCGAGAGCCCATCACCCTGCGCACCGTCAAGCCCAGCGAATACGCCGGCGTGGAGTACTCCCGCGACACCATTATCCAGCGCCTGCGCGAGGTGGGCTGCGACGTCACCGACAACGGTGATGAGCTGCAAGTTACCCCGGCGACGTGGCGCACGGATATCTCCATGGACGTCGACCTCATTGAGGAAGTCCTGCGCCTAGAAGGGCTAGAGGACATTCCCACTGTGCTGCCGACCCCGGCAGGCGGTCGCGGTCTGACGCCGGCCCAGAAGCGCCGCCGCGCTATTGGCCACGCTTTGGCCTATGCCGGTTATGCCGAGGTCTTGCCGGCGCCGTTTATCCCGAACGACACCTTCGATACATGGGGCTTGGACAAGGAGGATCCGCGACGTCAGACGGTGGCCGTGCAGAATCCTCTCGAGTCCGACAAGGCCATTCTGTCCACGACGTTGCTCCCGAACCTTCTTGAGGCCATCGCGCGCAACGTGGCCCGTGGCCGAAGCGACCTTGCCCTTTTCGGTCTCCAGCAGGTGGCTTTCAAGCGCGCTGATGCGTCGCCGATGCCTTCGGTGGAGTCCCGCCCGGAGGAGTCCGTCGTGGCTGAGCTTTTGGAGTCCCTGCCTCTGCAGCCGCTGCACGTGGCTACGGTTGCTACCGGCAACATTGAGCACGAAGGTCCGTGGGGGACCGGCCGCGCGTATAGCTACGCAGATGCGATCGAGTCTGCGCGCCAGGTGGCTCGTTCCGCTGGTGTTGACGTTGCAGTTAAGGCAGCCGAACAGCTTCCGTGGCACCCGGGTCGCTGTGCTGCAATTGTCCTCGCCGATGATGAAGAGCAGGTCGTGGGTTATGCGGGTGAGCTGCACCCGCAGGTTCTTGAGGCTTTGGAGCTTCCTGCACGCACGTGTGCCATGGAGCTCGATGTTTCAGCACTGCCGTTGGAGGAAAAGTTCCCGGCACCTGTGCTGTCCTCCTTCCCGGCCCTGCACCAAGACATCGCGTTGGTCGTCGATGATGCCACCCCGGCTGAAGAGGTTCGTAAGGTCGTTGAGGAGGGCGCCGGTGAGCTGCTGGAGTCCGTGGAGCTTTTCGACGTCTTCCGCGGCGAGCAGCTTGGTGAGGGCAAGAAATCCCTTGCCTTCCAGCTTCTTTTCCGCGCTGATGACCGCACACTGACTGATGACGAGGCGAACCAGCATCGTCTGGCCGCTGCGGAGCTGGCTCAGCAGCGTCTCGGCGCACAGATGCGGGCTTAGCCTATCGACATCTCTTAATCCATCAACCCGGTTCACCCCGCAGGTGGGCCGGGTTTCCCTTTGCGCAAGCGTGCGAAGGCGTGGGGAAAGATCCCCCAGCGCTGGTAGGTGTGTGGTTTAGCTCATAGCCTCAGAGGGGCAGCGTTTCCAACCCCGAAAGGATTGTCTACACCATGCGTCTGTTGTCCCGCCTTACCGCCACCGCCGCCGTTGTCGGTGCACTCACAATTGCCCCACATGCCTCCGCCGACCTGTCCCAAGGCTTCTCCAATGCCGATGGCACCGTCAACTGTGAAAACGCGAATATCGAAGGAACCTACGTAGCATGTCTGTCCGAAGGCGCACGAGCTACCAGCCCGCAGTGCAACCCGCCGGGCCAACTGGCACCGCGTTTCATTTACCATGCAGGCCGATCTAAGGCTGATTGCTTCAACCAAGGGCTTACGACCACGAACTTTAAGCGTCTCCAGCCCGGCCAAGTTCACCAGTTCAATGAAGTCACCGCTATCGCTGATGCTCAGGGCGGCATCCACTTCGTCGGCCCACAGGGCTACCTAGGCTACGCAGGAAAGAAGGCCGTATCTGGTTCGGAAGGACTGGGGGACGTCTCCTCCCGCGTCATGTAACCCTAACTCAGTCCTCGTTTCATGAATGGACCCGGAGTTATCCGGCCCCGCGTCACCTCTATTTCCTAATCCACAGCTCGGATTCTCGCACTATACCGCGTGAATCCGAGCTTTGCCGTTCATGGAATGAAGAAATATGGCGGGTGTTTTCTTGAATAACATACGGCCGACTGCATTATTTGCTAGGGTGGCTGCATGAGTATTTCAGTAGCAATCGCCGGAGCCACAGGTTATGCAGGAAGCGAAATTCTACGCCTCTTGCTGTCGCACCCTGCGTACCTTTCAGGTGATCTGCGCATCGGCGCGCTGACGGGGCACTCCAATGCTGGCCAACGAGTCTCCGAACTCATGCCGCATTTGCCGCAGTTGGCAGACCGCGTCATCGAGGACACCACCCCAGAAGTCCTAGCCGGCCATGACATCGTATTCCTCGGTTTGCCGCACGGGCATTCGGCGGAGATTGGCCGTCAGCTGGGGGAGTCCGTCACCGTCATCGATTGTGCCGCCGATTTCCGCCTCCGCAACAAAGAAGATTGGGATGCATTCTATGGCGGTGAGTATGCCGGCGCGTGGCCTTACGGGATCCCGGAAGTTCCCGGCAACCGCGAGAAGCTCAAGGGCAGCAACCGCGTGGCTGTTCCAGGGTGTTTTCCCACCACGATTACCCTGGGGGCCCTTCCTGCCGTGGCGCAAGGGCTAATTGAGCCAGACCTGTCCGTCATCGCGATTACCGGCGTATCCGGAGCCGGTAAGAAGGCCTCCGTGGCTCAGTTGGGCGCGGAGACAATGGGCAACCTCAAGGCCTACAAGCCGGGTGGCACCCACCGCCACACCCCGGAAGTCCTGCAGAACCTGCAACCCTTTACTCAGGAGCCGGTGTCCGTGAGTTTTACTCCGGTGCTTGCCCCTCTGCCGCGCGGCATTTTGGCCACGATTACGGCGCCGCTGAAGGGGGGCGTCGATAAGCGCAGCGTTGCCCAGGCTTTCCGTGAGTTCTACGCCGACGAGCCATTTTGCCTTGTGCTTCCGGAAGGTCAGCAACCGCAAACCCAGAACGTGGTGGGCAGCAACATGGTTCATATTCAGGCACACGTGGATGAGCGCGCTAACCGTCTTGTCATCACTGCGGCTTTAGACAACCTATGCAAGGGCACCGCCGGCGCAGCCGTTCAGTGTATGAACCTCACCTTGGGCTGGGAGGAAACTCTGGGCCTGCCGCAGGCAGCCGTCGCCCCCTAGATAACCCAATACTCGCCCGCGCGTTCCTCGCGCTACGCAATCCCGCTGGAACTGTAGTTCCGCTTAGACAAGGAGAAGACAGAAATGATTACCGCACCCGCCGGCTTCCTCGCTGGCGCCACGACGGCTGGGATTAAGCCCTCCGGAAAGCCGGATATGGCCCTTGTGGTCAATCAAGGTCCCAACTTTGATGCAGCCGCAGTGTTTACCCGTAACCGCGTGGTGGCCGCTCCCGTGAAGCTTTCCCGTGCAGCAGTAGCGGACGGTGCCATCCAAGCCGTCATTTATAACTCAGGCAACGCGAATGCCTGCAACGGCGTGCAAGGGGACAAGGATGCGGCGGCGATGGTAGCCGCTGTCTCCGAGCACACAGATATCCCCGCAGCCAACATCGCGGCGTGCTCGACGGGTCTTATCGGAGAGCTGCTTCCCATGGAGAAGGCATTGGCCGGTATCGAAGCGGTTGCCGGGGATCTCGGTTCTGATGAATCGCACGGTCAGGCCGCCGCGGAGGCAATCATGACCACCGATACCGTGGTCAAAGAATCGCTCTTTAAGGCCGAGGGTTGGAGCATGGGCGCCATGGGCAAGGGCGTGGGCATGATGGCTCCCTCTCTGGCCACCATGTTGGTATGCGTGACGACGGATGCCGTGGCCTCCCCACAAGCCTTGCGTTCGGCGCTGCAGACCGCTAGTGATCAGACCTTCAACACGCTTGACGTTGACGGCTCGACCTCCACCAATGACGCGGTCATCATCCTGGCCTCTGGCGCTTCCGGTGTAGAGCCTAGCCAGGAAGAGCTGGATGCTGCTGTTCTGGCGGTGTGTTCCGATATCGCGGATCAGCTCCAGGCAGATGCCGAGGGGGTGACCAAGCGCGTGAAGATCACGGTCGAAGGAACCTCCACCGATGAACAGGCGCTGAACGCCGCGCGCACCTTGGGGCGCGACAACCTTTTCAAGTGTGCGATGTTCGGCTCGGATCCCAACTGGGGTCGCGTGCTCGCCGCAGTTGGCATGGCAGAGGCTGATATGGATCCGGAGAACATCTCGGTGTTCTTCAATAACCAGGCTGTGTGCGTTGGGTCCACCGGCGCGCCCGGCGCGCGTGATGTTGACCTTTCCGGGGCTGACATTGACGTACGCGTTGACCTAGGTACTGGTGGAAGCGGTACCGCTTTCGTGCGCACCACCGACTTGTCCCACGACTACGTGGAAATCAACTCCGCGTACAGCTCCTAAGAGAAGCAGGGAGGAAAGATGATTCAGGGACTCAGCAATGTAGACCGCGCCACTGTGCTCGCGGAAGCCTTGCCGTGGCTGCAGCACTACCGCGACAAGATCGTCGTCGTGAAGTACGGCGGCAACGCGATGGTGGATGACTCTCTCAAGGCCGCCTTCGCCGCTGACATGGTTTTCCTTCGCACCGTGGGCGCTAAGCCCGTGGTGGTGCACGGCGGGGGCCCGCAGATCAATGAGATGCTGGGCAAGCTGGGCATTGAAGGAGAATTCAAGGGTGGTTTCCGCGTGACCACCCCGGAAATCATGGACGTGGTCCGCATGGTTCTTTTCGGCCAGGTGGGGCGCGGTCTGGTGAACCTCATCAACTCCCACGGTCCCTACGCCGTGGGAACCTCCGGTGAGGACGCGGGTCTGTTTAAGGCCCGCAAACGGCTCGTTGACGTCGACGGCGAGCCCACCGATATCGGCATGGTGGGAGACATCGTCAGCGTCGATCCCTCCGCCGTCATGGACATCATTGAGGCTGGGCGCATTCCGGTGGTCTCGACCATCGCTCCCGGAAATGACGGCGAGGTCTACAACATCAACGCGGATATCGCCGCCGGTGCGCTGGCACGAGCACTGGGTGCTGAGTGCCTTGTCATCCTCACCAATGTGGAGGGCCTGTACACCGACTGGCCCAATCGCGATTCACTGGTGTCGAAAATTGAGGTCGACAAACTCAAAGGCCTGCTCCCAGGCCTGGATTCGGGCATGATTCCGAAGATGGAGTCCTGCCTTATGGCCGTCGAGGGCGGTGTGAGCGCTGCTCACGTCATCGACGGGCGTACCGCCCACGCTGTGCTACTAGAGCTGCTCACTACGGGCGGCATCGGCACGATGGTGCTGCCCAATGATTACAACCGTGAGGACTATCCAGAAGGAACGGTCTTCAGGAAGGACGATAACAAGTGACCGCGCAGACCACATTGACGCAACGCTGGGGGCAAGTGCTCAGCAACACCTACGGCACCCCACCCGTGGCCATCGTGTCCGGCAAGGGCGCCACGGTGACCGATGAAGACGGTAAAGAATACATCGATTTGCTCGCCGGCATTGCCGTGAACTCCCTGGGCTATGCCCACCCGGCCATCGTCGAGGCGGTTAGCGCCCAGGTGGCGACCGTTGGGCATGTCTCCAACCTCTTTGCCAGCAAACCCGTCGTCGAGGCTGCGGGCAAACTCCTGGAGAAGGTGGGGGATAGCGAGGCCCGTGTCTTTTTCTCAAACTCCGGGGCGGAAGCCAATGAGGCTGCCTTTAAGCTGGCACGCTTGACCGGCCGCCGCCGCATCCTCGCTGCGCACCACGGTTTCCATGGCAGGACGATGGGCTCTCTCGCCATGACCGGGCAACCTGCCAAGCGCAAGGCCTTCGAACCTTTCCCAGGCGGAGTGGAGTTCTATACCTACGGCGACATTGAATACTTGACCGCCTTGGTGGAGCAGAACCCAGAGGATACTGCCGCCATCATTCTGGAACCCATCCAAGGGGAGACCGGTGTGATTCCAGCGCCCGATGGATTCCTGCGCGCCGTGAGGGAACTCTGTACCAAGCACGGCATCCTCATGATTGTCGATGAGGTTCAAACTGGTGTGGGCCGCACCGGCGATTTCTTTGCCTTCCAACATGAGGGCGTTCTTCCAGACGTCATCACCATGGCTAAGGGCTTGGGCGCGGGTATGCCGATCGGCGCCACCATTGCCCGTGGACAGGCTAAGGATCTCTTCACCCCGGGTTCCCACGGCACGACGTTTGGCGGAAATCCCGTCTCCTGTGCGGCCGCCGCAACGGTGCTGGAGCTTGTCGACGACCCCTTCCTCGCCGACGTCGCCCGAAAGGGGGAGTGGCTGCGCAGTGAGGTGGCCAAAATCCCGGCGGTGCAGTCAGTCAGGGGCCGAGGGCTTATGCTAGGTGTTGTATTAAATAAATCGGTGGCTAAGGACGTTGTGGCTGCAGGCTTGGACCACGGTCTCATCCTCAACGCCCCAAGCAGCGAGGTCTTGCGCTTGACCCCGCCGTTGGTGATCACCGATGAGGAACTCACGCAAGCAATCGATCGCCTGCATAAGGTACTGGAGGAAATAGGATGAGCGTGCGCCATTTCTTGGCAGATGACGACCTCACACCGGAGGAACAAGCAGAGGTCTTGGACCTTGCCTTGAAGCTGAAGAAGGACCCCTTCTCCGAGCGTCCGCTGGAGGGCCCGAAGTCGGTCGCGGTTCTTTTTGACAAGACGTCGACGCGCACGCGATTCTCCTTCGAGGCGGGAATTGCTCACCTGGGCGGGCACGCCATCGTCACGGAGACAAAGTCCACGCAGATGGGCAAAGGCGAGACGTACCAGGACACCGCTGCTGTTCTCTCCCGGTTTGTCGAGGCAATTGTCTGGCGCACCTACGCGCACCAAAACCTGCTAGAGATGGCTGAAACCGCGACGGTACCCATCGTCAACGCTCTGTCCGATGACCTGCACCCGTGCCAGATCCTGGCGGATTTGGTGACCTGCCGCGAGAATTTTGGCGAGCTGACCGGCCTTAAGGCCGTCTACCTCGGCGATGGCAATAACAACATGGCCAACTCCTACATGCTGGGTTTTGCAACCGCGGGCATGGAGATGACGATTGTTGCGCCGGAAGGTTTCCAGCCGCAGCCGGAGTTTGTGGAACGCGCACGCAAGCGCGGCACGGTGACCGTGACCGATTCCCTCGACGGCGTCGACGGCGCCGATGTTGTCATCACCGATACGTGGGTGTCGATGGGCCAGGAAGATGATGGCAAGGACCGCCGGACCCCGTTCCTGCCTTACCAGGTCACCTCGGAAGTCATGGCGCGCGCCAAGGAAGGGGCAATCTTCCTGCATTGCCTTCCGGCTTATCGCGGCAATGAAGTGACTGCCGATGTGATTGATGGGCCGCAGTCCCGCGTCTTTGATGAGGCGGAGAACCGCCTCCACGCACAGAAGGCGCTACTCGTGTGGCTTCTTGCAGCTCAGGAGGAGAAGTAGACGAATGACGACGACCCCAACTACGCGCAATGCCCGCCAGGCCAAGATTCTGGAGATACTCGACCGCACTCGGGTCACGAGCCAAGTTCAGCTCTCTGAGCTTTTGCTTGATGAGGGAATTGACATCACGCAAGCTACGTTGTCGCGTGATCTCGACGAGCTGGGCGCTAAAAAGGTAAAACGCGATGGTGGCCGTTCTTTCTACGTTGTGGGCGGCGAGCTGGAGCAATTCGAAGACCAACTCAACGGTCCGCGTGAGAAGCTACGCCGCATGCTCGATGAGCTCGTGGTGTCGCATGACTACTCCGGCAATATTGCGATGTTGCGCACCCCCGCGGGTGCCGCGCAGTATTTGGCATCTTTCATCGACCGCGTGGGCTTGCCGGATGTCGTCGGTTGCATCGCGGGCGATGACACCATCTTCGTCCTCGCCCGTGAGGGATTAGGGGGCCGGGAGCTGGCGGAGAAGCTCACCAACCGCAGCATTTAACATTTATACGTAAGTCTGTATAATATAAATTAGTTCGATTCTTAGCACCTGTTTGTCTTAAAGGAGCAAATACTATGACTGCACGCGTTGTGCTTGCCTACTCTGGCGGTCTGGATACATCCGTCGCCATTCCCTACCTGGCCAAGATGACCGGTGGCGAGGTTATCGCCGTGTCCCTTGACCTGGGTCAGGGCGGCGAGGATATGGACTCCGTGCGTCAGCGCGCTCTTGACTGCGGTGCCGTCGAGTCCATCGTGGTTGACGCTAAGGATGAGTTCGCCGAAGAGTACTGCCTGCCCACCATCAAGGCGAACGGTATGTACATGAAGCAGTACCCACTGGTGTCTGCTATTTCCCGCCCGCTCATCGTCAAGCACCTGGTCGAGGCAGCCCAGGCGCACGGTGGTACTCACGTATCCCACGGCTGCACCGGCAAGGGTAATGACCAGGTGCGTTTCGAGGTTTCCTTCCGCGCGCTGGATCCCACCCTGGAAATCATTGCTCCCGCGCGTGACTATGCCTGGACCCGCGACAAGGCCATCGCCTTTGCCGAGGAAATCAACCTTCCCATCGAGCAGTCCGCTGCCTCCCCGTTCTCCATTGACCAGAATGTCTGGGGCCGCGCGGTAGAGACCGGCTTCCTGGAGGATCTGTGGAACCCGCCGACAAAGGATCTCTACGCCTACACCGAGCAGCCGGATCTGGGCAATGCTCCGGATGAGGTGACCATCACCTTCGATAAGGGTGTGCCCACCGCCATCGACGGCAAGCCGGTTACCGTCCTGCAGGCTATCGAGGAGCTCAACCGCCGTGCTGGTGCCCAGGGCATTGGCCGCCTCGACATGGTGGAAGACCGCCTGGTGGGTATTAAGTCCCGCGAGGTCTACGAGGCACCGGGCGCCATGGTGCTCATCAAGGCCCACGAGGCACTCGAAGATGTCACTGTGGAGCGCGAGTTGGCTCGCTACAAGCGCCTTACCGACGCCCGCTGGTCCGAGGAGGTCTACGACGGCCTCTGGTTCTCTCCGCTGAAGCGCTCGTTGGATGCCTTCACCGAGTCCACCCAGGAGAACGTCACCGGCGATATCCGCATGGTTCTGCATGCTGGTACCGCCACCGCAAATGGCCGCCGTTCGGGCCAGTCCCTGTACTCCTTCGACCTGGCCACTTATGACACCGGTGATACCTTCGACCAGACCGCTGCCAAGGGCTTTGTCCAGCTGCACGGCCTGTCGACGCAAATCTCCAACCAGCGTGACCGCGACGGCGGTTTCCCCACGGGCAAGTAGAACAACTAAGCCAAGGTAAGGAATCGATGCACAAGACCAATGAGGGTGCGCTGTGGGGCGGCCGCTTTTCGGGCGGCCCCTCCGAGGCGATGTTTGCCCTGTCCGTATCTACCCACTTCGACTGGGTGCTGGCGCCCTATGACGTGCTAGCCTCCAAGGCTCATGCCAAGGTTCTGCACAAGGCGGGCCTGCTTTCCGACGCCGACTTGGACACCATGCTCTCTGGACTCAGTGAGCTGGGGGAGAAGGTTGCCTCCGGCGAGTTTGGACCGCTGCCGACCGACGAGGACGTGCACGGGGCCATGGAACGCGGGCTTATCGACATAGTTGGCCCCGAGGTAGGCGGGCGCTTGCGTGCCGGCCGCTCCCGTAACGACCAGGTAGCCACCCTGTTCCGGATGTGGATTCGTGACGCCATTCGCGATATCGCACTCCAGGTCACTGACTTGGTGGAGGCCTTGGCTGGTCAAGCCGAAGCTCACCCGGATGCGATCATGCCGGGTAAGACCCACTCCCAGGCAGCGCAGCCGGTCTTGTTGGCACACGAACTACTCGCTCACGCGCAGCCGTTGCTGCGTGATATTGAGCGCCTCCAGGATCTGGATAAGCGCTTGGCTGTGTCACCTTATGGCTCGGGAGCGCTCGCCGGCTCTTCGCTGCACTTGGATCCGGAAGCCATTGCTGAGGAGCTCGGCTTTGATGCCTCCGCAGAGAACTCTCTCGATGGCACGGCAGCGCGTGACTTTGCTTCTGAAACGGCCTTCGTCCTTACTCAGATTGCCGTAGATATGTCCCGTCTCTCCGAGGAGATTATCTACTGGTGCACTCCAGAGTATGGCTACGTCACTCTGGACGATGCCTGGTCCACTGGTTCTTCTATCATGCCGCAAAAGAAGAATCCGGATGTTCCGGAGCTGACCCGTGGCAAGACGGGACGTCTCATCGGCAACCTCACAGGATTGCTCTCCACGTTGAAGGCGCAGCCTCTGGCTTACAACCGTGACCTACAGGAAGATAAGGAACCCATCGTGGATTCGGTGGCACAGCTCAACCTGCTGCTACCGGCTATGACCGGCCTTATTGAGACCCTGACCTTCCACGAAGATCGCATGCGCGAGCTCGCCCCCCGCGGCTTTACTTTGGCTACTGATTTGGCCGAGTGGATGGTGCGCCAGGGCGTTCCCTTCCGCGAAGCGCACGAGGCCTCCGGTGCTTGCGTGCAAATTGCGGAAGCTCGGGGTGTTGACTTGGTGGACCTCACGGATGAGGAGTTGGCGGGCGTCGATAAGCGCTTGCTCCCCGAGGTTCGTGAAGTTCTCACCATCGATGGGGCAGTGGCCTCACGTTCTACCAAGGGCGGCACCGCTGGTGTGCGTGTGGCGGAGCAGCGTGAAAAGGTTCGTGAGTGCGCTGCTGCCGCGCGGAAGTGGGCAGAAACTCCACTGCGCTAGTCTCAACAAGCTTTGTCACCGCATGGCCGCTTTCGGCCATGCGGTTCTTTTTGTGCGCGGGGGTAGGGGAGGCCGCTCGTTTTGGCTGCGTGTGTTTGTGCTGTGAAGCACTGTGGGGGGTGGATGGTGATGGGGGTCTCATTAGGTTGCTATAACGTTTCATTAGGGAATGTGAAGCAAAGGCACGTTCTTAACGCGGAAAGGACTATCTCCCTGATGACTGAACTACTTCGGCCACCGAACACGGAGTCGCACGAAAAGAGAAAGCGGTCTATGCCTCGGAAGATCACGGACTGCAGAAGGGGATGAGTAACCGCCAGCTGCAGATGATCGCCATCGGCTCAGCTATCGGCACCGGGCTCTTGCTCGGCACCGGTGGCCGGTTGCAAACGGCGGGGCCCTTCCTCGCTGTTTTGTATTTGGTGTGCGGATTCTTCGGCTATATCATCCTGCGCTCGCTCGGCGAACTCATCGTGTACCGCCCAAGCTCCGGCTCTTTCGTTTCTTATGCCCGTGAGTTCTACGGCGAGAAGACCGCTTTTGTCACCGGCTGGCTCTACTGGGGAAACTGGGCTGCCACCTTGGTCGCAGATGGCACGGCCGTGGCCATCTATATCAAATGGTTTGGTCAGTACACCTCGTGGTTAGACGCCGTCCCGCAGTGGGTGCTGGCCCTGGGCGTTGTGTGCAGCATCCTCTTGTTCAACATGCTCTCGGTAAAGATCTTTGGCGAGCTGGAGTATTGGTTCTCCATGATCAAGATCATCGCCCTCCTGGTCTTCATGGTGGTGGCCATCGGGGTGGTTATTCTGGGCCACCCCAACGGTGACCCCACCGGTTTTAGCCTTATTGCTGATGCCGGTGGTTGGCTTCCTAATGGCCTGTTGCCTGCAGTAATTGTCATCCAGGGCGTTGTCTTTGCCTATGCAGGCATCGAGTTGGTAGGTACCACGTCGGGTGAGACAAAGGACGTCGAAAAGCATATTCCGCGTGCGGTGAATAGTGTTCTATTCCGTATCGTGGTCTTCTATTTTGGCAGCGTGCTGCTGCTGACCCTGGTTTTGCCCTACACCACCTACGTCACAGAAGTATCGCCATTCGTGACCTTCTTTGAGTCACTTGGTGCAGGTTATGCTGCGCCTATCTTCCAGCTGGTGGTAATCACCGCTGCGATTTCCTCATTGAATGCCGGTCTGTATTCGACGGGCCGCATCATGTACAACATGTCTACTGCTGGCTCCGGGCCCAAATTCGGTGCCCGCATGTCCACATCTGGCGTTCCTTATGGAGGCATCGTGATGGCCGCCTTCGTCGGTCTCGCTGGTGTGTTTCTTAACTATGTGGTGCCCGAGATGGCGTTCGAAATCGTGTTGAATTTGGCCGCGCTGGGCACGTTGGCGTCGTGGGCCGCCGTGGCCATGTCGCACATCAAATTTGTGCACCTGGCAAAGAAGGGGCGCTATACCCGTCCAAATTATCGCTCGCCCTTCGGCCAAGCAGGTGATTGGTCTGTGCTTGCCTTCATCGCGGTGGTCATTATCCTTATGGCTTTTGACTACCCAATCGGAACCTTCGCTCTGGCCTCTACGCTGCTTCTCATTCCGGTGTTCGCTGCCATGTGGTTTGCCTGGCGTGAGCGTATCTACACCATCGCGGCGGAGAGGAAGGCCAAGCACCTTCCTACCTCGCGCTTCCCAGCCGCGCCGCAGACGGACCTTCACCCGAAGAACTAATACAAGAATCAAGATCGGAGATTGCAATGAACCATGCTGTCAAGTTCGTAGATGTAGAGAATATGGCGCGCTGGATACAGCGTGAGGGAGTAGAAAACATCATTATCGGAATGGTGGACTACCTTGAGGCGGACTACCGCGAATGGGAGCGATTCGACAAAATCGCACGCGTGGCTTCTCACACCCCGTTCGGCGTCATCGAACTCATGCCTACCTCCAATGGCAAGGAGTACTCCTTCAAGTACGTCAACGGTCATCCTTCGAACCCCGCACGTGGCTTTCAGACGGTAACTGCTTTTGGCGTGCTTGCTGACGTCGACAACGGTTACCCCACGTTCGAGGCCGAAATGACTTTGCTTACGGCACTGCGCACGGCGGCCACCTCCGCCATGGTGGCAAAGCACCTAGCCAGAAAAGACTCCAAGCGTATGGCCATGGTGGGGGCTGGCTCGCAGTCAGAGTTCCAGGCCCTTGCATTCCGCGGTGTAATGGGGATCGATGACATCGCTATTTATGACATTGACCCGAAGGCAGTAGAAAAGTTCCAGCGAAACTTGGAGCCATTGGGATTCAACATCACAGCCTGCTCAAGTGTTGATGAAGCCGTACAGGGCGCCGACATCATCACCACCTGCACGGCCGATAAAGCCCAGAACCAAATCCTGGCCGAGCATCACGTCGCGCCTGGCGTGCATCTCAATGCGGTCGGCGGTGACTGCCCGGGTAAGACCGAGCTTGAGAGCTCTATCTTGGACAAGTCCAAGGTCTTTGTTGAGTTCCCGGAACAGACGCGCATCGAGGGCGAGATTCAACAGAAGCCGGCAGACTTCCCAGTGGTCGAGTTCTATCAGGTACTTACTGGGCAGGCGACGGGCCGCGAAAGCGATGAACAAATCACGCTTTTCGACGATGTCGGATTCGCCATCAATGACTTTTCTGCCCTTCGCTACCTTCGTGATTCCGTAAGGGGTACTGATTTGGAGTCAGAGATCGATATCATTGCCAACCCGGAGGACCCTAAGGACCTCTTCTCTTTGGTCGCGAACGTGCCTTCGCTTCTTTAGCCCAATGGTCGGGACAGAGTCGCCGGGCTTTTCTCTGTCCCGCTGTGGCCGCATTGGTCTTTGCAGTTCCTATTGGGGCAATCGCTTTCGGGTAGCAACAGCGGGGGACTGCATCGGGGGTGCGTGATCGGTAAGTCGAGCACCATGGCGGAGTGCCTTTTATGATTTAGGTCATGAGTAGCGCACAGCCGGGTGGACGAAAGAAGTCAGTTATCGCAGCCCTCGCCTTCCTGGTTGTCGCTATCGTCTCCGTGGTCGTGGGGCGTGGCTGGATTTCGATGCCCAGCTTTAGCTTTCCCAGTTCGCCCTCCTCGCATCGCGACCTCCTCCACGTGAAGGGTGCCATCAGTCCGGAAGATGAGGAGTTTTTTAAAGCCGCGGAGCAGCAACAAGTATTTGCAGAGGTTGGCATCTCGGTGACGTATGACGTTTTCTCGCCCCAGGACTTGGTAGAGATTGCTAGCAGGCCCGACCCTGACTATGACTTCGTCATGCCCGTTGTGGATGGCGCGGCACGTGTTGCTGAGACCAAGGATAAATCCACGACCATCACTGGAGCTGACCCGCGCTCGGTCGTTGCATTCTCTACGCCGCTCATCGCACTGGTCTATACGGATTTGGTGGGCGATATGGAATCTCAAGGCTTGGTGGTTGACAACGGCGGTAACAAGTCCCTCGATCTTGCAAGACTGAACGAGATGTCAAAGGAAGGCACACGCTGGCGCGATATTAGCCCGTCTTTTGGATCTCCTCGCGTTGTCGATGTTGCGGTTCCCAGCCTCCGCGAATCCAATGCAGCGTTGCAGTATGCCGCCCTGATTCGTTCCGTCGGGGGAAGAGCAGGCGGTGATGATGTCATGCAGCGACTACTCGTCGGTCAAGGGCACGGAGAGGCTAGCACGCAGGGAATTTTTGATACCTACCTGCGTCTTGGGAAGGGCGAGATGCCCATGGTGTTGGCCACCGAAGCCGAGTACGTGGCCGAACTTTTAAAGCAATCAGATTCTGAGGGCAGCACGAAGCTCAAGGACTACACTCCTTTAGCCCTCGTCCCAGGGGCAATGCTGACCTCCACCGTCGTCCCGCAGACGGAGGAAGGTGATGCTTTCGCCGCCGCGGTGAGTGACCGTTCAATTCAAGGTGTTGCCGCGATGCAGGGATACCGCACGGAGCCGACCAGCATCTTCGACAAGCTGGTCGCCGACGTGGAGTACAGCCCTCTCCCTCTGCCAACTCAACAAAGTCCCACGTCTTGGCAAGACATTGAAGCCATTCAGCAAGAGCTGGGATTAATCACGGGAAACGAACTCCCGGAAAGGATGATGTGAATGTTGCGATCCCTGAAGGCATTCGTCGCCGTGTCGTGCATGATGACTCTTGCTGCTTGTTCCGCTGTCAGTGGAAACAGTTGGCTCGACGACTCAACCTCGAGCGAGCAAGAGCAAGACGGTGACCTGAAGATTGTCGCCGCAACGGAGCTTGCACCGCTGGAGCCGGTCCTGGAACAGGCCTCCGAGGAGCTCGGCTTTGATATCACCATGACCACGGAGTCAGGCACGTTGGAGAACTCCCGTTCGCTGCAACAAGGAACCTTTGACCGTCACTATGACGCCACGTGGTTCGCCACCAACCGCTACGCCCGCATCATTGGTGCCGATAGCAAGTTGGGAAAGGAATTCAGCGTCGCGCGCTCACCTGTGGCGTTGGGCGTGCATAAAGATATCGCACGCAAGCACGGATGGGACACCACGCAGCCGACCTGGCAGGAGATTTCAGATTCAGGTATCACCTTTGGGATGACCGACCCATCAACGTCGAACTCGGGTTTCTCCGCCTTGTCTGCGGCCACCACCGCTTTCGCGGACACTGGCCGAGCGCTAACGGAGGAGGATATCTACAAGGCTTCGGACAAGGTCCAAGACCTGTTTGGTAATCAGACGCTCACCTCTGGCTCCTCGGGATGGTTGGCGGATCGCTTCCGCGAGCATCCGGAGCAAGCGGACGCGATTATTAACTACGAATCCGTGCTCTATCAGCTCCAGGACGAAGGCGCAGACCTACAAGTAGTCATTCCTTCCGATGGTGTTATTTCCGCGGATTATCCACTCACGGCCCTTCATAGCTCCCCAGACGATGACGCAGAAGCTAAGGTACAGGCGCTGGCTGACTGGTTGCGTGATTCTCCCCAGCTGCTGAAGAGCTACCACCTGCGCGTGGACAATTCCGATCTGCCCGGCACCATGTTCGAGCTTCCTTATCCAGCTAACGAGAAGACTGCACAGGCGCTGGAGGCCGCATTCGCCCACGAGCTGCGCAAACCCGGCAACACGTCTCTTGTGTTGGATACCTCGGGTTCTATGGAAGGTGAGCGTATCGAGCTTCTCAAGAGCAGTTTGCGCCCGCTTATCGACGGCTCTGCGGACGGCAATACCGCAGAACAAGGCCAGGTTGCTTTCCGTAACCGCGAGCAAATCAAGCTCATGCCGTACTCGTCCGAACCTCAGCCAGTGACCCGCGCTGTGATGGATACCGAAAACATGGGCTCGGTCAAAGAACTGGCGGATCGAGTAGAGGATTTGCAGGCCGACGGAGAAACCGCCACGTTCGATTCAGTGCTTAAAGCCTTTGATGAGCTGAGCGCTGGCGACGGCGATATTGGCACCGTGGTGCTCATGACCGACGGTGAGGTCACTCGCGGCCGAACCTTTGCTCAGTTTAAGGAGGCGTATGAACAGCTCCCACCGGATAAGAAGGATATCCCGGTGTTCGTCATCTTGTACGGTGAAGCCAATGTTCAAGAGATGGAGGAGCTAGCCCAACTCACCGGCGGTAAAACCTTCAACGCCATCGACGGTGATCTGGCCGGGGCCTTCGAAGAAATTCGCGCTTATCAGTAAAACACTATTCTCCATTGTCAAGGAAGGCAGGCATCCATGGACTACGTAACCCCTCGCAAGGTAATTGCCGCAGTTGTAGTGACGGTGCTCGTCGCTGCCTTGCACTTCCTCACTGGCGGCGGCCTGGGATTCCTTTGGCCTATCGTGGCGGCCAGCTGCGGCGCGGCAGCCGGATTCCTCATCCCGCCGGAGAAGCGACACAGGGAACTGCCTGCACCACCGGTGTCTGAGGCGGGACGGCTGACCACAAGCCTGAACAGAACTCGCTGCAGCCTGTACCACCGAGACATTCCGGCGCCCGTAGATCGCGCGTGGACGGAGTTCGACGCCTCGGCAACGTGGGTGCTCAACAACTGGGACAGGCTCGATGATGCCCCAAGTCAGCAGTCCCTTGTCCGCGACATGATTGAGGAGCACTCGAGCAGTTTGGTGAAGTCCTATTTGGAGGTAACGGAACTCGACGAGCCCGCAGCGGTCAAAGAGGTGACTGAGGCGCTGGGGATACTCAATCGAGAGATGACGGAGATTCGTGACGCCATTGTCCAGAACTCGGTCCGTGGCCTGCAGGATCACTCCATGGCGCTGAAGCTGCAATTTGGTGGGACCACTCCTTCTGCAGATTCCAAGGAGGTGTAGGGTTGGCGGGTATGAGTCTTGATCCGAAGCTGCTCGACATTTTGGTGTGTCCGCAGGACAAGGGCCCGCTGAACTACCTGGAAGAAGAACAGGTACTGGTCAATGACCGGCTAGGGGTGGCCTATCCCATTGAAAACGGTATTCCTGTCATGCTGGCCGATCACGCAACACCGTGGCCGCCAACTGACGACGATGCCTAAGACGCATCCCGCGAATTTAGTGGTCTTTGCGAACACTTATCCCGTCCAGCCGGAATCGAAGTAAAAGGAGCCTCCATGAACATCATTGATGAGCTGCAGTGGCGCGGCCTCATTAACCAGTCCACAGATCTCGACGCCCTCCGCGCGGCTTGCGAGGAACCCATCACTCTATATTGCGGTTTCGACCCCACGGGTGACTCCTTGCACGCGGGCCACTTGGTGCCGATGATTATGCTGCGCCGTTTTCAAAAGGCCGGGCATCACCCAATCGCCCTCGCTGGTGGCGCTACGGGGCAAATCGGCGACCCGCGGGATGTGGGGGAGCGCTCCATGCTTTCGCAGGAGACCATCAACGAGAATATGGTGGCTATCAAGAAGCAGCTGCGCCAGTTCATTGACTTCGAGGGTGAGAACGCGGCGACCATGGTCAATAACGCGGACTGGACTTCTCAGATGTCTGTCATTGACTTCCTGCGCGACGTGGGAAAGAACTTTTCTTTGAATACGATGCTGGACCGTGACACGGTCAAGCGTCGCTTGGAGTCCGACGGAATTTCGTACACTGAGTTCTCCTACATGCTGCTCCAGTCCAACGACTACGTGCACCTGCACAACGAGCTGAATTGTGTCCTGCAGATCGGCGGTGGCGACCAGTGGGGTAACATCGTATCTGGCGTGGATCTCAACCGACGTGTCAACGGTGCGAAGGTTCACGGCCTTACCGTTCCGTTGGTTACGGACGCCCAGGGCCAGAAGTTCGGTAAATCCACCGGTGGCGGAAAGCTGTGGTTGGATCCGGAGAAAACGTCCCCGTACGCGTGGTACCAGTACTTCCTAAACGCTGGCGACTCTGTGGTCATCGATTACCTGCGTTGGTTCACCTTCCTTGATCAGGAAGAGATTGCTTCCTACGAACAGAAGGTCGCGGACGAGCCATTCCGTCGTGAAGCGCAGCGCCGGTTGGCCCAGGAGATGACCACATTGGTGCACGGTGAAGAGGCTACGAAGGCTGTGGAGCTAGCAGCGCAGGCACTGTTCGGCAAAGCTGAGCTCACTGATTTGGACGAAAATACCCTGGCTGGTGCCTTGTCTGAGACCACTGTGGCAGAGATTTCCGCAGGGGAGCCGCGAACCATTGTTGATTTGTTGGTTGCCGCTGGCTTGGCCGATTCGAAGGGCGCTGCCCGACGCACCATCAAGGAAGGTGGCGCGTACGTCAACAACAAACGCATTGAGTCTGATGAGTGGGAGCCGGACGCTACGGATCTGCTTCACGGTTCGTGGCTTGTTCTGCGACGAGGAAAGAAGAACTTCGCCGGTGCCAAGCTCAGCTAACAACCGGTCTTCTTAGTCGGAGCAGACTATGCCTATCCCGCCGCCTTGTGCGGCGGGATTCGTCGTTTTCTGTACATGCGATTCACAACCGGGATAAGAACTGCTCGAAAAAGCATGAATACCTGGGGATTTGTTGTTTGTTTGGGGTGTGCGTATATTTATCGAAGTCGCCGCGAGACGCTGGTGACACGGAGATTAACTCCCAGTTGACAAGGTTTAAACTTGTTTACTAGAGTGTGAACTCCAGCCGCTCAAGACGGTGAATGATAAACATTCATTGCGCTGAGTGTGCGGATGATGTCTGAGAACTCAATAGTGTGCCAATGTACTTTTTGTGTTGGTTGGTTTTATTCATTGTGGCTGTGATATGCCGTATGCGTATCACGGTTGGTGTATGCCGGATGGCGCTTTTCCTTTAGCGGCGTCATTGTAAATAACATAAGTTGTTTGGGCGTAAATGATTTAAAATCTTCTGACTTAGGCCAGCCTCCTGTAT